>CAYHHH010000015.1:34008-56681 GCA_964356125.1 uncultured Bifidobacteriaceae bacterium | reverse complement strand
AACTGGCGGTGAGGCAGGGATTCGAACCCTGGGTAGAGCTTTTGGGCCCTACAACGGTTTAGCAAACCGCCGCCTTCGGCCGCTCGGCCACCTCACCGCAGACGGTAAGTATACGTGAAGACGGCACTTGCGCGATCGCGATTTGACGGTTCCGCAGGCGACGGTTTTTTGGGAATCCGCCTTCATAGAAATGCTGAGGAAATCGACGCGTTTCCGGCGATCCGGTGGGCACAGTTTTGGGCACAGTCATTATCAAGCGCTCGAGCGAGGCTGTCATCAAGCGATTGCGCGCCGTGCCGGTCACCGAGGTCTGCATGTCGGTGATTACCAAGTCGGAGCTGCTCCATGGTGTCGAAGTGTCTCCGCGGCGAGCGCAGGACGCCACCGCCCTTCACGCGTTTCTTCCGCACGTCGCGGTCCTGGAGTTTCCCGACGACGCTGCTGCTCACTACGCCGAGATCCGTGCTGACCTGAAGAGACGAGGCCAGATGATCGGCGCCAACGTTACGACGATCGGGAGGCCTTCTGCTTCTTGAGCCGGTCTCTCCGTGCAGCCCAGTACTTGCGCATGCGCTCCGATATCGCTCGCCGCTTCGCCGGTGTCAGCCGTCGTCTCCCATCGCGGCGCCTGGGCGCAGGCTCTGTCAGTGTCGCCGGCCTGCTCACCTTCGTCTGCCTGGACGATGTTTTCGCGCTTGCGGCGGTGGATGGCTTCGTCGCGACCGTGCTGACTGCAGCGCGCTTCGGCGGTGTCGCCGGCGCCATCTCGATGCCGAACATCTGCGAGAGATCGTCGCTCGCGAGCACCTTCACGCCAACGGGTCCCTTCTGTTTCTTCGCGAGATCGGAGCCGGCCTTCGCGATCAAGTCCTGCGAATCGACGTTGCGGAGCGTGAAGAGCAACTCCGGCTGATGATCCAGTCGCGCGCCGACGCCGTACAGCACCGCCGCCACGTGCTTGCACATCGACGCCCAATCCGGACAACTGCAGGTGAAGAGGATGTCCTTCGGTGCCGGGAACAGCCCCGTCTTCTCCTCGCAGAGACGCGTCATGACGCCCCTTGAGAAGCGTCCCTGCAGGAGCTCGACGAGGGAGTCGATGGCGCCCGAGCAGTCTTTGCAGATGGCGCTCCAGCGGGCTCGCGGCACCGCTCCGACCGTCACCTTCACGTCGTACATCGTCGAGCCGCTGACGAGCGCCGTGACGCGGCCCGGCGCGACCTGCAGATCGACCACCGACCCGTTGCGCACGTACGTCCGGCCCCGCGGCAGGCGATTGGCGAAGTCGCTGTAGCGTTCGAGGTTGTCGCACCACGCTTCGCCCCAGAATGTCCCGGCGATCGTGCGGCCTTCGATGACCACAGGCGATATCTTGCGGCCCTTCTTCCGGAGCTTCGCCAGTTCGCGCGCAGCTTGAGCGCGTCGAGCGCCGACCGAGACGTAGGGTTTGAAGCCGTAGTAGTCGTAATCCATCCTCACCCCCCGGACGCGGTATGGAGATCGAGCGCGACGAGCTTCAACAGCTCGTCGTCTCTCATCTCGGTCACCAGCACTTCGCCGCCGCCTTCGAGCAGATCCTGAGAGAGCCGGCGCTTGGAGTCAATGAGCTGATCGATCTTTTCTTCAACTGTCCCGCGGCAGACGAACTTGTGCACCAGTACGTTCTTGGTTTGGCCGATGCGGAACGCGCGGTCGGTGGCTTGATCCTCGACGGCCGGGTTCCACCAGCGATCGAAGTGCACGACGTGCGAGGCGCCGGTGAGGTTGAGCCCTGCGCCGCCGGCCTTCAGCGAGATGACGAAAAAGGGCACCCGCTCGTCCTCCTGGAACTGCCGCACCAGCGCTTGTCGCTTGCCCACCGCCGTGTCGCCGTGCAGGACGAGGCCAGGCCGCTCGAAGACGGACTCGAGGAACGCGGCCAGCGGCGTGGTCATCTCGCGGAACTGCGTGAAGACGAGTACTTTCTCCTGCTTCGCCGCGATGACCTCCGCGATCTCGCGCAGTCTGGCCAGCTTGCCGCTGTCGGCCTCGCTCCACGATCCGTCGCCGAGCCATTGCGACGGATGATTACAGATCTGCTTGAGGCGCATCAGCGACGCGAGCACAACGCCACGGCGCTTCATGCCGTCGGCCCGACCGAGCTCCGCTGTCAGATCGGCGACCGACTGCTGATAGAGCGCCGCCTGCTTGCGCGTCAGGTGACAGAAGGCCTTCACCTCGGTCTTGTCCGGTAGGTCGGCGATGACGGACTTGTCGGTCTTCAGCCGCCGCAGGATGTACGGACGCACCAGCCCGCGCAGCGGTGCGTATGCATTGTGTGATTGTGACGAGAGGCTCTTGGCAAATGCCGAGAACGCCTTTGCCGATCCCAGCAGGCCGGGGTTGAGAAAGTCGAAGATAGACCAGAGATCGCCCAGGCGGTTTTCCACCGGTGTGCCGCTGAGCGCGATGCGCGCCTGCGCGTCGATCTGCTTGGCGGCGCGCGTCTGCTTGGCGCCGGGTGTCTTGATCGCCTGCGCCTCGTCCAGGATGGCGAGGCGCCACGGCATGGCAAGTAGCGCGGGCACGCGCAGCAGCGATCCATAGCTGGTGATGACGAGATCGACACCGGCGATCCGGTTACGATCGAGGGCCTTCAATTCCGCGCCGGTCATCGCAGACGGATGCGCGATGATCGCGGTGAGGGTCGGCGCGAAGCGTTCGATCTCCGCGGCCCAATTGGCCAGCAGGGAGGCCGGCGCGACCAGAAGGTTGGCGCGCCGCGTCTCATCATCGCCTGGCCGCGAGGCCGCCCGCCCCGCGCCGCTCGCGTCGCCTGTCTTTCTCAGAATCAGCAGCAGCGCCAGAACCTGCATCGTCTTGCCGAGGCCCATGTCATCGGCGAGGCAGGCGCCCAGGCCGAGGCTGGAGAGCAGATGCAGCCATCGCACGCCGGCCTGCTGATAGGGACGCAACGTCGCCCTCAGCGCGGCGCCAGGATCCAGTTGCGCAAGCTGGGCGGGATCGCGAAGGCCGGCGAGGGTCTTCGTCAGCCACGGTCCGGCGACGACGCTTGACCAGTCTGGCGCGCTGTCGGCGACGATGTCGCCCGGCACGTGCGCGCCGGCGAGGAGGCGCATCGCTTCGCCGAAGGACAGGCCGTCCTTCGCGGCGGCCGTCTCCACCGCCCGGAACTCGTCGAGCATCCGGCTGAGTCGTTCGCGATCGACCTCGACCCAGCGCCCGCGCACCAGGTGCAGTCCGTTCGACGCGGCGAGCAACTGCTCGATCTCCGCTGTGGTCAGCGGTTCGCCGTCGAGGCTGACGCCCATCTCGAAGTCGAGCAGCGCGTCCGTGCCGAGACCCGACGGCGGCTTGCCCCCGACGGTGGCCGTGACTTGCGGACGTGGTGGTCGATTCGCCCGCCATGCGCTCGGTACGCGCACGACGACGCCGGCGGCCTCGAGGCGGGGAACATCGGTCAGCAGTTGAAACGCCTCGGCGGGCGTCCACCGCAATGGATGATAGATCTCGCCAGCCTCGACCATCGCTTTCAGCCACGGACACTCGGCGGCGGCGCGCTGGACCGGCACGAGCAACGAGAGCAGCCGCGCCTTGTTGGTGGCGCCTGCGTATTCACTCAACGCGCGGCCGAGCGGCAGATGCTGCGCCTTGGCGTGCTTCGAGAGTTGCGTCGTGTAGGTCGCCAGAAACGCGAATGGCGCTTCGTCATCGCGACGGTTCTCCGCGAGGTTGAAATGGACGCGGCCGACAAGATGCCAGGCTGGACTCTTCTGTTGGAGAAACTCCTGGACCGACGCCTTCGATTCGGCGAGTTCGGCTCGAAATGCCGTCGCGATCTCCGTCCAGAGCGTTTCGAGGACTGACGCCGTGATGTACTCGGTGCCGGTCATCGGCGGCGCGCCCACAGCGAGCTCCTCGAGTTCCTCGATCGCGGGCGCAGGTATTCTCGCGTGGTGCGCCTCGGAATCGGGATGCGTGCAAACGGTTGTGACCAGCCGCACGGCGAAGTCGCGCCAGTAATTAAAGTCTGCTGGAAGTGTGGTCCCGACTTCGGCGGCGCCGAGCTCGAGCAGGCCGTGACCCGAGCCACGGGCGAAGGCGCGGTCGAGCCTCTGCAACAGCTCTGGCGGCGGTTGGAACGTGCCGTCCTCGGCCGTGAACAGCAGGTGGCGCCGTGGGGTCAGTGCGAGGGACGCCATGAGAATGGATGGCCCTTCGGGCGCGTCTGTCGTTACACCTCTTTCAAGCGGCCAGAAGCGTACTTGTGCAGCAGGCTCGCGATCAGCGTCTGATACGGTAGACGCTCCGCGAGCGCGCGCTTCTGGATCGCCTCCAGGTCCTTGCTCGAGAGCCGGATGTTCAGCCGACGATCCTTGCGGAACGTCGCCTTGGCGTAGCGGGTGAAGCGAGTTCGCTCCCGCTTGCCGCCGCTGGCGGATTTCCATTCACCTCGCTCGACGGACTGGAGCAACTCCTTTTCGTCGGCATCAACCTTCATCGTCGGACTCCTCTCCGAGGTATTGCTTCGTGGCCTTCCGGCTCGGGATGATCGTCTTCAGGAAGACCGTGTGCTCGTCCTCGACGTCCGCCTCCGCGCGAAGCGCTACGGCGAGACCTCGCCGTAGCCCGCGTCGCTCATTGGCGGGCGAAGGCGGGAACGGAACGAGGTACACATGGTCCTCGCGCCGGACGACGAAGATGCGCTGGCCGGCGTAACGGTCGGAATTCGGGTGTTCCAGAGCGTAGCACAATGTGTGCTTGACAGGCACACATTGGCGTCGACTTCAGTGTGCCCGCCGGTGTACGCGCTGCCTCTTGAGCTACGATTGTGATCGCATTACTCACCGATCACCCCACCGACCTATGTCACCAACTGGTCGCAACGACCCGTGCCCGTGCGGTAGCGGCCGCAAATTCAAGCACTGCTGCTTGCGCGTGCTTGACGCCAGTGACGCGGCCAGGATGCGTCTCCGCAGCGCGGAAGGCGTACTGATCCCGGCACTCTTTGCGTATGCCGCCGACGAATTCGACGTCGAGTTCTTCGACGAGGCGTGGGAGGAATTCTTCCTCTGGAATGCGGTTCCCGACGATGTCGGCAATTCGCCTGAGTTCGGAACGACATTCGATCCGTTTTTCCTGTTCTCATTCGTGCCTGATTCGGCGGCCGCAGACCTGCCGGCCGGCTGGCCAACCGAGCCCGTGGCGCTGCACTTTCTGCACCGCGGGGTCGAATCCTGCCCTGACTTCCATCGCGAGTTCATCGAACAGGCGTGCAAGAGCCACCCGAGTTTTTTCGTTGTCGAATCGACCGCGCCTGGCCGGTCGATCGATCTCAAGGACATCCTGACGGGGCGGCGTTTTCAGGTGCTCGAGCAGAGCGCATCCCGAACCCTGCGCGCCGGCGATCTGACGTTCACCCGCGTCGTGACCGCTGGTGGTGCGAGCATCATGATCGGTGCCTCGCCATGGGTGATTCCGCCGGCGTGGCACCTGCCCGTCATCGAGCTCCGCGATCACCTCTGTCCGCGCCGGCTCATGACGGTCGCGGATCTGGCCAATGACCAGAGCGAGATTCGCCGGTTCTATCACCAGATCGCCGACGCAATCGTGAACCCGAGGCTGCCGACGCTGCAGAACACCGACGGCGATCCGATTGAGTTGACGACGATGACCTATGACCTGGGTGTGAGGGCGGCCGAGGCCTTCGAGCGGCTGCGGCCTCTCGCAACACTTCGCGGAGAGATGCACGTCGACGACGAGCGCCGTGACGCAGCCGGTGCGATCGAAGCGGCGGTGCTGACCTGGCTCAAACCGGGCAACCGCAAGCACAAGGACTGGGACAACACCACGCTCGGCACATTGCGCCTCGAGGAATCGCGCTTGATAGTCGAGGTCAATTCGGCGCGGCGACGGGAACGCATTGCGAAAGAGATCTCGAAACGATTCGGCTCGACGGCAATGCTCGTCGAAACCAACATTACTGACATCGTCAAGGAACTCGAGGACCGACGCGCGCGTGGGGACGAGCCCGCGACATCCTCGCCGGAGTTGGAGCGCACTCCCGAAATCCAGGCACTCGAGGCGGAGTTGATGCGGAGTCACTGGGCCGCGTGGATCGACACGAAAATCCCGGCGCTTGGAAACCGGACGCCTCGACAGGCGGCCAAGACGGCTCGCGGACGCGAGCGGCTCGACGCGCTTCTCAGCGACCTCGATCGCTCAGGAGAACAGAAGGCATCCTTCCAACCGGATCTCGGCGACTTGCGGCGGCGGTTAGGACTGGCTTAGAGCGTGCGCCTCCAGCGCCAACGTCAGCCAAATCGCTTGATCGGAGAAGTGACAGAAACGGAAGGAGTACCGCAGATCGCCGCGCGTCGTCAGCCCGTCCGAAGCCAACGGCTCGCCTCGGAGGTGAACAACGGAGACATGCCGGCCGCCGCCCCGGATGTGCGGACGTAGAGCACTCCGCCGTCCTCCTCGATGAATCCGGTTTTCTTGAACTTCCGCATGAAACTGTTCACCCGCGAGCGCGTGGTGCCGACCATCTCTGCCATGATCTCCTGTGAGATGTGAGGCACCACTCCCCGGCATGGGCGCCGCTCATCGCAACCGGCAAGGACGAGCAGCGTGTGCGCCAGACGCTGCTCGGCGGAAAAGAGGATCTGATCGGTCAGGTCGGTTTCGAGGCGGATCCTGCGCCTGAGGAGGTGTCCGATGAATCGATCCGCTCTCGATGTGGAGTACGTCATCGGAGACGTCGCCCTGGCGGAAGACAGCTTTTCGTCGTGCGAACTGTGCGGTCGCGAATGGAATCTCGCTCGACTCGAGCAGGTCCCGCATATGCAAGCGAGTCATCGCGCGCTCGATGCGTTTGTGCACTCGCGCTTTCGCCGGCGAGGTGCGGATAGCAGCCGCCGCACCTGGCGCAGCAGCTCGTTCGGGAGGCACGGCTTCGGCAGAAAGGTATCACACCCCGCATGCTGAGCGCGGCGCCGGTCTCCCGGCTCCCCGCACGCGGTCAGGACGACGATTGGCGTCCGCTTCGTTGTCTCGGTGTGGCGCAGGCGCGAGACGAGCTCGACGCCGTCCACCGCATCGTCGAGCCTGATGCCCGTCACGATGATGTCGGCCCGAGGCGCGAGTTGTCGAGCTTCTTTTGCACTCGAGACCGCAATCGGCGCGAGCCCGTGGTAACGCAGGAACTCCGCATACATGTCCAACCCGTCGTCACGTGACTGCTGAACGAGCAACACGACCGGACGGCGAATATCGGCCGACGGTGATTGTCGCAGCATAGAATGGCTCCGCTTGACGCAAGGCAAGCTCCGTACCTTCTGGCCACCGCAGGATCGCTGGGGATCTGTGTGGTTGCGACCAGAGGGGCAGCGGATTTCCCTGGCGGGTGCGAAAAAAGTCCCTGAAGGAGGTTGGCATGCCACATATCGTTCATCAGGAGCGGCACCGCACCGAGCGAATCGGCTGGCTCCGAGCCGCCGTGCTCGGGGCCAACGACGGCATCGTCTCCACGGCAAGCCTCATCGTCGGCGTGGCGTCGGCGAATGCCGACCGCAGTGCGTTGCTGGTCGCCGGCGTTGCAGGACTGGTGGCAGGCGCCATGTCGATGGCCGCGGGCGAGTACGTGTCGGTCAGCTCGCAGGCAGATACCGAGCAGGCCGACCTGCGGCGTGAGCGCGGTGAGCTGGCCTCAGAGCCTGAGTTCGAAGCGCGAGAGTTGGCCGCAATCTACGTGGAACGGGGGCTGACTCCTGAGCTGGCCACGGAGGTCTCGAAGCAGTTGATGGCGCACGATGCACTGGGTGCGCATTCACGAGACGAGCTCGGGATGTCCGCTGTGTCGAGCGCGCGCCCCGTGCAGGCCGGCCTGACGTCGGCGGCGAGTTTCGCCGTAGGCGCCCTGTTGCCGCTGCTCACGTTGTTGATGGCTCCCCCGTCGCATGTGATCGCTGTGGTGGCCGGTACGTCGCTGGTGTTTCTCACCGCGCTTGGTGGCGTATCGGCGCGCGCGGGTGGAGCGCCGGTGCGCCAGGCTGCACTCCGCGTGGCGTTCTGGGGAGCGCTGGCCATGGCACTGACGGCCGGCGTCGGCAAGCTGTTCGGCACAGTGGTGTAAACCGCGATCGAGGGCGAATCATGACGAGGAAACGGATGGCGGAACGGATACTCGCGCGGATCGTCACGCGCCTCCATTGATGTCACAGATCGTTTCAAGGCGGCCGCGGCGCTGGCGGGGACGACAGCGCCAACCAGGAGCGAATGAAGGCTACGATGAGCTACATGAGTTCGTTGATGGAAGCGTCAGATCGTCTAAACGTCTCAGTGATACGGATGCGATCGAGCACCGCGCGATCGGCGGGCAGATCCGCTTTGCCCGCAGGTATCTTGTTCAATTGCAGAATGCAGGCAAGCACCGCCGCTGTCTCGTCTTTGCTCAGCGTCCCCGGAGCCTCAGCCGGCATCGCTTCCTGAAGCCACGCCGGGGGCTGCATCGGCGGGCGCAATTCGTCAGGGATGGCCGCCTCGGCCTCGCTCGTGTGCAGATCGCCGTCGCGCAGCGCGGCCGACACGATCCGCGCAGAGCGCATACTTTCATCGCTTTTTCATGTCCAGCGAACCGTGGTGGTGGTGCTGGTGGTGCTGGTGGTCGAGTTAATTCAAGTTAATTCCTGGTTCCTTCACGGAAGGGAACGCAGTTTCACATTGCGGAATGCGATGGGGAACTGCTGATACTGGAGCCGGATGTTCCCCTCGGGGAATTTCGCGTCGCGGATATCGAGCGTGGTCTCGCCGTTCAGCACGACGACGAGGTGGTCGCCGTCGGCGGTCACCTGCAGGGTGTTCCACTGATCGGCCTTGAACGCGTAGTCGCGGGCGGTCTTCGCCGTTCCGACGATTGAGCCGGTGTTGTAGCCCGCCGGCTGCTGTTTCCAGATCTGCACTTCGTAGCCGCCGGCCTCCTCTGGCGAGCGTACGAACACGCCGCTGTTGGCCGTTTCCGACGTCCTGAATTCGAGCGACAGGACGACATTCTTATAACTTCGATCGGAGTTCAAATAGCCGGCTGGCTCGCCGCACGCCGTCAACAAACCATCGACGACTTCCCAATGCGAGCTGCCCGCGGGCGTCGACGCCGACTGCTTGGTGACGCACGGCGTCGGAGTCGAGTTGACGGCCGGCAGCGCGCCTGGCTGCGCCGGCGCCGGGGCGGCCGGCGGCGTGCCCGCCCGGCCCGCCCGGCCCCGCCCTTGAGGCGGGGCCTGCGAATGCCACCCGTTCAGCGTCTTGCCGTCGAACAGAAGCTGCCACCCCTGAGATGTCTCCTGCGCCGTTAACGTATTCATGGTCTGTCCCGAGACCGAGACCGACCATACGAGCAGCGGGAGCAACGCGAACGAACCGTAGAGTCGTCTCATGGGTGTGCCTCTGTGTCTCTAAAACACGAACTTCAACCCGAGTTGAATCTGCCGCGAATCCATGCGCGTGCTGGTAATCACGCCGTAATTCGGCGTGCCCAGCTGCGATCCTGGCTGTCCCCAGATCGGCACGTTCGGCAGATTGAATATTTCGATGCGGAACTCGAGGTGATCGTTGCCCACATCGAAGTTCTTGTTGATCGACATGTCGAAGCTCTTGATGCCAGGCCCGACAACCGTGTTGCGTTTCACTGTGCCGTAGCGGAACCCGGTTCCGTACTCCGGATTGCGGTTGACGAAGGCGGCGGTATTGAAGTATTTCGTCCGGCTCCGTTCGCTCGCCGGCAGCTTCCAATCCGGGCTGCCTGGTGCTGGGTCCGGGTAGCATCCGCCGCCGCCATTCTGCACGGTGCCGGTGCTGCAGCCCAACGTAAACGGGAAGCCATCCTGCAGTGTCAGGATGCCGCCGAGCTGCCAGCCGCCGAGCACGAAATCAACAACGCCGCCGCGGTTCATGAAGCGCCGATCCTGACCGAACGGCAGCTCCCAGATCCACGACGTCGTCCAGCGCTTGCGGAAGTCGAACGCCGATGGACCGGTCTCGAGCTCGAGATCGTAGTTGTTCGACGGCGTCAGCGGGTCTCCCACGCTCGTGCGGATGCCGCTGCCGTTATCAATCGATTTCCCGTAGGAGAACGAGCTCAGGAAGCTGATGCCCTTCGAGAACCGCTTCTGCGTCTTGATGTAGAGCGCGTTGTACTTCGAATGGCTCGGCGCGTTCATGACCTGCATGCCGCCCAGGTTCGGGAACGGCCGCGACAGATTCGTGTTGGCCAGCGCGCTTGGCTCGGTGTTGTTGTAGGTCTGCAGACGGCGCAGGTGCACGCCCGAGGATCCGAAATACGTCACTTCGGCCGATATCGAGCCAGGCAGTTCCCGCTGGAATCCCAGCGACCACTGCGCGATGTAGGACGAAGGGACGTCGTACTCGGCCGCGAGGATGAACGTCGGCGAGCCGGTGCGCGCGAACGGCTGCTCGAAGCTGAGGTTCGGCCGGAACGTTTCGGCCGGCTCGTTCCGGCGAATGGTGAACGGCGCATTGCGGACGATGTCGAACACCGCGTTGCCGATGTCGCGCACGTAGTAGATGCCGCCGCCGGCTCGAACAACGGTTTTGTCATTTAATGACCAGGCCAGGCCCAGCCGCGGCGCGATGTCGTTGTAATCGGGTTTGTAGGCGCCCCGGCCGAAACGGCCATCGCGGACATACGGAATGCCCGCGCCGAGCTGGAACGGCGGGTTGCCTTCATACGGATCGCCGGTGCCCGTGCGGACGAAGACAGGTTGGTAGCTGTTGTCCCACGTGTAGTCGATGTTGACGATCTTGTCGTCCTTGTCGGTGAACGGCTGGTCGTACTCCCACCGCAAGCCGTAGTCGATCGTGAGGTTCGGCCTCACCTTCCAGTTGTCCTGGATATAAATCGCGTAGTAATTCGATCTGAAGTCTGCGATCGGCGCGCCGACCTGCGACTCGGCGTTGTTGAAGTGCCCCAGCAGGAAATCCGCGAACGCCGCGCCGCCGGCCTGAGCCGTGGGCAAGAGCGGCTGCCGCGTATAGCGGCCGTCGAAATTGAATCGGCCGCGCGTGACGACGCCGCCGATCTGGTCGTAGAGGACCCGCCGCAGCTCGCCGCCGAACTTCACTGAATGGTTGCCGAGAATCCACGAGAAATTGTCCACGAACTGAATCGTCTTGTCGTTGTTAATGAACGGAGCGTCGCTTTCCTCGCCGAGGCCGGAGAGAGCCGTGATGCCGATGTTCGGCACCCCCCAGTAGAGGGGGTTGTCGTTCACGATGTTGATGCCGAGCGCACCGACCACGTTCTCTACGTTGGCGCGCGGCGAGATGTGGGCGTTCTTCAACTGGCCGAACCCGATGCGCAGATCGTTGAGCTTGTTCGTGCCGATGGTCTTCGTGTTGCCGAGCACCATCTGGTTGACGTCGGTGTCGGTGTTGCTGCCCATGTTCGGGATGGCGAACGGATCGTATCCAAGCTCGCGAGAGATGCTGTGGCGGAAGAACCAGTTCATCGTCGCGCTCTGGCTGTAATCGAGCCGGTACGTGAACTGATCGTTGTCGACTCTCCGCGCTTCGTTGTTGACGAAGTTCGCGCCGGTCCGCTCCTGCTCGGGAATCGGGTAGTAATCGACCAGCTTCTTCGAGGCCGGGTGAATCCGGTTGGCGGGAATCTTGTTGTCGGGGAACGGCGTCGGCGCCCGAAGGACGTTCCCGGCCGCGTCGAACACGCGTGTCGCCGGGTCGTAAATCACGATGAGGTTGCCGGCCGCGTCACGCAGGTTCGAAAAATCGCCGGTGCGCCATGCCGTCAGCGGCAGCGACGCGTTGCTCGTGAGCGACTTCTTTTCGCGCAGCCCTTCCCAGTTGAACATGAAGAACAGCTTATTGGCGAGGACCGGACCACCCACCGTCGTCCCGTACTGGTTGCGTGTAAAAGGCGGAATGGGCCTGTCTTGTGGATCGAAGAAGTTCTTCGCGTCCATCTTCGCATTGCGCATGAACTCGAACACAGTTCCGTGGAACGCATTCGTACCCGATTTCGTGCTCGCGTTGATCTGCGCGACCGCGCGGCCGAACTCGGCGCCGAAGATGCCCGACTCCACCTTGAACTCTTCGAGCGCATCGACCGACGGCAGCAGCATGTAGCTGTTGAAGTTGAGATCGGTGTTCTCGACGCCGTCGAGCGAGTAGTGGTTGAAGTGGATGCGCTGGCCCGAGACGTTCAGCGAAAAGCTGTTGCGCTGGCCGCCCATCCGCTGCTGCCCCTGGGCGGACGCGGGGCCGTTGGTCGTGGCGCCGGGTATCAGCGAGGCCAGCTGCAGGTAGTTGCGTCCGTTCAGCGGCAGCTCGACGATGCTGCGGTTCTCGATGACGGTGCCGATCGACGCGTTCTGCGTCTGTATGACGGGGGTATCGGCCACGACCGACACGACGTCGGTCAACTGGCCGATCGCCAGCGTGAACGGGAAGCGGTTCGCGCTGCCCACCTGCACGTTGATGTTCGTTTGCTCGGCCGTCGAGAAGCCCTCGAGCTCGACCTTCAGGTTGTAGTTGCCGGGGGGCACCGCCGGAAACACGTAGACGCCCGACGCGTTGGTCTCCGTCAGACGAATGGCGTTGGTCGCCGCGTTGGTGAGCGTCACCCGGACGCCGGGCATCACCGAGCCGCTCGAGTCGGCCACCGTGCCGCTGATTTCACCGGACGGAGTTTGAGCGGATGCCGGGAGTACAAGAGCCGCGAGAAGAATCACGCATATGAGCAATCGATGACGCATGGGGAACCTCCAGAATGAGAGCCGTGGTGACGTGGAGCGCTATGTTCATAGGTGATCAACGGTATGGTTGTCAAACGTGACAGCACTTTTTGCCGCTTTGGCCTCGGGGGTCGTCTATGGCGCCGCCGATTTCCTCGGCGGCCTCGCCTCTCGCCGCGCGACCGCCATCACGGTCGTCGTCGTGTCACAAGGCGTGGGGCTGCTCGCGCTCGCCGTCATTCTACTCTTTCTGCCGCAGGCGTTCCCGGTGCGGAGCGACTGGTTCTGGGGTGGTGCGGCAGGGGTCACGGGCGGGATCGGCGTCGCGCTCCTGTATCGAGCGCTGGCGATAACCTCGATGGCGATCGCTGCGCCGATCACGGCTGTCTGCGCGGTGACCGTCCCGGTTGCCGTGTCGATCGCGCTCGGCGAACGGCCGGGGACAGGACCACTCGCCGGTATCGCGCTGGCACTTGCCTCGATCGTGCTCGTCAGCCAGCAGGACACGCGCGCCCCCTCGCCCTCGAGTCCGGCGGCACAGGGCTTCAGCCCTGTCGCTCGTGCCTCGGGTGTGGGCACTGCGCTGGCGTCGGGCGTGGCGATCGGGCTCTTCTTCCTTGCGATCGCACGGACGCGCGCGGAGGCAGGCATGTGGCCGCTCGTCGCGGCGCGCGGCGTGTCGTTCGTGCTGTTCGCAATGCTGGCGGTTGTCACGAGACGATCGCTGCGCATGCCGGCCGGCGTGACCGCAATCGCCGTGGCAGGAGGCATTCTCGACATGCTTGCCAACGCCCTCTATCTCGTGGCATCGCGATACGGCCCACTGAGCATCGTCGTGACGCTGTCCTCTTTATATCCGGCGAGCACGGTGCTGCTGGCACGAACAGTCCTTGGCGAACGCCTCAGTGCGCTGCAAGTCATCGGAATCATCTGCGCGCTCGTTTCCGTCCTGCTGATTGTGGGAACGCGTTAGAATTTCTTCCGTCATGCCGATAAGACGTGCATGAAAGCAGCCGCAGGATTTCTCGGCATCGTCCTCGCTCTTGGCGTTGCGCTCTACCTCTATAACGCGCAGCTGGCCAGCACCGTTGCGCCAGGCGCCGCCTCGCCGCAGGAACAGATCGACGTGACGAGCATCCGCATGGCCTTGCTCGAGATTGCCCAGGCCGAGCGCAACTACTCGGCCGCCCACGGCGCCTACGGCACCTTCGAACAGCTGCGCGCCGATGGCGCGCCGGCCCTCGGCACCGATCGCCGCGGCTATACCTTTCAGTTAGAGCTGAACGGCAGCCAGGGATTCACGGCGACGGCCACGCCGGCCGACGCCAACAGGCAGGGCTGGCCCACGCTGTCGATCGACGCGGGCATGCAGATTGCCGAACGCTGACGAGCTCAATCCACAGGCGCGCGAAATGGCGGACGAATCGATGGTCCGCAATCTCGCGGCGCAGGCCGACGCCATCTGGCCGCAGGAGAAGGCGCTCTTCGAGCGCTATCACCTTCCTATAGACGCGCAGGTGCTTGACGCCGGCTGCGGCACCGGAGAAATCACGCAGAGGCTCGCGCAGATGCTGTCGACGGCGCGCCTGCTGGGCGTCGACATCATCGACGGCCACCTCGATGTGGCACGCGCGAAGTGCCGGCCGCTCGGCGAGCGCGTGCGCTTCGAGAACCGCAGCATCTTCGCTCTCGGCCTGCCCGACGCGCACTTCGATCTCGTCGTGTGCCGCCACGTCCTTCAAGCGATTCCCCACGCCGATCGCGCAATTACCGAGCTCGCGCGTGTCACAAAACGAGGCGGATGGCTGCACCTCATCGCCGAGGACTACTTGATGATCAACTTCGAGCCGCGGCGGCTCGATCCGGACGATTTCTGGCACCAGGGTCCGCGCCAATTCGGAAGCGCCACCGGTACCAACATGCGCATCGGCCGCGCCGCGTACGGAATCCTGCGGCGGCTCGGCTTCTCGCACATCACCGTCGACTACGTCGTGGTCGATCCGTTACGCGTGCCGCGCGACACATTCGCGGCCATCTGGAAAGCGTGGCGCGACGGGTACGCCGATGCCGTGTCAACGCACACCCCTGTCTCACGCGAAAAGTTCCTCGCGCACTTCGAAGACATGATCGCCACGCTCGAAGACCCCGACGGCTACGGTGTGTGGCACGTCCCCGTCATCGCCGCCCAGGTTACCGGTGCGTTGGGTGCGTAGGGTGCGTAGGGTGCGTAGGGTGCGTAGGGTGCGTAGGGCTCGTAGGGCTCGTAGGGCTCGTAGGGCTCGGCTTTAGCCGAGCTTGCCGGATGAAGTGGAGGGGGCTAGTCTAACTTCATGCTTACACGACGCGAAGTGCTCGTCGGCGGACTGCTCGCCGGTGTCTCCGGATTGGCACGTGATGCCGGCAGTGTCCACGCCACTGCGGCGCAGCCGCGCACGAAGGTCACCTTCGCGGTGCCGCCCGGCGCGACCGACTGCGCGGTGCACGTCTATAACGATCCGAAGCGCCATCCATTCTGGGAGGGTCGCACGTACACACCCGAGCCGGCGACCGTGCCGGAGCTCAGGCAGATGATGCGGGCGCTGGGTCTCGACCGCGTAGTGGTGGTGCAGGCGTCGACGTACGGAACGGACAACGCAATCGTGCTCGACAGCATCCGCGAGCTCGGCGCCGGCGCGCGCGGCGTCGCGGCGATCGACGACAAGACGACGGACGCGGCCCTCGACGAGATGCATCGGGGCGGCGTGCGCGGCATCCGGCTGAGCCTCGGTAATCAGGGAGCAACAGATCTCGCCGCCGCGAGACAGCGCCTGAAAATCGCCGGCGACCGTATGAAAAGCAGGAAAGGCTGGAGCGCGCTCATATCCGGGAGCCCGGCTACGTGGGACGCACTTCGTGTCGACCTCGCCGCTTTCCCGGTGCCGATCGTCATCGATCATTTCGGCGAGCCGCGTGTCGCGGACGGCGTAGGACAGCCGGGATTTGCGGCCGTGCTCAGTCTCGTCAAATCGGGCAAGGCCTACGTCAAACTTTCCAACGCCGATACGCTGACACAGTCCGACATGTCGGATGTCACGCCGTATGCGAAGGCGCTGATCGCCGCCAACCCCGAGCGGGCTGTGTTTGGCACGGCATGGCCGCATCCAAGCGCGAGCGCCGTTGCCGGACGCAAATCCACCGACCTCGCCGTACATCGCCAGACCGACGATGGACAGGTGATGAACATGCTCGCGGTGTGGGCACCGGACGCGGCGATGCGCAAGATGATCCTGGTGGACAACGCGGCCAGACTGTACGGGTTCTAGGGATTAGGGATTTGCTATGCGCCGAATAATCATTCTCTGTTTCTGCGTCACGTTTACGGCAGCGGCCCAGCAGACGACTGTCTTCGAAGATCGGCCTGCGCTCGTCCTGTCGAATGACAAGGTGGCGCTGACGGTCCTCACTGAAGGCGGCGCCATGGCGGAGATCGTCCTGGCCGGCGACAAGGACAAGATCAATCCGCTGTGGAATCCGTACTGGATTGCCCGGCAGGCGGGGCTGAACCGGCCGGCGAGCTTCGCGCGCGGCCATTTCGTGTGCATCGACGGATTCGGCCCGGTGTCTGCCGAAGAACGGGCCGCGGGGCTCACCGCGCACGGCGAGGCCTACACGCTGCCATGGCAGCTGCAATCGCAGCAGAAGCAGGGCGGCACGCTCAGCGCCGCCTACTCTGTCGCGCTGCCGATCGCGCAGGAAACGTTTACCCGGACGTATCACCTCGTCGACGGCGAGAACATCGTGTGGGTCGACAGCTCCGTGACGAGTTTGCTGGGATTCGATCGCCCGGTCTTCTGGGGCGAGCACGCCACGATCAGTGCGCCGTTCCTCGAGCCCGGCAAAGTGGCGGTCGACATGCCTGCGTCGAGATCGAAGACGAAGGCGTACCCGCAGCCGCCCGCCACGCGGCAGCTGCAGTCGCTCGTCGATTTCACCTGGCCGAACGCGCCGGCCGTTGACGGCCAGAATTTCGATGTGCGTTCGGCGCCGATGAAGCCGAACACGACGGACCACACGACGACGCTCCTCGATCCGTCGCGGCGGCTTGTGTTCGTGACGGCGCTCCATCCTGAAAAGCGTTTGCTGATCGGTTGGGTCTTCCGCCGCGCCGAATATCCGTGGGTGCAGACGTGGCTGTCGTTTCCAGGGCCGAATCGCATGACGCGCGGACTCGAGTTCTCAACGCAGCCGTTCGATCTCACCCGAGCCGATGTGTTGAAGAACGGCCCGCTGTTCGATTCACCAGTGCTCCGCATCCTGCCGGCGAAGTCGACCCTGACCTCCAGCTTTCTGATGTTCTACACACCTGTGCCCGACGGTTTCCTGAAAGTCGATGACGTGCAGCTCAGCGGCGGCAAGCTCGTGATCGAGGATCGCGGCAACAAGAAGACGATCGCGCTCGCGGCGTCGCGGTCGCTGTAACAGCCCCGTTCAGCGCCTCTCGACAAGAGGTCTCTATTCAGACCATAATTATGGTCATGATTAGGGTCAATGTTTTTGCGATCAAGGCCCGGCTGTCTGAGTATCTCGATCGCGCCGCCAATGGCGAACGGATTGTGATCTGCCGTCACAACAAACCGGTCGCAGAGCTGCGCGCTGTCGAGGACGTCCGTGCGGAGCCGCGGCCGGTCGGCGCTCTGCCGGGACGCCCCCGGTTCGATGTGCCGTCCTCATTCTTTGACCCCCTGCCTGATGAAGACGTGGACTTATGGGACGGAGGCGTGACCGCCGGCGTCTCCACGGCGGCGGAAGCCACGCCGCGCTCCGCGCCGCGCCCCCGCCGCTCGTCCAGGCGGCGGCGGTCGTGAAGCTGCTTCTCGATACGTGCACGTTTCTGTGGCTGGCTGGAGGAGGGCGTGCGTTGTCGCCGGCCGCGGCCCAGTCCGTGCGCGATCCCTCGAACGAGGTGTTCCTGAGCGCGGTGTCGAGCTGGGAGATTGTCATCAAGCACCGAATGGGGCGGCTCCCGCTTCCCGAGTCGCCCGAACGCTTGATTCCCGCCGAACGCCGGCTGCGCGGCATCGCCGCGCTGCCCTTCGACGAGGACTCCGCCTTTCAGGGCCTGCGCCTCCCGCCGCTCCACCGCGATCCCTTCGATCGCCTGTTGATCGCTCAGGCCATTGCGCTCGGCCTGGCCATCGTGACGCCGGATCCGCTGATCGCGCAGTATCCCGTGCGCGTCATCTGGTAGGGTCGGCCGTGAGCTGGATCGCCATAGCCGGTGTCACCGTCGTGATGACGATCGCTGCCCTTCTTCAGGGCGCGGTCGGCTTCGGTCTCGGCCTCGTCGCCATCCCGTTCTTGATCTATCTCGATCTGCGATTCGTCCCCGGCCCTCTGCTCGTCGCGGCCTTGACGCTGCACGTGCTCGTGCTGCAGCGCGATCGCAGCGGCGTCGACAAGTCGGGCCTGACGATGCTCCTCAGCGGGCGCGTGCTGGGGACGATTCCGGCCGCCATCCTGCTCGCGTATCTGCCGCTTGACAGCATGAAGATTCTGCTCGCCGCGGTCGTGCTCGCAGGCGCGGTGATGGGCATGCTGCATTCGGGCGGGCATCCTACGCCGGCGGTGTTGTTCACCGCGGGGACGGCATCGGGCTTCATGGCAACCGCCGCAGGACTTGGCGGACCGCCGGTGGCGCTGGTCTACCAGCGCGAGACGGGGCTTCGTCTGCGCGGCACGCTCGCGGCGTATTTCATCGTCGGCACGGTGCTGTCGCTCGGCGCGCTCGCGTGGGCCGGGCGATTCGGCATGGAGGAGATTCGACTGTCGGGAGTTTTGATTCCGGGCACCGTGCTCGGCTACTTCCTGTCACGCCCGGCCGCGGCCTATCTCGACAGCGGCCGCACGAGAATCGCGGTGCTCGCCGTCTCCGCGCTCGCCGCCGTCAGCGTGATCGTGACGGTGCTGCTGTAAAAATTCGCCGTAGGGCGCGACTTAAGTCGCGCACTACCGGAAGCAGGCTCAGTTCGAGGAGCGGTTAGTCGCGCGCGGGGGAACGCGCGACGATACGTACGCCGCGATTGACACAAGATCCTCGCTGTTCAAATTCGCGATCGCCTGCTTCATCAGCTGCACGGCGGCGGCGTTGCGCGTGCCCTGCTGAATGTCCCAGATCTGACGCACGAGGTAGCTCGGCGAGCGTCCCGCGATCGGCGGCACGTCGGCCACACCCATCAAGTCCAGTCCGTGGCAGGTGACGCACGGCGTCGTCTTGCCCTGAATAATCTCGTTGCCGACGATGCGCATGCCGCCGGTGGTGACGAGATCGCGCCCCTTCTCGATGCTGCCTGCCGGCACGTATGCGATGAATCCCGAGCGCGGATTGCGAAGCGTTTCGGCCTGCTCGACGTCATCGGGCACTTCGATGATGCGGCCCGCGATCGGTTCGGTTCGCTCCGGCGCGGTCGGCAGATACAGATTGCCGACGATGCGCGTCTTCGGCACCAGATCGGTTTCGATCACGCGGATCCACGGGGTCCACTTGATCGCCCCGAAATATTCCGCCGACAGCCGCATCTCTTCGTCGGTCATCACCTTGGCCAGCTCGATCATCGTGTTCGTGTTCGGCTTGCGCGGGTCGGCCGATCGTCTCAGCCCGTTCCGGAAATCCTGAAGCTGGCGCATGAAGTAGGCGACCGGCAATCCGGCGGGCGGCGCGTTCTCCGGACGTCCTTTGCCGTTGGGAAGATGGCAGGAGCCGCATCCGCGCCCCGTGTTGCCCGTCCCCGCGGCGGGACCGTTCTTGATGATCGGCGGCATCGGCGACGGGTGATCCTGCGGGAACCAGTCGATGACGTCGTGGCCGTCGCGCACGTCGACGAGCGAATAGCTCGCGCGGCTGCCGCGGGCCTGCCGCGCGCGCGTCTGTTCGGCGGGGTCCTGGTTCGGCCGTAAATTGCGCGTCGGCGCATTTTGCGGCGGCGCCGTGTCGTCCGCCTTGGCCACGGTTTCAAATCCGTAAGCCCACAGCGGTTCGCGATCGTACTGGACGCTCGGCTTCGCCGGTTCGGATTTCGCCGCGGTGCTTTCGACCGGCGCCTGCGTTGGCGCGCGGCGCGCGTCGTAGAACCTCTGGAAGGCGACGCCCAACGCGAAGCAGACGATGCCGACAAGGGCCGTGCCGAGGTATCGCTTCACAGTGCCTCCGTGCGGCGTATTCTACCGTGTAGAATACCCAGCTTGTGTCTCAGTCCACTTCTGCGGCATTTCTGACATCGCTCTTCTCGCTCGACGGAAAAGTCGCCGTCGTCATCGGCGGCACCGGAGAGCTGTGCGGCGCGATGGCCGAAGGGCTTTCGGGCGCGGGCGCCGACGTGGTGCTCGTCGGCCGAAGCGAAGAGAAGGCCAAGGCGCGGCTCGGCAAAATCGAGGCGGCCGGCGGCCGCGGATGGTTTCACCCCGCCGAAGCGACCAGCAAAGCCGAGCTGGAGTCACTGCTGAGCGCGGTCCTCCAACGTTCCGGGCGCGTCGACATCGTCGTCAACGGCGCCGGGGTCAACTCGGCGACGCCCTTTTTCGACATCGCCGAGGACGAGTTCGATCGCATCGTGCGGGTCAATCTGAAGGGGGTGTTCTTCGGCTGCCAGGTGTTCGGCAAGCATCTCGTCGAGGCCGGCCATGGCGGATCGATTATCAACATCGGATCGATGGCGGCGGTCGTGCCGCTGTCTCGCGTGTTCACCTACGGTGCGACCAAGAGCGCTGTGCACAATCTGTCGCTCAACCTCGCGCGCGAGTGGGCGCCTCAGCGGGTGCGCGTCAACGTCCTCGTGCCCGGCTTTTTTCCCGCGGAACAAAATCGGAAAATTCTCCAGCCCGAGCGCATCGCGAAAATCATGGCGCACACGCCGATGGATCGGTTCGGCGAAGCGCGCGAGCTGATCGGCGCGACGCTGCTGCTCGCCAGCGACACAGCGGGATCGTTCATCACGGGCGAAGAGCTCATGGTCGACGGCGGATTCCACGCGATGGCCTTCTGATGCGCGGGATCAACCGCTTTCTGCTCGACAACAACATCCGCATCTCGACCAACCCCTGCATCAGCCCCGATTTCTGTCTCGACTGGCCGGCGTTGCGCGCGAGGCTGAACGACGGCGCGGTGAAGGAACGACCCAATTCGCGGTTCGACACTGCAGCCGGGCACTGGGTCCTGGTCGAAAACGAGACCACGTGCGACTGCGCGTGGAAGCTGGAGCCGCACGAACCTGGCGCAGGGATTGCGGCGCTCGAAGACGGCGTGGCGGTTCCCGATGGCGGCGGGATGTACTTCCCCGCGACGTGGGAGAACCTGCTTCGATTGAAGAACCTGGTGCAGGAACACGATCCGGACTCGACGATCTTTCCGACCGCCGGCGCGAATCTCGGGCGCAGTACGCTGGGGATCGGCGCGCGCTTCACGACGCTGCATTGGCACGCTGTCGAATGGGCGATGAGCGCGCTCAACCTGGGCCTCACCGCCAATCAGAACAGCATCCCGCGCGAGCTGGTGTTCGACGTCGACGCGATGCTCGAAGGTCGGCTCGACACCGTGCCGTTTCCGTTCATCGGCACGAGCGTGCCCGAGGGGCATCAAGGGCAAAGCGTCGAAGGCATGAGCCATGGCTGCGTGCTGTCGAAGTTGAAGACCGGATTTCATCGCCGGCGCATCGCGTGGAGCTTCAACGCCGATCATCAGCCGATCGGCGGCAAGTTCGATGCGCGCGAGGCTGTGCTGGTGCGTGGCTGTGTGCTGGCCAGCTACATCACGTTCGACTTATCGCCCGAGCTCGCGCAGACGCAGGTGCCGGCCGACGCGGCGGGGTGGGTGAAAGCACACGTGCCGCCCGATCTCGTCGGTCGCGTGCGTTCACGCGTCGCGTCCGTCGGTCTGACCCTGAATGAAGAGGAGTTTTCGAGACTGCTCGCGTACGTGTGGCCGGCGCTCGAAAAAATGAAACGGCGCGACGACGAATACCGCGCGGCGCGTGAGACGGCCTTCACGACCGACGTCGGGCGGCAATATCTGCGCGAGCTCTCCATCGACGAGCTTCCGGGGCTGACGACCCCCGAGACAACCGCGGCCATGCTGTCGCTGTGCGAAGCGCTCGGCATGAAAATCAATTTCGTGGCGCCGGCATTCGGCTTTCAGAAGAACACGCCGTACCCCGACAACATCGCGCTGCGCGAGCTCATCGAGAAGCAATGGTCGGTGTGCCGCGCGTTCGGCGTGAGCATCGGCTTCCATTCAGGATCGGGAAAGTCGGCGGAGAATTATCAGGTGATGGGTGCGGTCACCGGCGGGCATCTCGAGATCAAGACCAGCGGCCGGTACACCTATGAGATGGGGGTCGCGCTGTCGACGTCGAAGAATCCGCAGGATGCGTCGCTGTGGCGTGACTGGTACCGGTTCACGCTCGACATGGCGATGGCCGGGGCGTTCAGCAGCGATCCCACCGAGCAGAAGATGGCGCGCACCTTCATCACGACGGCGCTGGGGGCTGACCTGAAGGTCAGCACTACGAGCACGGTCAGCGCTACGAATGAGGTCGGCGACATATTCGACTCGCCGACGTCGTGCCGCCGAGCGCTTGAATCGCTGCCGCCGAGCCCTGACTACATGTTCTTCTTCGAGTACAACTTTCTCTACGTGCTGGCCGCCGGCGGCCGTCCCGACAAGACCGCGCTCGGCGATCATTCGCCCGTAGGGTATGCGCAGCGCGCGCGCTTCTACTCGATCAGCCCTGAAGCGCGCCTCAACTTCGCCAAGGCCGTCGCCGATTACATCGTCTTCCTGGCGGCCACGACCGGACTCGCCGAGGCGAATCGGTGCGCAACCGCAGCCGCGCGGCTGGAACGCTACAACTCGCTGGAAGAAATGCTCTCGGAAAT
>CAYHHH010000015.1:13933-33908 GCA_964356125.1 uncultured Bifidobacteriaceae bacterium | reverse complement strand
AGTTGAGAATCGCCCCGCGCAAGGAGATTTCGTGTCCGCCCGCCCGCAGCACGCGCCCGCCCGCCATCACGTCGAAGATCTGGCGCGGCCGCACGCGCCCCGCTTCAAAATTCACGAGCTCGCTGCCAGGCCGCTCCATGAGCTCGTCAAGCTCGTCCTCCTCGACCTCGAGCGGCGTGCCGCTTTCGTAACGCCCGCCGAACGACATCCAGAAGCCGCCGCGGGGATGATCGTAGCTCGCGCCGAATGCCGCGACGTGGCGCTGATCGTGATCGGGTATGAACCTGGTCCCGTCGGCAATCTCGAGGACTTCGTCTTCCAGGAACAGTCCTCCCGTCACCGGGCCGAAATTGACGACGCGGGAGTTCGTGTAGCTGAGGTAGCCGGACGCACCTCCGCGGCGCGGCAGATCGAGCCGCACGTCGACCCCTTCGGCCTCCCCACGCGCGATCGCATTGGGAACGAAGAGCGTCGTGCCGAAGAGCACGTTCGGATCGCTCACGCTTTCAACGCGGCGGCGCCAGTACGACACGTCGATGCGCGCGGCCCGCGCGAGCGTCTGGTTGACGCCGACTTCGCCTGCCCATTGCCGTTCGGGCTGCAGATCTTCGCCTCCGCCTGTTTCGTCGTTGTTTGATCGCGGGGACCCCTCCCCCGCTTCACGGCGCTCACTCGCGGGGCCCCCTAGCGCCACTCCGTTCGCGCCGTAAAACGGCGAGAGCGTTCGCGCCTGCTCGGACGATCCCAGCAGCAGGTACTCGGCCTGCGGCGGCTGGAAGAACCTGTCGACGGACAACCGAATCGTCGTGCCGCTGTCGGGCACGTGATACGCCATGCCGAGCCGCGGACTCCACTGTGACGACTCAACGAGCATTCGCGCGCGATCGAATCGGACGCCGACATCGATCGTAAGACCGCGGCGGAACTGGATTGAGTCCTGCACATACAGGGCGAGCAAGGTGGGGTTCGCGCGGCCCGCGAATACGAAGGGATCGTCGTCGTCGTGTTCGAGCACCCCCTCGCTCAGGTCGGCTTCTTTCCCTTCGTCTTCGTCGGTCACGAAAAATGAGAAGTCTTCCTGCAGGTTCAGGCGCGCGGCCTCGACGCCGGCCTTCAGCACGTGCCTGTCGCGATGATGTGTCACGCTCCCGAGCACGCCCGTGCGCCGCAGCGAGCGATCCGCGCTGATGAACAAGGGCGTGTCGCGTCCGGTGCCGACGAGCGACGCCGAGCTCGAACGGTGATAACCGGCGATCTGTGAAATAGTGTCGCCCGACCACGCGTGCTGCCACGACGCGGTCTGCCAGGTCTGCAGATTCGTCTGCCGCTGGTCCTGATCGGCCTCTTCCTGCTCTTCGTTATGCGGCACCTCGAAGCTCGAGCGGCTCGCGCCTCCGACGAGAGACAGCGTGCTGGTCGGCGAGGCCAGCCAGCTGAACTCGGCCGTCGCGTTCGCCGCGTTGCCGCCGTTGTGCAGGTTGTCGGGATGAACGGGATCGAGAAAGCGATCCGATCGCTGTCCCGAGAAACCAAAGGTGAGGGCCGTGGCCTGCCCCATCGGCCCTCCGAACACCGACGACCCTTGTCGGGTCGCGTCGCTTCCCGTGGAGGCCTGCACGTTGCCCAGCCAGGAGTCGCTCTTGCCAGACAAGGTCCGAACCTCGATGACGCCACCAGACTTGAATCCAAACTCGGGCGGCACGTGCCCGACCAGCACGTTGATCGATTCGACCATCTCCGGGTCTGGCGCGATGCCGTGCGCGCTGTCCATCCGCTCGTACATCGGCACGCCGTCGACGACATAGAGAAATCCGTCATCGACACCGCGCGCGTGCATCAGCCCGTTGTCTTCGGTCGCCCATCCGGGCGTGGTGGCAATCGCATCCTGCAGGCCGCGACTGCTGATGCGCATCGGCGCGCGCCGCACGGCATCGCCCGCCAGCGTGGTTCGCGTCGTGGTTGTGACCGGTTGATTCGTCTCCGCCGTCACGTTGACCTGTTCGGCGAGCGCGGCCGACAGCGTCAATTCGAGCGTAATCGGCAGCGCATCGGCGACGGTGAGCACTTTCACGACCGCTCCGAACGGCGCCGCTTCGGCTTTGAGTGAATAACTGCCGATCGCCACGTTCGTCAGCCGGAACTGCCCGTCTACGGCCGTCACCGTCGTCACAGCATTGCCGAGCTGATCGAAGAGTGTGATCCGGGCCTCGCTGATGGACATACCGCCCGGTCCCGACAACGTGCCGACGATCGTTCCCTGCTGGAGTTGAGCGTATGAGGGAGACGCAAAAATGCAGATCGCGA
Source organism: uncultured Bifidobacteriaceae bacterium (assembly GCA_964356125.1). Taxonomy (GTDB): domain Bacteria; phylum Acidobacteriota; class Vicinamibacteria; order Vicinamibacterales; family JAMQPK01; genus JAMQPK01. Next base: position 31,604 of record CAYHHH010000015.1, on the reverse strand, counting down.
GACCTATGGCTACCAGATGTTTCATGGCCTGGCTATAGGATAAACAACGGCGGGTCCAAAGAACAGGACCCGCCCTACGTACGCGCCCCGCCCTACGTTCTCGGTACGTAGGCCGGGTCTTGCTTTGGCACGTAGGCCGGGTCTTGCTTTCCAAGACCCGGCACCGGCGCGCGCCGGAACCATTTCGTCCATCCCCACAACATCGACGGCCGCATGTCGTCGAGGAACGTATACACGACCGGCACCACGAGCAGCGACAGCAGGGTCGACGTAATCAGCCCGCCGATGACCGCGCGCGCCATCGGCGCGCGCATCTCGGCGCCCGCGCCAATCGCGAACGCGAGCGGCAGCATGCCGAAGATCATCGCGAGCGTCGTCATGACAATCGGCCGCAACCGCGTGGTGCCGGCCAGCCGCAGCGCCTCGTTGCGCGACATCCCTTCGCGCCGTGCCTGGTTCGTGAAGTCGACGAGCAGAATCGCGTTCTTCGTGACGAGCCCCATCAGCATGATGAGGCCGATCATGCTCATGATGTTGAGCGTGTCGCGCGTGAAATACAGCATCACCGCCACCCCGACGAGCGACAGCGGCAGCGACAACATGATGGCGAGCGGATGCGTAAACGATCCGAACTGCGACGCCAGGATGAGATAAATGAAGATGACCGCGAGCATCAAGGCCTGGAACATGTTCCTGAACATGATCTCGAGCTCTTCCGTGTCGCCGCCGGCCACGACGTCGTAACCCGGCGGCATCCGCAGCTTCGCCGCGGCGGCGTTGATGTCGTTCGACAGCTCCTGAAGCGGACGGCCGTCGGTGTTCGCGGAGACGCGCACCTCGCGCACGAGGTCACGGCGGCGAATGGACGAAGGGCCGGTCCCGGGGTACACCGTCGCGATTTCGCCGAGCGGCTTCAGGATCTTGTCGCCATTGTCGTCGTCCTTGTCGGTCGGCACCGTGAGCCGCGACAGGTCTTCCGCGTACCGCCGCTGATCGGCGCGCAGCCTGACGCGCACGTCGTGGTTGTCGCCGACGGAGTCCTGGATCGTCGTCGCGACGACGCCGACCACGCCCGCCTGCATCGTCGACGCGACCATCGAGACGGGAATGCCGAGATCGCTCGCGCGTTGGCGATCGACGTTCACGCGCAGCTCGGGTTTTGATTTCTCGAGGCTGTTTTCGATGTCGGCCGCGCCCGGAATCTGGCGCATCGCGGCAACCAGCTCGCGCGAGATACGGTCGAGCTCGTCGACGTCGGTGCCGCGCACGCTGATCTGAATCGGCTTCTGGCCGAACGCGCCGGCCTCGGTCAGCCCGAACGTCAGCCCGGGCACCTGCTCGACCTTCTCGCGCGCGGCGCGCAGCACTTCGCTGAACGTGCCGCCCGAATGGGATTTCAACTTCACGTAGATCGCGCCTTCCGTCACCGGCCGGTACTGCGAGCCGGCCTCGCCGATCGTCGTGTAGGTGTATTCCACGGCGGGCAGCTCGCGAAGCTTCGCGATCGCCTGTTGCGCGCGATCGGCCGTCTCTCTCAGCGTCGCACCCGGCGTCGCCTTGATCGCCACCTGATACTCGCCGCGGTTGTAGTCGGGCATGAAGTCGCCGCCCAGCATCGCCAGAATCGGGAACGCGCTCACGAATGCGACGACCGCCACCACCGACACGACCCACCGGTGCCGCAGCGACCAGCTCAGCGTCCGCTCGTACGAGCCGTGCAGGTTGTCGAACCGCCGGTTGAACCGCTGCAGCATGCGGCCGACGAATCCGCGACGCCGATCTTCTTCGACGTCAGGGTCGTACCAGCGCGACGACAGCATCGGGTCGAGCGTGAAGCTGACGAACAGCGAGACGAGCACGGCGGCAGCGACGGTGATGCCGAACTCGTAGAAGAACTGCCCCACCATCCCGCCCATGAACGCGACCGGGATGAACACCGCGATGATCGTGAACGTCGTCGCCATGACGGCGAGCCCGATTTCCGCCGTACCCTCGCGCGCCGCCGCGAGGTGATCTTTTCCCTTCTGCATGTGCCGGACGATGTTCTCGCGGACGACGATGGCGTCGTCGATGAGCATGCCGATCGCGAGCGACAGCCCCATCAGCGTGAGCACGTTCAGGGTGAAGCCGAACATGCGCATCGCGATGAACGCGGCGATGACCGAAATCGGCAGCGTCAGGCCGGTGATGACGGTCGACCGCCACGAGTTGAGGAACAGAAAGACGATGAAGACGGTCAGCAGGCCGCCCAGCACGAGCGTCACCTGCACGTCTTCGATCGACTCGCGGATGAAGCTGGAGTCGTCGCGGACCATCTGCAGAGATACACCTGGCGGCAGCTCGGACTGCATCTTCGCGACAGCTTCGCGCACGCCGTCTGCGACGCCGACGGTATTGGCGCCCGCCTGCTTCTGCACGTCGAGCGCGATGGCCGGGCGCTCGTTGACGAACGCGACGCTCGTCGCTTCTTCAGTGCCGTCAATCACCTGCGCGACGTCGCGCACGAGAATGGTACGGTTGCCGAGCTGCTTGACCGGGATGTTGCCGATTTCCGCGGCCGACGTTCCTCGAGACGCTACGCGCACCATCGCTTCGGTCGCGCCGCGATCGGCCGTGCCGACCGGCGCGTCGATGTTCTGCATGCGCAGCGCGTCGACGACCTGCACGAGCGAGAGGCCGTACGACTCGAGCCGCGTGCGATCCGCGACGACCTGGATTTCGCGCTTCGCTTCACCGACGAGATTGACGGCGCCCACGCCGGGCACATTTTCGAGGCGCCGCTTCACGAGCTTGTCCGCAATATCCGACACGGCGCGCGGCGTCAGCGTCGGCGCGTTGACCGCCACCGAGACGATGGGCGTCGACGCGGGATCGATCCGCAGAATGATCGGCTCGTCGATTTCGCGCGGCAGCTCGCCGCGGATCGCGGCGACTTTGCCGCGGATGTCCTGCGACGCATTCAGCGTGGGCACCCCGACGTTGAACTGCACGACGATGCTCGACAGCCCTTCCTGCGACGTCGATTCGATGTGCCGCACACCCTCGACGGTGTTGACCGTCTCTTCGATGAACTTCGTCACGTCGCGCTCGACCGTTTCCGGTGACGCGCCGGTGTAGCGGGTCGTCACGGTGACGACCGGGAACTCGACGTCAGGAAAGAGGTCCACCTTCAGCGCCTGATACGACGTGAGGCCGAGGACGGCGAGCGCCGCCATCATCATGGTGGCGAACACCGGCTGCTTGATTGAGAGGTCGCTGAGAAACATGGCTTATGACCCCGCTTTGACGTCCCGCTCGACCTGCACCTGCGTGCCCGGCCCGAGCGCGCTCGGCGGATCGATGACGACGACCTCGCCGGCCTTCAGGCCGCTGACCACCTGCACGGCGTCCGGCACTTCGACGCCAACGAGCACATCGCGGCGCTCGGCTTTGTTGTTCACGACGACAAAGGTCTGGGCCTTCGTCGGGTCCGATCCATCGCGCAGCAGCGCCGCCGGCGGCACCGTGAGGCTGTTGGGCACCTCGCGCACGTTCACCTGCGCGCGCGCGAACAGGCCGGAGACCATCTGCGGTTTGCCTGGAACGCGGATGATGATCTCGAACGAGCGGCTGCGTGCATCGACTTGCGGCGCGATGCGGTTCACTTCGCCCTCAGTGACGAATCCGGGCAGCGCGTCGACGGTGACGACCACCGTCTCGCCGACCCTCACTTTGCCGAAGTCGCCGGATGCGACCGACGAGCGGAACTCGAACACCGAGTCGTCCACGATCGTATAGAGCGGCGTGCCCGCGGCGACGACCGTGCCCGCGTCTGCGTGACGCTTCGCGATGCGGCCGCTGATTGGCGCCGCAATCTGCGAACGGCCCATCTGCCGCTCGGCGATCGCGAGCTCGCTGCGCGCCTGCGCGTGCGACGCGTCGGCCACCTGCACCGCAAACTGCGCGGCAAGATGATCCTTGTCGGTGATGCCGCCCGTCTTCAGGAGGCTGTCGGCGCGATCTTTTTCCGCACGCGCATGCGCGCGATTCGCCTCGGCCACGTCGAGATACGCCCTGGCGCGATCGCGCGCAAGCCGGAAGTCGGCGTCGTCCAGCACGGCGAGAAGCTGGCCGCGAGCGACGCGATCGCCTTCCGCCTTGAGCACCCGCTCGAGTCGCGCGGAGATCTCAGGGACGACAGTGACTTCGGAGCGCGGATCGAGCGTGCCCGTGAGCGACAGGGTCTCCGCCAAATCGCGCGTTTCCACCGTAGCCGTGCGCACGGGAATGCTGCGCACCGTTTCGACTGCTGGCGTTTCCGCTTCGGTCCCCGAGCATGCGGCGGTCCCAAGCGCGGCGGCGAATGTGAGGATGAGAAGGTAAGTTTTCGTGTGCATGTCAGTTGCTCTCCAGCGGATCCCTTCCCATCACGAACCGCAGCGTGGCGCGCGCGTTGGCGTGCAGGTACAGCGTCTGGTTGCGGATGTTTTCGGCCTGCCGCAGTGACTGCTGCGCATCGACCACGTCGAGCGGCGTCGCCGCGCCGAGCTTGTAATTCGCCTCGGTCATCTCGCTTGCCCGTCTGGCCTGGGCGACATTCAGCTCGGCCGCCTGCATCGTGCGATCCGCCAGCGCAAGCGCGTCGAACGCCGACTGCACGTCGAGTCGAATCTGGCTTTCCAGCGCGGCGATTTGGTGCGTGACCGTGTTGCGCTGCGCGAGCGCCTGCGCCACGCGGCCCGCGGTGCGCTTGCCGTCGAACAGCGGCACCCTGAGGCTGACGGCCGCGGACCAGCGCGAAAAGTCCGGGTCGAACAGATTCTTCGGACGCCGCACGGCGAATCCGTACGACCCGTTGAACTCGACGCGGGGTTTCGCATCGGCCGCGGTGACGTCGATGAGCAGTGACTGCACGCGCTCCTGCGTGCGCAGCAGCTGCAGCTCAGGGCGCGCCGATAAGGCCTCTTTGACCGCGGCATCGAATTCGGCCGCGAACGGCACCACCGCGAGCGAATCGGTCGGCACGACCGGCGTCGAGGTGGGGCGCAGCATCACGGTGTTCAGCAGCGCGCGCGCACCGGACACTTCGTTCTCTGCGCGCAGCGCTTCGGCCCGCGCGTTCTCGAGGTCGACTTCGGCGCGCAGCACTTCGAGCTCGGTGGCGACACCCGCAGCGCGGCGGTTGCGCGCGTAATCGACGTGCGTCTGCTTCGACTGCACGTTCGTGCGAATGACGCGGAGCTGTTCCATCGAGAACAGCAGTTGGTTGTACGCGCGAATCGCGTCGAGCGCCGTGAGCTGCCGTGCCCGCTGCGTATCCTGATCGCCCGCCGTGCGCGCGACCCGCGCCGCCTCGAGCGCTTTCCCCAGCTTGAAGCTGAAGAGCGTCTGCCGCACGTCGGCCGTCGTCGAAAACGCGTTGCCAGGAAGCGGCCGCAGCGCGTCACGGAACTCCGGAGGAAATTCGTCGAAGTTCGGGCTGTTCAACAGGCCCGGATCGCGCGAGCGCATGGCGAGGGTGTTCCACGTGATGTCGGGCAGCGCATCGGCCTTCGCTTCGACGATGCGCCCTTCGAGCAGGGCGACCTGCTCGAGGCTCAGCTTCACGGTCGGGTTCAACGCCAGGGCTTGTGCGACGGCTTCGGCGCGCGAGAGCGCCTGCGCCGACGCGGTGCCGGTGACCGTAAGAATGCCTGCGAGAAAAATCAGTGCCGTTCTCATAACGCTGCCAGTCATTTCCATCCGTTGAAAATCGTGTCGACGATGTCATCCGCCAGCTCGGGCGTCAGCTCGGGCTTGCCCGCAATCACGAAGCCGGTCGCCGCTTCACCGATCGAGCCCATCACGATCAGCATCCGCGCCTTCGTTGACCCGGCCCCGATTTCGCCACGGCCGACCGCTTTCTCCGCGGCTGCCGCCAGCACGCCCACGACGCTGTCGTAGAACTCCGTGCAGCTTTCTGTCTGCGGCAAAGCCGTGCCCGGGGGCGCCCAGATGACGCTGTGAATGAAACGCCAGAACAAGGGTTTCGTGCTCGCGCTCTGAAACACCGATCGCGCCAGCACCTTCACGCGATCTTTGAAGGATCCCGGCGTATCCATCGCCGCGTTCACAAGCGCGCGGTACTGCTGGAATCCGGTATGGACGAGCGCCTGCAGCACGCCGTCCTTGCTTCCAAAGAAGTGATAGAGCGTCGGCTTGGTGATGCCGGCCGCTTCGCAGATCTCGCGCACCGACGTGGCGTCGTACCCCCTGAGGGCGAAGAGATCGAGCGAGGTTGTGAGGATCCGCTCGGCGGATGTCGCGTGTGGAGCGTCGATGAGTTTGGTCATGCTGTGGCTGAACACCGTCCAGGAAGGCTGTCCGTTATTATACCTACCGGTAAATACAGGTGATTAGACGGCAGGAACCGGATTTCGGTTCCCCACTGGGAACCCACTGTCTTGTCTATGAGTTAGGGTGTCCTGAAAAGCGGAAGGAGGATCTGGATACCGCCCAGTATGCCCTTCCAACGGCTGGCACGTACCCTGCTAGAGAAGGTGATTATGCTTCACACACTCCATCACCACGCTTCCACGCGCGCGGCCGCCACGGCCGTTGCGCTGCTCACGTCGGTGTCGCTCGTCTTCGGCCAGACGAAGATCGTGGCGCCCGAGAACAAATACCAGATCGAAGAGGACGTGAAGGCCGGCCGAGAGGCGGCGCAGGAAGTCGAGCAGCAGTTGCCGATTCTTCGTGATGACGGCGTCAACGATTACGTCGAGCGCATCGGGCAGCGGCTCGCGCAGGCCATCCCCGCTGAGTTTCAGCATCAGGAGTTCCGGTACTCCTTCGACGTGGTCAACGTCAGCGACCTGAACGCGTTCGCGCTGCCGGGCGGGCCGATGTACATCAATCGCGGCATGCTGCAGGCGGCGAAAAACGAGGGCGAGGTCGCCGGCGTGCTCGCGCACGAGATCAGCCACGTGGCGCTGCGCCACGGCACCGCACAGGCGGGCAAGGCCACACCGTATCAGGTGGGATCGATCCTCGGACAAATCGCGGGGGCCATCATCGGCGGCGTGGCCGGCCAGGCCGTCTCGCTGGGCTCGCAGTTCGGGTTCGGCACGGCGTTTATGAAATACGGCCGCGAGTACGAGCGGCAGGCCGACCTGCTGGGCGCGCAGATTATGGCGCGTGCGGGCTACGACCCGCGCGACATGGCGAGCATGTTCCAGACGATTCAGGCCAAGGGTGGCGGCGGCGGTCCCGAATGGATGAGCAGCCATCCGAACCCGGGCAATCGGTACGAGGCCATCAACAAGGAATCCGCGATGCTTCGCGTGAACAACCCGGTGCGCAACACCGCGGCGTTCACGCAGGTGAAGTCGCGTCTCCAGCGGATGGCGCCGGCGCCCACGACTGAGCAGGTCATGAAGCAGGGCGAGGCCGGCGGTCAGCGCACCGGCCGCGACACTGGGTCTGGTTATCCCTCTGGTCAGGTCGGGCGGGTCGAGCCTCCGTCAGGCCGCTATGAAACGTTCGACGGTGGAAATCTGTTCCGGCTCGAAGTGCCGGACAACTGGCGTGAGCTTCAGGGGCAGGACTCGGTGACGTTTGCGCCCGAGGGTGGGTACGGCGAATACCAGGGGCAGAACGTCTTCACGCACGGCCTGCAGGTCGGCATGGAGCAGATCAACGCGCGCAATCTTCGCCAGGCGACACAGCAGTTGATTCAGAGCCTCGCGCAGAGCAACCCGAGTATTGAGCAGGCGGGCAATTTCCAGAACACCACCATCAGCGGGCGCGCAGGGCTCGCGACGGTGCTGAATAATGTGTCCGACGTGACGCGTCAGCAGGAGCGCATCGCGCTGTATACAACGCAGCTTCAGGACGGCAGCTTGTTCTTCGTGGTGGGCGTCGCGCCGGCGCGCGAGTTCAACGCCTATCGGAACATCTTCAATCGCTCCGTGCGATCGCTGCAGTTGAACGACGGGTATAGGAACTCGCGGTACTGATGGCTCGATGTAACTAGGGATCTACTGATCTAGAGATCTAAGGATCTAAAACGTAGGGCGGGTCTTGTTCTTCAGACCCGCCCTTTTTTTACTTGAACACCACAAACGGTGACATCCGGTCCGTCGCAGGTGAGCGCTGCGCTTATCTGTTCGTCATCGAAAGGACCCACATTTCGAGCCGGTCATCCGGCATTAACGGCGCGTCAGCCATTGTGTACGTCAGGCCTTCGAGCCGCTCCCGGAGACCGCGTTCGATGCCTCCGAATGAGATGAGCAGCGGGACAATGAGGACGCGCCGGCCAGCACTGACGCCCTTCGCGACCACGGCACGGAGCTCCGCCGTGGCTCGATCTTTCACAATCTGCGGCGCGTCATCGCGAAGCGTCAAATAGTCAACCTCCGCAAATTTTTCGCTCTCGGCGATGCGAGCCGCCACAGACGCCATGTCCGCGAGCCATCGACTGTTCGCCTCCTCTTCATTCGGACCATGTGCCACGATGACCAGCGCTTCGCCGGCCGCGTTTCGGCTGATCGCGCGGGCGCGGCTCGCTAAAATATCGGCCACGATCGGGTGATCGTTGAGCGCCGGCGTCATGCGAATCGGGACGGGAGACGTGACGGGAGACGTGCCGTCTGCCGCTGAATGGCCTTCGTGGCCTGCCGATGCTCCAGCACCGTGCTGGGCGTGGTTCATCCTCGCGTAAACGGCAAGCGCGGCCGGCGCCTCGGCTCGCAAGCCGAGGAGATATTCCGTCGACGTGATAACGGAGCTCCACGACGAAACGAAGAGCGGAACGGCGACAATCTCCGTGACGCCGCGTGCCACCAGACGATCGACAGCACCTTGGATGTTGGCGCGCGTCGCCATGCCAAAGGCCACCTCCGTTGGTTTGCTCTTGTCGACTCCTTGCGCGAGCTCGGTGACGCGGCCGTTCCACTCCGCGCTGCCGCCATGCGCGAGCAGGAGAATACCGGGATCCGCGTACGACGGATTCGCGGTGAACACGGTGAGCGCGAACAGCGGGAAAACGATCCACATCTTCAACATACGCAAGCTCCTTGTCAGTTTGGCGGTGCACATCAACGAGCGGAGAACGACCACTGCACGCCGACACGTGCGGTACGTCCGGCCTCGGGGCGATAGATCGGCGCCGGCGCACCGGTGGCCAGCAGCACGCCGGTATTGGGATCCTGACTGTCCGCGAGGTTGTCGAGGGTCAGGAATGCCGACAGACCGCGTCCGATCCGCTGCGAGACGAACGCATCCCAGAGCGCGAACTTCGATGCGACCGTGTCCTGAACGTCGCCGCCGGCCTGCGTCGCGCGCGCGGCGATCCACGAGCTGAAGAACGTGCCGCGAACGCTCGCTCGCAGCCCGGACCGCGCCGGCTGCCACGACAACCGGACGTGTCCGTGATGGCGGTGGCGGCCCGTCAACGTCAGATCGGTCTCGTGATCGCGTGCCGAGAGGTAGGTGTAGGCGCCGCCGAGTGAGATCGCACTGGTCATCGCGGTCTCCGTGTCCAGCTCCACGCCCTGCGTGACCACGTCGACGAGGTTTCGATACGTCAGGAGCGAGCGGCCGAGCGCCGGACGAAATGACGGATCGAGGCCTTCGCGGGCGAGCAGCGCCGAGAGCTGCTCGGGGGTGGCGACCAATCCGAGATTCACGGACTCGATCAGGTCGCGAACGTCGTTGCGGAAGACATTCGCGGCGACGCGCACGCGCCGCCGTGGGGCGGTGTACTCGCCGCCAGCCTGCCATGAGTGGGCATATTCCGGCTGCAGGCCGGGATTTCCGATGACCTGGTAGAAATTCGATGGACTCAGGAAACGGTAATAGAGCTGTCCGAGGTCGGGGGCGCGGAACCCGCGTCCGTACGACACACGCGCCCGCACGTTGTCTGTGACGCGGAGGTTCGCCGCCAGTTTTGGCGACACTGCTGTCTCGAACTCGGACCGGCGATCGACGCGCGCCCCGACCGTCGTGGTCAGGCGGCTGGTGACGCTCCATCGATGCTGTGCCCACAGAACCGCCGTATCCGCTTCGTGTCCAGTGGCCTCTTCCTTGACGCGATTCGTGCCCTCGTAATGATCGCGCGACCACTCGATGCCCGCCTGCAGGGTCTGGCGAGAGCCGATGGTGTGGGCAGCCGTGAGATCGAGCTTCCCGAAACGCTGCTCGAGCGACGCGGGGTCGAGCGGGGTCGAGCGGGGCGGCGCGAGGCGTCCGGTCGCATCCTCGGAATAGGCCGACACGTACCCGCGCGCTTCGATCGTCGTGCTGCGGCCAGCAACCCAGCCTCCGGTCATGTTGACGCTCAAGGCGCGATCACGAATGTCATCTTCCTGCGGGCCGAGCTCCCCGTTCGACCGACCGCCCGTGTCGTTCTGATAGCCGGTAATCAAACCGGCGAGCGAGAACGAGGGCGCGAACTGGAGCTGCAGCTTGCCGAGCGCGTCGTAGCGCCGGTACGGAGCACCAGTCATATCGAAGGTGCCCGGCGTCAGATCGAAGCCGTCGTGCTGATGCCGTTCGACGCTGAAGATCCCATAAGTTCCGTCTCGCCTGAATCCGCCGTCGACGGACGCGCCTATTGAACCGAAGTTGCCGACCGACATCGCGACCGTCGCATCGATGGGCGATGAGGGTTGTCTCGTAATCAGGTTAATGACCCCTCCGAGCGCCTCCGAGCCGTACAGCGCCGACGCGGCCCCCTTGACTACTTCGACGCGCTCGAGCCGTGCCGTCGACTGACGATCGAGGTTGAGAACTCCCCCACGCTTGATACCCCGCGCGCCAACGATCGGCTGGCCGTCGATGAGGACGAGCACTTGCCGCGAGTCAATGCCCTGAATCTGCTCACCCGCCGCGCCCGCCGTTTCAGATCCGCGCCGGGTGACGACGCCAGGCAGCTCGCGCAGCAGCTCGCCAACCGTTTCATGTCCGCCTGTCTCCTCAATGCGGCTGCGCGTGATGACGTCCACACGGGTGTTGAGCGAGTCCCGAAGCTCCTCCTGGCGGGATGCCGACACCACGGTCACCTCTTCAACGACTGGAGCTGGAAACAACGTGATGCTGACCGGCTCGCCCATCGGTGCCTCGACGACATGGCTCGCGATGGCGAATCCTGGAGCCGATGCCGTGATGGTGTAATGGCCTGGCGTGAGTCTGGCTACGACGAACGTGCCGTCGGCGTGACTGTCGATGACAAGATCGAGACGCGATGAATCGTGCCGAATGACGATCGTTGAACGGGGAATCCTCGCACCAGACGGATCGCGCACGACACCCGACACGGCGGGCTCGAGGCGACCTTCGGATCCCGGCCGCGACTGAGCGCCTATCGGCGGGACGGCAACAAGGAGGGCGAGAAAGACGAGGAAAACGCTTCGCTTCATGATTGATCTCCAACTTGCACGTCATGAAGCGGGGCCGTAGACTAGCGGCATCGGACGCTCTCATGCGCGCACAGCGCGTGAATGGTTCCTCTCCAGGACCGGGTGTTCGATCTGCCCGCCGGGTGTGACAGCACCCGGCGGGCTTTGTTGCTTTACTTCATTCCTGAGCGGTGATCACCGCCCACTGTTCCCCTTTGGTACCAGCTTGACCGTGGCCTTGGCCTGCACGAAATCGCGAATCTCCTGGACGTGTTCGGTTTCCACCTCGACCTGCCGGCGGATGAAGTCTTCCAACGCCGGATCGCCGGCCGCGCGCGGCAGAAAATCCCTATACGCATCGAGCGCCTGCTGCTCGACGTCGAGCGCCTCGGCCAGAGCCGCTTCAAGGCGCAACGGGCCATCGCCAAGGGAGAGGTTGATGCGCAGCGTCGGGATATGGCCCATCGCCCGGATTTGCTGAGCGATCGAGGTCGCGTGTTCCAGGGTTTCCTTGATCGCCTCCGCGAAGAACGGCTCCGCGGCGGAATAATCCTTTCCGCGCAGGCGAAAGCGTATCTGAAAGTACCGGAGGCACGCCTCTGCCTCCTCCGCCATCAACCGATTGAGATCCTCGACGATCTCGCGGCGATCTGCGCTCACGTTGGCATCCTCTCCTTAGATCGCATGTTTGAGTTCATCGATCAGGCAGTGGCCCTTGCAGACGTCGCAGGTCCGGCTCTTGGGACAACCCGCCTGGAACCCGCGAAACTGCTTGAGAAACTGCCGGCTGACCGGCGCTCCGGACGTCAGAAACTGCAGAAAGTGCACGAGCCGCTGGCCTGTCGAGTGGCTGATGAGATGCTCGATCTTGCAGCTGTCGATCTCGGCCTGCGATTCCGAGATGCCCAACACATCGCACAGGAAGGTCTTGACGATCACCCGTTTCGCCATCACCGTGTGCACCACGTTGAGCCCCTTGGGTGACAGCTTGACGAGACGATGCTCGTCGGTTTCGACCCATCCGCGTTTCTTTAACGTGCGCAGATTGATCGACACGCTGCCGCGTGTGATATTGAGGCGCCGCGCGATATCGGACACGCGCGCCCAGCCGCCATATTCCGCGCCGACCTCGTGAATAGCCAGGAGATGGTGGGCAGCGCTGTGGGTCAGCTCGTTGGCTTCGAATTCCTTCCACGTGTCCATATGGGTGTTTGATATATCATACACACGATTGATTCGTCAATCTCTTGAGAGGTGACCATGCCTGCTATGAATCCCGTGCTGCTGTCAGACGCGCGGGTTCTCGTACACGACGCAGCTGCAGGCTGGGAGTTTGTTCTTTGTGGTCGGCATCGCGCCGGCGCGGGAGTTCAATGCCTATCGGCAGATTTTTAATCGCTCGGTGCAGTCGCTGCAGCTGAACGATGGATATCGGAGCTCGCGGTACTGACGTTCGATCGCTTCGCTGTAACCAGAGATCTAAAGATCTGCGGATCTTGAGAACGTGGGGCGGGTCTTGTTTTTTAGACCCGCCCTTTTCATTTCCAAGCTCCGTGCCCTCGCCGATCGAGAGGCGGGAATATCCGACCGTAACAAACGGTGACGTCCGGTCGGTCGCGTCTGCGAGATGAACGACTCCGTTGAAGGAGATGACGGAAAGCGCGCTGCTGGAATTAGACAGCAGGCCAAAACCGCCCTGCTTCCGGCTAGCATGATTGCGGTGAAAAGAAGAACGATCCGCAACGCGTTCTTCCCCACGATCCCTACGCGACCCACGAACCCCACGCGACCTTAAATGGCGGAGAGAGAGGGATTCGAACCCCCGGAACCCTTTCGGGTTCAGTGGTTTTCAAGACCACCGCCATCGACCACTCGGCCATCTCTCCGCATTATGCGGTCGTGTAATCCATCGAGTTTAACATCGCGCCGGGCGTAGAATGGTCCCGCCTATGAAGACCCGGCTTCGCGTGTGCGGCCCCGTTGTGGCCATAGCGGAGGTTTGAATGAAACGTCGTGTCCTCATGTTCGCCGCTCTCCTCACGCTTTCCACGGGCGCGTTCGCTCAATCACCGGATATCGACACGCCGCTGCTCGCCGCACCCATGAATCAGCGTGCCGCGGCAGCCGCGATCAAATGGAAACCCGATTTCACGTACGACACGCTGCGGCCCGGCACGAACCGGCTCGTATGCTACGACCGGTCGGGACAGCCGGGGCAGCAGCCGTTCTCGCTCGAGTGCACGAGCGTCGGCAACCTCGAGCGCGTCGCGCAGAACATGAGGTTCGAAGCACAGGCCGACAAAAAGCAGGCGCTCCTCGAGGCAGCGGAAAAAGACGGCACGCGCGTGAAGCCCGAGTTCGGGTCGGTCTTCTACAACCTTGGCGGCGCCGACCGTGAGCGCGCGCGATCGCACACGACCGTCGCGGTCCCCGGGGCGACGGCGCAATCGCTGGGCCTGCCCGACAACAACAAGATGGGCGGCGCGTGGATCATGAACGCGGGCACGTCCACCGCGCACATCATGGTTCCCGGACTCTAGGCGGTTCTCAATTTCGACGCAGAGGCGCGAACACGCAGAGAAGATCGTCGTTCAGACGGTTTTCTCTGCGCCTCGGCGTCTCGGCGTCGGCTCCGTTGACGGTCCGGCTGAAGCCGGACACTACCTACATTGCTCGGCTAAAGCCGAGCCCTACCGTAGTGCCCCGAACCAGACGAACCACGAACCCACGAACCCCACGAACCCTACAACCCTACGAACCCTACGAACCCTACGAACCCCACGCGGGCTCATGTAAGATTCCGCCCATGGGCCTCTTTGCATCGACATTGCTCCTGGCGGCCGCGCTTCAGGTCCAGAACGGGACCGAAGCCGGCCGTTTCCACGTCGAACATCCGACGCTGCTGAGCGCCGGCTTCGAATGGGCGATCGCCGGCGACGCCAACCGCAACGCAACCGTCAGCGTGGAGTTTCGCGCCGTCGGCGAATCAGCCTGGCGCCGCGCGCTGCCGCTGGTGCGCGTCGGCGGCGAGCACATCTTCCGCCGCCGCGAGAATCTCGACTACACGGTCCCGGATGGATTCGCCGGCTCGATCCTGAACCTCACACCCGGGACCGAATACGAATGCCGGTTCCAGCTCGTCGATCCTGACGGCGCCAGTGGCCAGACGACACATGTCGTCAGGGTCACCACGCGCACCGAGCCCATGCCTTCGAAGGAAGGGCGAACGCTGCACGTGTATCCCCCCGACTACAAAGGCGAGCGAATCGAACCCAGCTTCACGAGCGTGCTGCAGGCGTATTACGGCGCCGGCCTCGGCGATTGGAGCGTCGTGTGGGAGCGGCGCGCGCAGCCGGGCGACATCATCCTCGTGCACGTCGGACTCTACAAACCGGAGCGGTTCAATTACGTCGATCCGATGATGGCGCCGTTCGACGGCTCGATGTCGCTGGCGCTCAAGGGCACGAAAGAGAAGCCGATTACCATCAAGTCGGCCGGCGACGGAGAAGTGATCTTCGACGGCGACGGCAATTCCCGGCTGTTCGACGTCATGGCCTCGAGTCATCACATCTTCGACGGCCTGACGTTTCGCAATACCGACTTCGCGATTTTCGCCGGCCAGAAAGAAGTGCTCGGCGCCGTCGGACTCACGGTGAAGAATTGCCGCTTCGAAAACGTGGGCGCGGGCGTCTTTACCGAGTACGCCGGCTCCAGCGATTTCTACATCGCCGACAATCTCTTCCTCGGCCGCGACGACCGCTTCCGCCTCGTCGGCTGGACCGGCCCTTTGTGGGCGAGCGCCGGGCCGTACGGCTCGCACCTGCTCAAGAGCTACTACGCCGTGAAGGTCTACGGGCCCGGGCACGTCATCGCGCACAACGCGATCGCGTACTTTCACGACGGGATCGGCATCTCGACCTACGGCACGCCCGAGCCGGATCCCGAGCGCCGCGCTTCGTCTATCGACATTTATAACAACGACATACACATGATGGGCGACGATTTCGTCGAGACCGACGGCGGCGTCCACAACGTGCGTGTGTTCAACAACCGCGGCGTCAACGCGGCGCATGGCGGCTACAGCGCACAGCCGGCGTTCGGCGGCCCGATTTATTTCATTCGCAACGTCCTCTATCACGTGCCCAGCGGAGTGGCGTTCAAGTTCAGCGCGAAGCCCGCAGGCCTGTTCGTCTACCACAACACGATCATCGGCGAGCACATCATCGGCGACCCGTCGGCCAACATGCACTTCCGCAACAATCTGTACCTCGGCCGGGACACGCCCGGCCGCGGGATTCTCCGGCTCGCCAATGCGACCGACGAGTTCAGCACCGATTACAACGGCTATCGTCCGAACAGAGGCGTGAAGGACCAGTACGCCTTCCTCGGCCCGAAGAAGGGGCAGCGTCTCTACGAGCCGGCGATCGACAACTGGCAGATGTTCGGAACGTTATCGGATTTGCGGGCAGCCACTGGGCAAGAGAGCCACAGCGTCGAAGTGGATTTCGATATCTTCGAGAAGCTGGCGCCTCCCGATCCAGGGCAGCGTCACGCCGTCTACCACGCGATGGATTTGAATTTCTCGCTGAAATCCACGAGCAAGGCCGTCGACGCAGGCGTGGTCATTCCCACCGTCAATGAGGTGTTCCAGGGAAAGGCGCCCGACCTCGGCGCGCTGGAAGCTGGGGCACCCGCTCCACGCTATGGCCCGCGTTGGCTCACCTGGCAGCCGTTCTATCGCTGAGGCTCTATCACTTTCAACCCGCCCATGTAGGGCTGCAGCACTTCCGGCACCCGCACGGATCCGTCTTTCTGCTGATAGTTCTCGAGCACCGCGACGAGCGTGCGCCCGATCGGCAGGCCTGACCCGTTCAGCGTGTGCACGAACTCCGCCTTCCCCGTTCCGCCCACCTTGAACTTGATGTTCGCGCGGCGCGCCTGGAACGCTTCGGCGTTGCTGCAGGAGGAAATTTCCTTGTACGCCTTCTGCCCGGGCAGCCACACCTCGACGTCGTAGGTCTTCGCCATCGAAAACCCCACATCGCCTGTGCACAGCACAATCGTGCGGTACGGAAGGCCCAGCCGCTTCAACACGTCTTCGGCGTTCAGCGTCATCGATTCGAGCTCGTCGTACGACGTGTCGGGATGGGTGATCTTCACCATCTCGACCTTCTCGAACTGATGCTGCCGGATGAGGCCGCGCACGTCCTTGCCGTACGATCCCGCCTCGCTGCGGAAACACGGCGTGTAGGCGGTGTACTTCAGCGGCAGGGCGTCGCCGTTCAGGATCTCGTTGCGGTGAATGTTGGTGAGCGGCACTTCCGCCGTCGGGATCAGAAAGAGATCCCACTCCCCGCCGATCTTGAAGAGCTCGGCTTCGAACTTCGGCAACTGCCCGGTCGCCTCGAGCGACGCGCGATTGACGAGATACGGCGGAACGACCTCCAGGTACCCGTGTTCGCGCGTATGCAAGTCGAGCATGAAGTCGGTGAGCGCGCGAGACAAGCGGGCGCCTGCGCCGAGCAGTAAAGAGAATCTGGAGCCGGACATCTTCGTCGCGCGCTCGAAGTCGAGGATTCCCAGAGCGGGACCCAGATCCCAATGCGCGAGCGGCTCGAAATCGAACGTCGCCGGCTCGCCCCACGTCCGTACGACGACGTTGTCTGCTTCGTTTTTTCCAATGGGCACGCTGGAATGCGGCAGGTTCGGCAAACCCATGAGAATGATCGACCGCTGCTGCTCGACCTGGTCCAGTTCGATGCCCAGTTGACGAATCTGCTGCGACCGCTGCCGGTTGGCTTCGAAGATGCCGCTCGCGTCCTTGCCCTGGCGTTTCGCGCGAGCGACTTCATCGCCGGCCGCATTCTGGTCGCGCTTCAAGCCTTCGAGCTCGGGTATCAGCCGACGGCGTCGGTTCTCGAGCGTCGCAAGCTGCTCGAGCTCGCCGTCGGCGTTTATGCCGCGGTTCTGCAGGCCGCGTTTCACTTCGTCCTGGCGATCGCGTATGTAGGCGGCGTCAAGCATGGTGAAATTGTATGCGAGTAGAATAACGGCGTGAAATCATCCGTCCGCAAAGTGGTCTTCCCCGCCGCTGGCCTGGGCACCCGGTTCCTCCCGGCCACCAAGGCGCAACCGAAGGAGATGCTGCCGCTCGTCGACAAGCCGATTATTCAGTACAGCGTCGAGGAAGCCGTCGCCTCCGGCGTGGAGAACATCATCATCGTCACCGGCCGCGGGAAAAACGCGATCGAGGATCACTTCGACGTCAACATCGAGCTCGAGAGCTTCCTGCAGCAGCGCGGCAAGCTCGATCT
>CAYHHH010000015.1:10870-13833 GCA_964356125.1 uncultured Bifidobacteriaceae bacterium | reverse complement strand
CGGAAAATCTACGCGTATGAGATTGAGGGATCGCGCCACGATACCGGCAACAAGCTCGGGTATCTGCAGGCGGTGGTCTACTTCGCGCTCAGACGAGCCGACCTCAGCGAGCCGTTCCGCGCCTACCTGCGCTCGGAGAACCTCGAGCGCCGCAGCACGTTCAGAACGGGTGAGTAACTTACTCGCCTGACGCTTTGGAAGTGCTTGCCGTACTTGAGGCGGGGGTACTGCTTTTCGACTCTTTGGACTCTGTCGACTTCGTCGACTCCGTCGACTCTTTGGACTTTGTCGACTCTTTGGACTCTTTCGACTCCTTGGACTCCTTGGACTCTTTGCCGTCCGACCCCTTTTTCGCGTAATCGGTGATGTACCAGCCGGTTCCCTTGAACTGAATGGCGGGGCTCGACAGCAGCTTCTGTGCTTTGCGCTCGCCGCAATTCGGGCACTCGTCAATCGGCGGGTCCGAAAATTTCCGGATCCGCTCGAATCGATGCCCACAGGCGGCGCATTCGTATTCGTACATCGGCATAACGGTGAACCCAGTCTACTCCAGCAGGTCGCCGGTCGAATCGCCGAGCATCAGTTGACGGTGGGCGCGGAACGTCGCGGTTCCGTTGCCCAGCAGCTGATCGTGAAACGCGCGCTGCGAGTACTTCGAGCCCTGCTGTTCCTTGTAATCTCGGCGCAGCTTCAGCAGCATCAGCTTGCCGGCCGAGTACACCAGATAGGTCGGATCGAACGTGCCTCGTTCGGCCTCGCGCCGCGCGCCGCCTTCTTCCATGAAGCACTCGTCCCGGAAAAACCGAACGCCCTGCTCCACCGACCAGTCCTGGACGTGAAGCCGAATGCCGACGATGAAGCGCCCGAGACGGATCAGCGCTTCCGCGAGCTGGCCCAGCTTGAACGTGTGATCGTTCCGGCGGAAACCGGCTTCGACCATCATCTGCTCGGTGTAATGCGCCCAGCCTTCGACAAACGACGCGGGTGCGAACATGAGGGACTTGCGAACTTTCGATTCGACGCGCCGCAGGAACTGATAGTGCAGGAAATGCCCGGGGTACACCTCGTGGATCGAGATGGCCCACAGCGTCGGGTAGTTGAAATCGCGGAGGTGCTCTTCCTGCCTGTCGGCGGGCCATGACGGATCGGCGTCGGTCAGGTAGTAGTAAGCGCGCGTCGCCTTCTGCTCGAACGGCCCGGGAACCCACATGCTCGCGAACGACCAGCGATAGAACTCCGGCGTGGGCGCAACAATCACCGATTCCCCTTCCGGCCGCGTGACGATGCCGTTGCGATCGATGAAGGTGCTGAGCTCCTCGAGCTGTTGTTGCGCCGCGGCTGACAGGCCGCCTGGCGCAGGATGCTCGTTTTTGGCCTTCCGCCAGGCCTCGATCGGATCGCCGCCGTCGAGCTTGCCCGCGAGCGAGCGAAACTCTTCCTGCGTCGCATCGAACTCCCGTTGCGCGATGGCAAGAAGCCGATCGGCGTCCATCGTGACGCCCTCATCGAGAGCCAGCTTCCGCTCGAAGAGCTCGCGCCCGAGCCTGAACGACGCGCGTGCCTTGGGCGCGAGGTCTTCCTCGAGGTACTGGATGTAGCTCGAAATAATGTTCGTCGCTTCGGTCGAGGCGTCGGCCAGATCGCCGAGGAGGTGCATGTCGTCGAGCGCCGAGAACGCGCGCGGCAGATCCTTCTCGATGAAGTTAAGGGCGCCGCGGAACGTCTCGAGACCGACTTTGATGAAGATGCCCGGCGGATCCTTGATGTTGTCACGTGCGGCCTGCACGACGCGCGCGGTCTGCCGCAGCTTCGAGAGCACCCGGCGGGCGCGCTCGGGGAGCGAGGCGTGCGTAAACACTACTTGAGACGCGAGGCTCGAGCAGAGCGTGTCTGAGTAGAGCTGAGGGCTGCGCTCCCAGGTGCGTATCTGCTCCAGCTCGAACATCCGGGCCTGGATGTTGGCGGCCACCATGGGCTGCTCGGCCTTTTCGACGGCCGTCAGGTCGTTGTGATTGATGTCCTGCAGCCGCCGCGCGAAGCCGGACAGCGCCCGCGTGTGCTGTTCGATGGCGTGCCGGCTGAAGTCTTCGATATGGTCGTCGTACGTGTGTATCCCGTCCAGCGTCGCGCCGGTGGGGTGGATTTCATGAAGATAGGCGAGATAGTCGTCGACGAAATGATGAAATGGCTCGGACGAACGCATCATTGAGGCAGCAGCTCGAATCCCTGTTCTGTACTCGAAAATTCCGACAAACCACAATGGTACAATACTCTAGGCCCGCATGTCCGGCACCCTGTACGTCGTGTCCACCCCGATTGGGAACCTCGACGACATCACGGTCCGCGCCCTCAATATCTTGAAATCGGCCGGCCTGGTCGCTGCCGAAGACACACGCCGAACGGGCCTGTTGTTACAGCACTTCGGCATCTCGACTCCCACGACCAGCCTCCACGACCATAACGAGTCTGAAAAGGTGCCGGCGTTGCTGCGGAAACTCACCGGCGGTGTCGACGTCGCTCTTGTGTCGGACGCGGGCACTCCGCTGGTCGCGGATCCCGGGCAGCGACTGATTGCGGCGGCCATTCACGCGGGCATTCCTGTCGTGCCGATCCCCGGTGCCAGCGCTGTGCTGGCAGCACTGGCGGCCTCAGGATACGCGGCCGACGAGTTCGTCTTCGCGGGCTTCGCGCCATTTAGGTCGAAAGACAGAAAAGAATGGCTCTGGCGTTTGTCAGCCGAACCCAGAGCGGTCGTATTTTTCGAAACGCCTCATCGTATTCAGCAAGCCCTGTCTGAGATGGCCGATATATTGGTCGACCGACCAATTACCGTGGCCCGTGAGCTGACCAAACTCCACGAAACAGTGCTGTCAACAACCGCCCGGCAAGCGCCAGCGCTTCAGATTCCCGAACGAGGCGAGTTTACTATCGTTTTGGCGCCTTACGCGAGGCCGGCGGAAGTT
>CAYHHH010000015.1:0-10770 GCA_964356125.1 uncultured Bifidobacteriaceae bacterium | reverse complement strand
TCCGCACCCGTTCCGCGCGCCGGACACGTCGAGGCGGTCGGCCTCTACGAAGAGGGTGTGGCCGCCCTGCACACGCACGATTTCTCGCGCGCGTCGACGCTGCTCCGATCGGTGCTGTCGCGCTATCCCGAGGAGCGCGAGCTGCACGAGCGGGTGCGTCTGTACCTGAACGTCTGCGAGCGCCACATGACGCCGCGCGCCGCGTCCCCTTCAACACCCGAGGAACGCGTGTTCGCCGCGACGCTGGCCGTCAACGCCGGCAACTACGACGAGGCGCTCAGGCATTTGCGCGCCGCCACCTCGGAATCGCCGGAACACGACCACGCGCTCTATATGCTCGCGTCGGTTCTGGCGCTGCGCGATGAGGTGGATGCGGCCGTTCCGCTGCTCCTTCGCGCCATCGAGCTGAATCCCGACAACCGGGCGCTCGCGCGCCACGACCCGGAACTTGACGTCCTGCGCGAGTTCGACAGCGTCCGCCACGCCCTCGAAGCCACGTCCCACGCCAAAGCTGAACGCCGCAAAGCGCCTCGCCGACGCTGAAGATCCTTAACCGTCTGCCGTTAACCGTTTACCGTGGATTCTGCAGACGGTCAACGGTCAACGGTAAACTGTAGACGTCCATGTCCGACCTGCACGTCGTCATCCTTGCGGCCGGCAAGGGTACGCGCATGAAGTCCGCGCGCCCGAAGGTGCTGCACAGCGTTGCCGGCACGCCGATGATCGACCAGGTTATGACCGCGGCGCAGTCGCTCGGGCCGCGCACAATCACGCTCGTCGTCGGACATATGAAAGAGATGCTGCGCCAGGGGCTCGAGAAATATCCGGGCCTGTCATTCGTGACGCAGGAGCCGCAACTTGGCACCGGCCATGCTCTGCTGCAGACCGCGAGCGTGCTGGAGCCGCAAAACGGCGTCGTGCTGTTGCTGTCTGGCGACGTGCCGTTGCTGAAAGGCCACACGCTCGCCGCCCTGGTCCGCAAACACGTGGAGTCGAAGGTGGCCGCCACCGTCCTGACGGCTGTCGTCGAGCAGCCCTATGGATACGGGCGCATCGTGAGGGTGAAGGGCCGTATTTCCCGGATTGTCGAAGAGCGCGACGCGTCGCCGGCGCAAAGAAAGCTCCGCGAGATCAACAGCGGCGTGTACGTCTTCTCGCTGGGCCCGCTGTTCGAGTCGCTGCGGGGGCTGGCCACCGCCAACGCACAGGGCGAGTACTATTTAACCGATCTCGTCGCGACGTACCGCCGCCGGAGACTCGGCGTCGAGACGATCGTGGTCGGGGATTCCAACGAGATTCGCGGCATTAACAGCCGGTCCGAACTGGCAGAAGCGAGCCGAATCGTGAGACAGACAAAAAACGAAGAGCTGATGGCCGCCGGCGTCACAATCGAAGATCCGGCGACAACCTACGTTGACGCCGATGTTGTGGTCGGCGCCGACACGGTGATCCATCCCGGCGTGCACCTCGAGGGGCGGACGCAGATCGGCCAGGCGTGCGAGATACACGCCGGCGTCCGCATCGTGAACTCGGTGCTCGCCGATCGCGTCACCGTGCGGAACTTCTGCGTCATCAACGGCAGCCGGCTCGACACGGGAGTCACGGTGGGGCCGTTCGCGCACCTCCGCCCGGATACGGAGCTGCGCGAGTCTGTCCACATCGGCAATTTCGTCGAGCTGAAAAAGGCGGTGCTCGGCAAGGGCACCAAAGCGGGCCACCATTCCTATCTTGGCGATGCGGTGATCGGCGACAACGTGAACATCGGCGCCGGCACGATTACCTGCAACTACGACGGCGCCCGCAAGCACCAGACGACGATCGAAGACGGTGTGTTCGTCGGCAGCGACTCACAGTTGGTCGCGCCCGTCACGGTCGGCAAGGGTGCTTATATCGGCAGCGGGACGACGGTGCGCGAGAACGTGCCGGCCGGATCGCTCGCGGTCAGCGCAGGCGAACAGCGCAACATTCCCGGCTGGGCCGAGAAGAAGAAAACCAGTAAGTAGAAAGTAAGAAGTAGAAAGTAGAAAGTAGAATCTATGTGCGGAATCATCGGCTATCTCGGCCCGAAGGAAGTCGTGCCCATTCTCATCGATGGGCTGCGGCGGCTTGAGTATCGCGGCTACGACTCCGCGGGGGTCGCCGTCGTCCGCAACGGACAGATCGAGCGCCGGCGCAGCGCGGGCAAGCTCGTGAACCTCGAGCAGGCGATCGACGCACAGCCGCTCGAAGGTGTGTACGGCGTCGGTCACACGCGCTGGGCGACGCACGGCCGCCCCACGGAAGAGAATGCGCATCCCCACCAGGACTGCACGGGCAAAATCGTCGTCGTGCACAACGGCATCATCGAGAACTACCTGGACCTGAAGCACGAGCTGCAGAAGCGCGGGCACACGTTTGTGACGGAGACAGACACCGAGATCATCGCGCACCTGCTCGAGCAGGAGATGGACCCGAAAAAGGGGTCGGGAAAACCCCTCCCGACCCCTTTTTCGCTGGAGGAAGCCGCGCGGCGGGCGCTCCTGCACATGCGCGGGCTCTTCGCGTTCGTGGCGATCTCGACCGACGACCCGGAAAAGATCATCGCCGTGCGCAACGGCCCGCCCATTGTCGTCGGAATCGGAGACAACGAGTTCTTCGTGGCGTCCGACACGCCGGCCATTCTCAGCCACACGCGCGACGTGGTGTTTCTCGGCGACGAGGAGATGGCGGTGATCACGCGCCGCGGCGTGGAATTCACGAACTTCGCCGGCACGCCGGTCTCGAAGGCGACACAGCGAATACTGTGGGACCCGATCATGGCGGAGAAGTCAGGCTACCGCCATTTCATGCTCAAAGAGATCTTCGAGCAGCCGCGCGCGGCCGAGGAGACGCTGCTCGGCCGGCTCAGCATCGATACCGGCCGCGTGTTCCTCGAAGAGATTGGCATCACCGAGGCGGACCTGCGCGGCATCAATAAGGTCGCGCTCATCGCGTGCGGCACGTCGTGGCACGCGGCGCTGGTGGGCAAATTTCTCATCGAGCGGTTCGCCGGCCTGCCGGTCGAGGTCGATTACGGCTCCGAGTACCGCTATCGCGACTTCATCGTCGACAAGCACACGCTGGTTGTCATCATCACCCAGTCGGGTGAGACGGCCGACACGCTGGCCGCGCTCCGCGAGGCGCGCAAAAAAGGGGCGCGCAGCCTCTCCATCTGCAACGTCGTCGGCAGCATGGCAACGAGGGAAGCGGAAGGCACCATCTACACGCACGCCGGCCCGGAAATCGGGGTGGCTTCGACGAAAGCCTTTACGTCGCAGCTCGTCGCGCTCAACCTGCTGGCCCTGTTTCTCGGCCAGATGAAAGGCTCGCTGTCGGAAGCCGTCGCCAGGCAGCACCTCGACGACCTGGTGCAGCTGCCCAAACAGATGGAGCACGCGCTGAAGGCGTCAGGCGTGGTCGAAGAGGTGGCGGACCGGTTCTCCGGCCGGAGCGATTTTCTGTATCTCGGACGGGGCATCAACTACCCGATTGCGCTCGAAGGGGCGCTGAAGTTGAAAGAAATTTCGTACATCCACGCCGAGGGCTATCCCGCCGGCGAGATGAAGCACGGGCCCATCGCGCTCATCGACAGCAACATGCCGGTCGTGAGCATTGCACCAAATGATCACGTCTTCGAGAAAATGCTTGGCAATATTCAAGAGGTCAAGGCTCGAGGGGGATCGGTGATTGCCATCACCACGGAAGGGCACGACACGCTGAAAAAGGTTCTGGATCCCGCACAGGACGCGATTATTTCCCTCCCGCGCGTCCCGGAAATGCTCTCGCCGATCGTGATGGTACTGCCGTTGCAACTGCTCGCGTATCACATCGCGGTGCGGCGCGGCTGCGACGTCGACCAGCCTCGCAATCTCGCGAAGAGTGTGACGGTAGAATAGGGAACGTCGGTCGCGTAGGGATCGTGGGTCGCGTAGGTCGCGTGGGCAAAAACGCCCGCCGTGATCTGCGGCATTCCCTACGCCACCCACGCCACCTACGAACCCCACGCGACCCATGGATGCACTTCAAAGTCTGAACCCCGAACAACGCGAGGCCGTGCTGCACATCGACGGCCCGCTGCTGATCCTGGCCGGCGCCGGGTCGGGCAAGACGCGCGTCATCGCGCAGCGCATCGCGTACCTGCTGTCTGAAGGGTACGCGCAGCACTATGAAATTCTTGCCGTCACCTTCACCAACAAAGCGGCGGAAGAAATGCGTACTCGCGTCGAGACGCTGCTCGGCGCTTCTCTCGTGGGATCGTGGATTTCGACGTTCCATGCGCTCTGCGCGCGCCTGCTCCGCCGCGAGGCGACGGCCATCGGCCTGCCGCGTGATTTCGTCATCTACGACTCGTCCGACCAGGTCGCGCTCGTCAAGCAGGTGCTCAAAGAGCTGCAGATCGACGACAGCGTGCTGCAGCCCCGGATGGCGCTGTCCAAGATCAGCCACGCGAAGAACACGATGGCCGGGCCCGATTTCTTCAAGTCGCAGGGCTGGAGCCATCGCGGGGAACAACTCGCGAAGGTGTACGAAAAATACATTCAGGGACTCCGAGACAACGGTGCGCTCGACTTCGACGACCTGCTGCTGAAGGCCGTCGAGCTGCTCGATAAAGTCGAGCACGTCCGCAACAAGTACGCGGAACAGTTCCGGTTCGTCATGGTTGACGAATATCAGGACACGAACCGGCCGCAGTATCGCCTCATCCAGCGGCTGGCCGAGCGCCATCGCAACCTGGCCGTGGTCGGCGATCCCGACCAGTCGATCTATCGCTGGCGCGGCGCAGACCTGCGGAACATCCTCGACTTCGAGCACGACTTCCCCGAAGCCAAGATCGTCAAGCTCGAGCGGAACTACCGGTCGACGCAGGTCATTCTCGACGCGGCCTCGGCGGTGATCAGCCAGAACAAGGGGCGCAAGGAGAAGCGGCTGTGGACCGAGCGTCAGGGCGGCGACCTCATCAAGTACTTCCGCGGATCGGACGAGCTCGAAGAGGCCGATTTCATCATGCGCACGGCGCACTCGGGCATCACGTCCGCTCCCGACTGCACCGTCGCGGTGTTGTACCGCACCAACGCGCAATCGCGCGTCATCGAAGACTCGCTCATGCGCTCGGGCCTCTCCTACCGCGTGGTCGGCGGCGTGCGCTTCTACGAGCGTAAGGAAATCAAGGACTCCCTCGCGTATCTGAAGCTGCTCATCAACCCGCACGACGATGTGAGCTTACGCAGGGTGATCAATGTGCCGCCGCGCGGCAACGGCAAGGGAGTGCTCGACGCGATCGATCGCGTGTCGGCCGAAGAAGCGCCGCCGCTGCTGCTCGCCAGCGGCATCGCCGTTCCGGCGCCGAACTCGCTGTGGACGAAGTTGAACCGCGCCATAGACGAGCGCCTCGCGCCTCAACGCGCGCTCACGTCGCTGCGCACGTTCCGCGATCTCATCGTGAACCTGTCCGATGTCGCGCGGAAAGAGCCGCTCTCGATCACGCTGGGTAAAGTGCTCGATCAGACCGGGTACTTGCAGGACCTGCGCGAAGACAAGTCGGAAGATTCACAAGGGCGCATCGAAAACCTCATGGAGCTGGTCTCGGCGGCGCGCGAGTACGAAGGGCGCGAGCCGGAAGCGTCGCTGGGGGGCTTCACCGACAAGCTGTCGCTGCTCTCGGAAGCGGACGAGGGGCAAGGCAGCCTCGAGGCGCGCATCTGGCTGATGACGCTGCACGCCGCAAAGGGGCTCGAGTTTCCGACCGTCATCATGAGCGGACTCGAAGAGGGTGTGTTTCCGCACTCGCGCGCCTTCGATGAAGAAGACGAGATGGCCGAGGAGCGGCGCCTCTGTTATGTCGGCATGACGCGCGCGCGCTCGCAGCTCGTGCTGACGGCGGCCGCGCGGCGGCGCGTCTTCGGCGAGTATCAGTCGATGGAGCCGTCGCGCTTCATGGACGAAGTGCCGCCGCAGCTCGTCGAGCGGATCGAGCCGACCTACCCCACGAGCAGTTACCAGAGCTCCTTCGGCGGGGGCTATGGGCGCTCGAGCTCGTACCCCTCGACGCGGCTCGGGGCCGGTGGGCGCAACTCAACCTATCACCGCGCGCCGGATCGGTTTGGACCAAAGCCGCGCGAAGAGCCGGCCTATCAGTACGAGGACGAAGATCAGTCGTCGCTCCTGGGCCTCAGACTCGGCGCGAAGGTGCGTCACCCGCAATTCGGCGTCGGCACGATTCTCAGCGTGGAAGAGCTGGCTGACGATGTGAAGCTGGTGGTGAGATTCAGCCTGGGGCCGAAAACGCTGCGCGCTAAATACGCCAAATTAGAGATGGTGTAGCGCGAAGCAGGGATTAGGGGTTGGGGATTGGGGATTAGGCCTGCGACGAGTATCACGCGTGTTCGCGCGTTCAGACCTAATCCCGAATCCCTAGTCCCAAATCCCTGAGGTTAAGCAGGCTTTATTGCAGTAATGATCCACTTCCCCAGGCGCTCGCCCTTGTCGGTCTTGACGACCGCGCGCTGCACCGTCATCACGTAATTCTTCTCGACTGTCGCGCCGGCCGCGTCCTTGACCTGCGCCTTCACCGTGATGTCCTTCGAGACGAGCGTGCCGTTGAGCTCTTCCACGGTCGGCGAGGGCGCGCCCGAGTTCTCCATCAGGCTCAGCTCGGCAATCGGGCGCGCGTTCGACAGCTCCTGGCGCGCGGCCGACACTTTCTTCGCTTCTGCGCCGCTGTCATCGCGCCACTTCGTCCATTCCGCCTGCACTTGGGCGTCGCGGCCGGTCGGCTTGCGCCCGGCGCTCTCGGCTTTCAGCACGCGGTCGATCGCATCGGAATTCGCGTCCTGATACGTCTTCTTCTTTTCGTTGAAGGCTTTGTTCGCCGCTTCGGCTTCGGTGACCGCCTGGCTGAGCTCGATGACGCGCAGCGTCTCGCTGCGCTCGGGGCTCACGGAGGTGATTTCGAAGTCGCTCACCGTGCCTTCGGTTTTCGCGTCGAAGCTCACAGTCGCGAAATTGGAGAGGGTCTGGCTGTCGCGCAGACCCGACGCGCGGAAGAACTGCCGCACCAGATTCTCTTCTGAGGCGTTCGGTGACGAGCACGCGCTCAGGGCGGCAACCGACAGAACCATGGACGCCAGTAGATACACGCTAATTTTCGGCCGCAACATACCAGCCTCCTGTTTTGTCCGCACTCGTGCGGTGAATCCGTCGTAGTGCCCGCATCAGGCGGGCGGTGTGTCGTCCGAGCCGTTCTCGTCTTCTTTTTCGGCGAGCCGGGCAAGAGCTACTACCCGGTCTTCCGCGTCGATCTCGATCAGGCGCACGCCCTGCGTGGCCCGCCCAATGGTTCTGATGTCGCGCGCGACGGTCCTCAGAATCTTGCCTTGCTGCGTGATGAGCATGAACTCATCCTCGTCGTGCACAGACGCCATCCCGACGACCCGGCCGTTCCGTTCGGTTGTTTGGATGTTAATAATACCCACACCGCCCCTGGACTGCACCCGATATTCGTCCAACTCGGTGCGTTTTCCGTAGCCGTGCTCGGTGACCGTCAACAGGGTGCTGCCGGGGCGGACGACCTCCATGGCAACCACCTCGTCCCCCTCGCGGAGGGTTATCCCCTTGACCCCGTAAGCGGTGCGCCCCATCGGGCGGACGTCCCCCTCCGGGAACCTGATCGCGACGCCATCCCGCGTCCCGATGAAGATTTCGCCCGTGCCGTCGGTAATCTGGGCCGCCATCAGGCGGTCGCCGTCTTCGACGCCCATGGCGATGATGCCGCCCGCCCGCGGGTTGCTGAAGGCCGGTAGCTCGGTTTTCTTCACGATGCCGCGCAGGGTGCCCATCGCGATGAACTTGCCCTCTTCGAACTCTTTCACGGTTTGTAGCGCCGCGATCTTTTCGTCAGGCGCCATCGAGACCAGGTTCGCAATCGCTTTGCCCTTGCCGCCGGGGCCGACGTCGGGGATCTCGTGCACCTTCAGCCAGTACGCGCGGCCGCGGTCCGAGAAAATCATGATGTAGGCGTGCGTCGACGCCACGAAGAGATGGCTGACGAAGTCTTCCTCGCGCGTGCGCATGCCGATGCGCCCTTTGCCGCCGCGCCGCTGGTTGCGGTAGCTCGTAATCGGCGTGCGCTTGATGTAGCCGGTGTTGCTCACCGTGATCGCCATGTCTTCTTCGGCGATCAGATCCTCGATGCTGATTTCGCTCGCATCCCCCTCGATGAGCTCGGTGCGCCGATCGTCGCCGTACTTGTCGCGCACGTCCTTCAGCTCGCCGACGATCAGCTGCATCAGCAGCCGCTCGCTCGCGAGAATCGCGCGCAGCCGCTCGATGGTCTTCAGCAGCTCCGCCATCTCGTCGAGAATCTTCTGCCGCTCCAGGCCGGTCAGCCGCTGCAGCTGCATGTCGAGGATCGCCTGCGACTGCAGGAGGCTCAGCGAGAACTGCGTCATCAGGCCGTCGCGCGCTTCGGGCACGGTCTTCGATCCGCGAATCAGCTTGATGACCGCGTCGAGGTTGTCGAGCGCGATCTTCAGGCCTTCGAGGATGTGAAAGCGCGCCTCGGCCTTGCGCAGCTCGAACTGCGTGCGGCGGATGACGACCTCGCGGCGGAAGTCGATGAAGTTCTCGATGAGCTCGGCGAGGTTCAGCACTTTCGGCCGGCCGGAGACGATGGCCAGCATGATGACGCCGAAGCTCTGCTGCAGCTGCGTGTGCTTGTAAAGGTTGTTGAGAATGACTTCCGGCACTTCACCGCGCTTCAGCTCGATGACGATGCGCATGCCTTCGCGATCGGATTCATCGCGAAGATCCGAGATGCCTTCGATGGTCTTTTCACCGACCAGGTCGGCGATCTTTTCGATCAGGCGCGCCTTGTTCACCTGATAGGGAATCTCGGTGACGACGATCGACTGCTTGTCGCCCTTTTTTGCCGACTCGATCGAGGCCTTGGCGCGCATCAGGATGGCGCCCCGGCCGGTGCGGTACGCCGCCCCGATGCCCGATCGCCCGACGATGTAGCCGCCGGTCGGGAAGTCCGGGCCCTTCACGAAATCCATCAGGCCGTGCAGTTTCTCGTGCTTGTCGAGCTTCGTGCCGCGCTCCTGCTCGGTCTCGATGGCCCAGATCACGCCGTCGATCACTTCCCGCAGGTTGTGCGGGGGCACGTTCGTGGCCATGCCGACGGCAATGCCCGATGAGCCGTTCACGAGCAGATTCGGAATGGGCGCCGGCAGCACCGTCGGCTCTTCGGTCGTCTCGTCGTAGTTGGGGACGTAATCGACGGTCTCCTTCTCGAGATCCGCCATCACGTCGTCGGAGAGCGGCTTCAACCGCGCTTCGGTGTACCGCATCGCCGCCGGCGGATCGCCGTCGACCGAGCCGAAATTCCCCTGCCCGTCGACGAGCGGGTACCGCATGTTGAAGTCCTGCGACAGCCGCACGAGCGTGTCGTAGATCGACGCGTCGCCATGCGGGTGATAGTTGCCCATCACCTCGCCGACGATCTTCGCGCACTTCCGGTACCCGCGGTTCGAGGCGAGCCCCATCATCTTCATGCCGTAGAGCACGCGGCGATGGGCCGGCTTCAATCCGTCGCGGACGTCGGGCAGCGCTCGTCCAATGATTACGCTCATGGCGTAATCCATGTACGACCGCTTCATTTCGTCTTCGATGTTGACGGGAATTTTCTGGGTCAGGTCTGCCATGTGTTGTCGCGACATTGGCGGGTCCGAAGAGTAGGACCCGGCCTACGTACGGTACGTAGGCCGGGTCTTGTTCTTCAGACCCGGCGCTAGATGTCCAAATTCCTCACGTCGAGCGCGTTGTCTTCGATGAACTTCCTGCGCGGCTCGACCTGATCGCCCATCAGCGTGGTGAACATCTGATCGGCCTCGGTATGATCTTCGGCGCGCACCTGCAGCAGCGTGCGCCCATCGGGATTCATCGTCGTCGACCACAACTGCTCGGGATTCATTTCGCCGAGGCCTTTGTAACGGTTGATGGCTACGCCCTTCTTGCCGGCGTTGATGAAATATTCGATGAGCTCGTCGAGGGATTTGATTGCCGCAGCGGGTTCCGGCTTCGCGCGACCCGGTTCCTGTTCGGGTTCCGGTTCCGCTGCACCGCTCGTCGACACGACCGTCATCGGCGGCTTGATGTCGCGAATCTCGCGGTAGCTGTTCAGCAGCGTCCGGTAGTCCGGCGACGTGACGAAGTCGAGCGAGATGATGTTGTGCCGCGCGTAGCCGTTCGAGCGATCTTCGATCGCCAGGCTGAACGATTTGTTCTCTTCGTCGGGTTGAATCGTGACGACCGCTGTCGGGGTCGTGAGACGCGCCGCGAGCGCGGCCAGGCTTTCCTGGCTGTCGAAGAACGACTTGTCGTGCACGTCCGCGTCGAGCAGTGCCTCGATCGCCGCGCGCAGATGGCCGCGGCGCTCGACGAGCCGGAGATATTTGCGGTACGTCATCAGCCGGTGCAGTAGTTGCTCGAGCGGAGCGCCGGAAATTTCCCGGCCGTTCAGCTTCACCGTCCGCGACTCGGCCGCGCGGTGAATCAGGAACGTCTCCAGCTCGCGCTCGTCCTTGATGTAGGTCTCCCCTTTGCCGCGCTTGGCGCGGAACAACGGCGGCTGCGCGATGTAGATGTAGCCGTTGTTGATGAGCTCGGGCATCTGCCGGTAGAAGAACGTGAGCAGCAGCGTGCGGATGTGCGATCCGTCGACGTCGGCGTCGGTCATGATGATGACGCGGTGGT
>CAYHHH010000014.1:54756-59329 GCA_964356125.1 uncultured Bifidobacteriaceae bacterium | reverse complement strand
CGGAAACGTTTCCACGCCCATGTGATCGGCCAGCGTGAACGACGCCATGTCGTAGGGCGGCAGCGGATTTCCATCGCGGCGGCGCGTCCATTCGTTATCCGGATACACCGTCGGATCGATCATCGTCTTTATGAAGGCCCGTGAAGGTTGATCGAGCTTGACGATCAGGTCGCCGGGCTCGACGACCCGCGAGCCTGACGTGAATCGTTCTCCGACGCGATGCACCTCGACGCCGTTCATCATCAGCGTCGACGCGAACTTCAGCGCCGTTCCCGGGTCGTGCTGGTTCATCGGGATCACATGGCCGCCCTCGGCCGCGCCTCGCTCGACCTGCCGCATCGCCGCGAGCGCGCGATTCTTCAGGAAGCTCTGGCGATAGCGCCCCATCGTTTCGACCAGCGCGATCGTTTCGATCTCCTGCTGGCGCGCGATGTCGGACATGCGCCACCAGCCGCCCGGCCACGGATGCGGAAACGTCATCTGCGCCTTGTTCTCGGGACGGCCGCGCGAGCCCGGCTGAATCTGCTGCGGATGGATGTAGAGCGGCCAGATCAATCGCGCGCTGGCGCTCTCCGTATGAAAGCTCGTGATATTCGACAGGTTCGCCACGCCATGGAACGACGCCATGAACCACGCGTCGTAGTGGACCTGTGATTCGACGCCGGTCACCCCTTCGGCCTCGAGCGCGGTGCCCATCGCGCCGCCAAGCAGCTGAGACGAGCGCCACATCAGCGGATCGACGTGCGGGTTGATGGGATCGTACTTCGGCGGAATCGCCAGACGCGATCCGTAGCTGCCCATCTGGTGCGTGTCTTTGAACACCTGCGGGAACCAATCCTGATAGATCACCTTCGCCCAATGCTGCGACTCGACCTGCGACAGCATGTAGCCGTCGCGATTGTTGTCGTGACCGATATAGGCGCCATACAGCTCCGGCGGTCCCGCGCCTTCGTACGCCGTGCCGGCCGACTTCTTCAGCCAATCCCCGACGCTGTCGTGGCCGTCGGGGTTGAAGCTGGGGATGAGCAGGAAGATGGTGTTGTCGAGGATTGTACGGATCCGATCGTCGTTGCCCGTCGCCAGGCGGTGCACGAGCCGCGGTCCCATCTGCGACGAAGCCACCTCGGTGGAATGCTGACCGAGCGTGACGAGCACAACGGCGCGCCCCTCGGCAGACAAGGCATCGATCTGCTGCGGCGTGAGTCCGCGCGGGTCGGCCATCTGCCTGGAGATGTCCTTGTAGCGGTCCAGTTTCGCCAGATTCTGCGGCGACGAGATCGTCAGCATGAGGAACGGCCGGCCAAGCGTGCTCTTCCCGAGCACCTGAAGGTCGATGCGATCCGATTCCTTCGCCAGCTTCTGGTAGTAGGCGACCTCCTGATCCCACATCGCGAACGTGCCATCGGCTGCGAGCTCGAACCCAAAGTGCGCGAGCGGGCTCGTAATTCCAGACTGGGCCTGGACAAGTGTCGCCAGCACCAGCGCGATACATACGGACACATAAATGCTGCGCACTTGGGTCTCCTTTTCTTGTAGGCTTGAACTCTCGCTCATTATTCACCATTACCTGCTGAGGCGCCTGTGGCAAAAACATCCAACCGCAAAAGCAACACACCCAACAAAGCCGGCAATGGCGGAGAAACGCACCAGACGACTGGCGGATTGACGACCAATCAGGGGACGCCGATTGCGGACAATCAGAACACGCTGCGCGCGGGCACGCGCGGCCCGAGCCTGCTCGAAGACTTCATCTTCCGCGAAAAAATCACGCACTTCGATCACGAGCGCATCCCCGAGCGCATCGTCCACGCGCGCGGATCGGCGGCGCACGGATTCTTTCAGCCCTACGAGTCGATGGCGAAGCTGACGCGCGCCGCGTTTCTGCAGGATCCGAAAGTGAAGACGCCGGCGTTCGTTCGCTTCTCCACCGTCGCCGGCGGCGCCGGCTCAGGCGACACGCCGCGCGACGTCCGCGGATTCGCCGTGAAGTTCTACACGTCCGAAGGCAATTTCGATCTGGTCGGCAACAACATCCCGGTGTTCTTCATCCAGGACGCAATCAAGTTTCCCGATCTCGTCCACGCGGTGAAGATGGAGCCCGACCGCGGCTTTCCGCAGGCCGGGTCGGCGCACGACACCTTCTGGGACTTCGTCACGCTGATGCCCGAGAGCATGCACATGATGCTGTGGGCGATGTCGGACCGCACGCTCCCCCGCTCGTTCCGCATGATGGAAGGGTTCGGCGTGCACACGTTCCGCTTCGTGAACCAGGCTGGCAAGTCGACGTTCGTGAAATTCCACTGGCGCCCGAAGATCGGCGCGGCGTCGCTCATCTGGGATGAATCGGTGAAGCTGTACGGCGCCGATCCCGATTCGCAGCGCCGCGATCTCTTCGACGCGATCGATCAGGGTGATTTTCCGGAGTTCGAGTTCTCAATTCAGGCGTTCGACGAGAAGACGGCGGCGAAGTTTCCGTTCGACGTGCTCGACGCGACGAAGCTCATCCCCGAAGAGATGGTCCCGCTCACGCCGATCGGCCGGCTCGTGCTCGACCGCAATCCCGACAACTTCTTCGCGGAGACCGAGCAGTCGGCGTTCCATCCGGGCCATGTCGTGCCGGGCATCGACTTCTCAGACGACCCGCTGCTGCAGGGGCGGCTGTTCTCGTACACCGACACGCAGCTCAGCCGGCTGGGGGGGCCCAACTTCCACGAGCTGCCGATCAACCGGCCGAAATGCCCGATGGCGAATTTCCAGCGCGACGGCATTCACCGCATGGATATTCCCAAAGGTCAGGTCAACTACGAGCCGAACAGCATCGCGTCCGAAGGTCCGCGCGAAAGCCCGGAGCGCGGGTTCGAGTCGTTCCGCGCGCTCGACGCGGGGGACAAAGTGCGCGAGCGCTCGGAAACGTTCGCGGATCACTACAGCCAGCCGCGTCTCTTCTATCGCTCGATGTCCGAGCCCGAGCAGCGCCACATCGTCAATGCCTTTACCTTCGAGCTGAGCAAAGTGTCGAGGCCGAACATCCGGCAGCGGATGCTCGGGCACCTGAAGAACATCGACACCGAGCTGTGCGCGCGCGTCGAAGAAGGGCTCGGCATGGAAGGGCAGGCCGAGAACATCAAGCCGGCACGCCCGGCGATCGACATGAAGCCGTCGCCGGCGCTCAGCCTGATCAAGAAGGCGCTGCCGACTCTCAAAGGACGCAAGATCGGCGTGCTCGTCAGCGACGGCACCGATCCCGCGTTCGTCACCGCGCTGCGGACGGCCGTCGAGAAGGCGGGTGCGCGGCTGCAGGTGGTCGCCCCGAAAATCGGCGGCGCCAAAGGCAAAGGGGGCAAGCTGATCGTCCCCGATCATCAGCTCGCCGGCGGACCATCGATCTTCTTCGACGCCGTGGTCGTTGCGACATCGACCGAAGGATCCTTGATGCTCGAGAAAGAGGAGGCCGCGGTCGACTGGCTTCGCGACGCGTTCGGTCACCTGAAAGTGATCGGTGTGCTCGACACGGCGCTGAGTCTCGCCGAGGAAGCAGGGTTGGAAGAAGACGAAGGGGTGATCGAAATGGACGGCGCCGGAGATATCGCAACGTTCATCAAAGCCGCGAAGAACGGGCGTATTTGGGAGAGAGAGCCGAGACTGCGGACGCCGAAGTAGACTATTTCGCTGGTGGGCCCCAGTAGGCGGGGTCCATCATTAGAAGATCAGACCGGTAGGTCACGCCAGTGGCGGTGGGAAAGTTGGCCGGCACCTTCTGTGTGACCGCGCCGGTCGCGGCCCATTCGGTGCCGCGCTGCAACAGGACGCCGAAGTCGACCGAGCTCATCGCCGACACGTCGTGCCCCATCGGGTGATGGAGGATGCGCCCCTTCCCGAACGACAACACCATCAGCACCGGCTCGTCGCGCCCCGTGCCGCGATTTTTCGGATCGGCATACGCGGTCGCCAGCACGGTCATGTTACGTCCGGGCCCGCGAAGATTCGTGTAGAGCTCATCGGCGTGATGCATCCAGGCCTTCGGTAGCCCCTTCATAATCGGATGCCCGCTCTCGCGGGTCGTCACGAGAAACGGAAGCCGCGCGCCGTGCGCGCCCGCGCGTCCCGGCGTCTCGTCGGACGTCAGCTTGCCATCCTTGACATACCAGAGCGGCCCCGATTTCTCGGTACGACCTCCCCAGCCGCCGACGCCAATCATGTCGTTGAAGGCCGGCCAATGCGGGAACGCGTTGTCTGCGCCATGAATCACGACCAGGCCGCCGCCGCTCTGGACGAATCGCTCGAACGACGCCTTCAGATCGTCGCCCCACTCCGGCGCCTTCCCATCGATGCCGTTGTTGTAGTTCATCACCACAACGCGATAGGCGCTGAAGTCTGGCTTGAAGCTGGCGAACTCGGGAGCGGTCACATCGGGCGCCGAAACGATAGCCGTGTCGAAGAGGCCGGTTTCGTCGAGCAGCTTCTTCAGCACCGGGCTGGTCGACTGCCAGTTGTGATTGTTCTGCCCATCGAGCAGCATCACGCGGATGCGACCCTGGCCAGCCGCGGGCATCGCGAACAGGACGCACGCGCA
>CAYHHH010000014.1:53097-54656 GCA_964356125.1 uncultured Bifidobacteriaceae bacterium | reverse complement strand
GCGTACAACGTGCTGCCGCCGCCAAACAACACGAACTGCCGTCCATCGAGCTCGTAGGAAATCGGCCCATTGCCGACGCGGCCGATTGTCGAATGCCACAGTGTCTGACCATCGGTGGTGCGAAGCGCCAGGGCGTTGTTGTTGTTATCGCCCGAAAACGCCAGCCCCGTCGCCGTCGTCAACACGCCGGCCGCACCCGCGCCCTCGCCGATGTCGTGACTCCACCGTATCTTGCCCGTCTGGTACTCGATGGCGCGAAGCGCGGCCCTCGAGTACACGCTCGAGTTGGCTCCCGCCCAGCCGTACGCGCCGTGCTCCGTCTTGAAGAAGTAAATTCCCCACGCGTCGACGGCGCTCACGACCAGCAATCCCGATGCGGGATCGAAGCTGGGCGATCGGTAGTTCGTCGCGCCTCCTTCGTTCGGCGCCACGAGGCGGCCATCACGCAGCGGCTCTTTGTCGGGGTTCGGGATGGGCCGCCCATCCTTGTCGATCTCCTTCGCCCAGTTGACCGCCGCAAACGGCTTGGTCACGAGCGCCTTGCCGGTGACGCGATCGAGCGCGACGTAATACCCGTTCCGCGACGCCTGCAGCACCATCTTGCGCGGCGTGCCGTTGAACGTGCCGTCGACGAGCACCGGCACCTCGGCTGCGTCCCAGTCGTGCGTGTCGTGCGGCGACACCTGAAATCCCCACGCGAGTTTGCCCGTATCGGGATTGACCGCGACGATGGCGCACGTCCAGGGATTGTCGCCGGGACGCGCTTCGCCGTTCAGCACCGGTGTGGGGTTGCCGGTGCCTACGTACAGAAGATTCAGATCGGGATCGTAGGTGCCGGTCATCCACATCTGTCCGCCGGTGGCGCCTCCGGCGATCGATCCCGGCGTGCCGGGAGGCGGCGTGCTGTAAAACGTCCACTGCAACTTTCCGGTGTCGGCGTCGTACGACTTCAGGATGCCAGGCACATTGTCGAAATCGCCAGCCACGCCAACGATCACATGATTGCGGATGATGAGCGGCGCGTTGGTCGACCAGAAGCCGCGCTTCGCGTCGGCAATGATGATGTCGTGCCTCACCTTTCCCGTGCGTGCATCCAGTCCGACGAGATGCGCATCAGGGGTCGTGACGTAGACGAGATCCTTGTAGACCGCCACGCCGCGCTGGCCGATGTGGAACGCGTCGTTGGCCGGATGCGTATATCGCCACAGCTGGCGCGCCGATCGCGCATCGATCGCCCACACGTTATCGGGGGTTGTGAGATAGATGACCCCATTGGCCAGCACCGGGCTCATCTTGAGCGGCTGCGTCTGCCCCGTCTGAAACGCCCACGCGAGCGTGAGCTGATGCACGTTGTCTTGCGTAATCGCCGACAGCTTCGTGTGCCGTTGCCCTGTGTAGTCGCCGTGGTAGGTCAGCCAGCTGTCGACAGGAGGCTTCAGCAGCGCCGCGGGATCGACGCTTTGAGCGGCAGCGGCGGCAACAAGCGCGACAGCGATGACGACGGGCGCCACGGTCCGCCTAAAGGCGGACCCTACCGATGTCTGCACCACCGATGTCGG
>CAYHHH010000014.1:4900-52997 GCA_964356125.1 uncultured Bifidobacteriaceae bacterium | reverse complement strand
ACCATGTAGCGGTAGGGTCCGGATTTATCCGGACCGTCGCCGAGACGAGCACGTGAGGGCATGAGGACCAACCTTCTCTACTTCAGCGATTGCAGATACATGAACACGTCGTGCATGTCTTTGTCTGTGTACTTGCTGAGCTGATCGACGTGCGCTTGAAGCGGATTGTCGATGTCGACCCGCACCTGCCTGGCCGGCCACGAGCGCGTCCAGCCGTCTGCGTCGGTCACCGAAATGACGAACTCGTCGTGTTGCGCCACTTTGCCGGTGATGACCTGGCCATCACTGGTCCTGATCGTCGCGGTCGGCTTCGCGGGCGCAGGCCCCGCGGCGCGACCCGAACCGGGATAGAGCAAGCGCTGCAACAGCGCGAGTCCCTCGTAGCGCGCGCCGACCTTCGCAAAATCGCTCGCGAGCGAATGGCACGCGGCGCAGCCGCCCGCGCCGTTGAAATATTGCCGTCCCGCTTCGGCGTTGCCGGTCTGCAGGTCTTCCACATCGACGCTGCGGCGGCCGCCACTCGCGCCCGCGGCCGCGGCCTTGACCTTCGTATCGTGGATGAACGCCACAATCGCCGCGATGTCGGTATCGCTGAGATTCGATCCGGGCATTCCCTTCTCTGGACGCCCCTGACGAATCACCGGTCCAATCTTGTCGCCGCGCACATCCTCTGCGACCAGCGCGGATCGAATGAGATCGGACCCCGAATCTGTGCCGCCGGCGTCGCGGCCGTGACAGAACCCGCATTGACCAATAAAGCGCGTCTCGCCAGCCTGAACCTGTTCAGGGGGATACGACTGCGGCGTCTTGGTTGCGGGGGGCGGCTTCGACGCAGGGCTGACGGGAGGCGCCTGTCCAAGGGCGGACTCCGTCGCCCACACGCACAGCAGCACCGCCATGGCTACGGGCAGCAGCAATTTGAACGGCATAGGCGAAACTTCCATATGTAATCGATTAAGATTGCCGCCGAGCGTAGCAGAACGACGCGCGCACTTGCAATGAAATCTATCCTCGGTATGGATGTCGGAACAGGCGGCTCACGCGTCCTCGTCTTAACAGAAGATGGGCGGGTGATCGCGTCGGCGACGGTCGAGCATGCACCGTTCACGTCGCCACGCACAGGCTGGGCGGAACAGGAGCCCGACGACTGGTGGCGCGCCAGCCGGCAGGCGATTCGCGAAGCGCTGGCCGCGAGCCGCGTCGAGGCGTCTTCGATTTGCGCCATCGGCCTCTCCGGCCAGATGCACGGCGCGGTGCTCGTGGATGATGCGGGCGCAGTCGTGCGGCCGGCGATCATCTGGTGCGATCAGCGCACCGAGGCCGAGTGCCGGTGGCTGACAGACACGATCGGCGCGGCGCGTCTGCTCGAGCTGACGTCGAATCCCGCGCTCACCAACTTCACGCTCACAAAGCTTCTGTGGGTGCGCACGCACGAGCCTGACGCCTGGCGGCGCGTCCGCCGCGTGCTGCTGCCGAAAGACTTCGTGCGCCTGCGCCTGAGCGGCGAATACGCGACCGACGTGGCCGACGCGTCGGGCACGCTGATGCTCGACGTGGCGCATCGCCGGTGGTCGCAGGAGATCGTCGAGGCAGCGGGCCTCGACGTATCGATGCTGCCGCGACTGTTCGAGTCGCCTGACATTTGTGCGCGCGTGTCATCAGTGGCCGCCGCAGAGACAGGTCTCGCCGAAGGGACACCGATCGTGGCGGGCGCCGGCGATCAGGCAGCCGGCGCCGTCGGCATGGGCATCACTCGACCCGGCGCGGTCAGCGCAACGATCGGCACCTCCGGTGTGGTGTTTGCGGCAACCGATCGTCCGGCGCTCGACCCGGGAGGACGCCTTCACACGTTCTGTCATGCGATTCCCGATCGCTGGCACGTGATGGGCGTCACGCAGGCGGCCGGCCTGTCGCTGCGCTGGATGCGCGAGCAGCTCGGACTGAAGGAGATTGCTGACGAAGGCTACGCGTTGATGACGCGCGAAGCCGCGGCGATTGCGCCCGGTGCGGATGGCGTGCTGTGGGCGCCGTACCTGATGGGCGAGCGGACGCCCCATCTCGATCCCGGCGTTCGCGCCGCGCTCGTCGGTCTCGCCGCCAGCCACACACGCGGTCACATCGTCCGAGCGGTGCTCGAAGGGGTCGCGTTCAGCCTTCGCGACTCGTTTACGATCTTCACCGAGCTCGGCGTGCCCGTTCAGCGCGTGCGCCTCGGGGGCGGCGGCGCCCGCTCGCCGCTGTGGCGCGAGATTCAGGCGAACGTGTACGGACACGCCGTCGAGACGGTGGATGCCGACGAAGGCGCGGCCTACGGCGCCGCGCTGCTGGCCGGCGTCGGCGCCGGTCTGTGGCCAAGCGTGGATGAGGCGTGCGATCGGCTGGTTCGGAGTACAGTGGCCGCACAGCCTGACCCGCGCATCGCTGAAATCATGAACGCGCGCTACGCCGTATACCGGCGCGTCTACCCCGCGCTGCGGACTATCGACTGACGACTGAGACTGACGACTAACGACTGCCGACTGCCGACTGACGACCTATGACTGATCAATTCACTCCCAAACCCGAGCACAAGTTTTCATTCGGACTCTGGACGGTCGGCAATCGCGGACGCGATCCGTTCGGCGATGTCGTACGGCCGGCGCTCGCGCCGGTCGATGCGGTGGCGCTGCTCGCCGAGGCCGGCGCGTGGGGCGTCAACCTGCACGACAACGATCTGGTTCCGATCGATGCGACCTCATCCGAGCGCGACCGAATCGTCCAGGACTTTAAGTCTGCCTGCGATCGCCATCGCATCGTCGTGCCGATGGCGACCGTCAATCTGTTCTACGACGCGGTGTTTCGCGACGGCGCGTTCACGTCGAACGACCCGGGCGTCCGCGCGTACGCGGTGCAGAAGACGCTCGGCGCGATGGATCTCGGCGCCGAGCTCGGCGCGAAGATTTTCGTGTTGTGGGGCGGCCGCGAGGGCACCGAAACGGATGCGTGCCGGCGGGCGGACGAAGCCGTGAAGCGGCTGCGCGAGGCGGTGAACTATCTGTGCCAGTACTCGATCGATCGCAAGTACGGCTTCCGCTTCGCGCTCGAGGCCAAGCCCAACGAGCCGCGCGGCGACATCTACATGGCGACCACCGGCGCGTATCTCGGATTCATTCCCACGCTCGATCGTCCGGAGATGGTCGGCGTGAACCCCGAAGTGGCGCACGAACAGATGGCGGGACTCAACTTCGTGCACGCCGTCGCGCAGGCCTGGGAAGCGGGCAAGCTGTTTCACATCGACCTGAACGACCAGGTGCCCGGCCGGTACGACCAGGACTTCCGCTTCGGATCGGCCAACCCGAAAGCCGCGTTCTGGCTGGTGAAGTTTCTCGAAGATGTCGGCTACGACGGCCCGCGTCATTTCGATGCGCACGCGTACCGGACGGAGGATTACGACGGCGTGCGCGAGTTCGCGCGCGGCTGCATGCGCACGTATCTCATTCTCAAGGAGAAGGCGCAGCGGTGGAATAGGGATCCTGAGATACAAGAACTCCTAGCGGTTCCAGGTTCCGGTTCCGGTTCCGGTTCCGGTTCAGGTTCCGGTTCCGGTTCGCTGCCCGCTCGTGACGCGTTGCTGGCGCAGAACTTCGATCGCGCGGCGATGGCGGCGAAGGGTCTGGCCTACGAGCGGCTCGATCAACTGACAATGGAGGTGCTGCTGGGCGTGCGGTGATAGCGCTGCAAAATTATTCCGGCCGCTGTACCAATTCGATGCGGACGCCGTCGGGCGCTTCCGCGAAAGCGATGCGAGCGGTGACGCCGTTCGCAAACGTCAGGGACCGCGGCTCGGTAGTGATCTTCACGTTCTTTGTCTTCAACTCGGCGACGGCAGCGTCGACGTCGAGCGGACGGAATCCGATGTGATCGATCGAGTGGCCGATGCTCGGTGCGGCGTCGCCGCGCGCCACCAGAATCCACACGCCGCTCATGTCGATGCCGTCGATACGGTCCTTCAGTTTTTCCACTCGCCCGCCGAATTGCGCCGCATACCACGCAAGCATCGCCGTCGGATCGGCGCCGCGAAGATGAATGTGGTGCACGCCGAGCTTCGCTGAATCCTGCACCACCTCGATGCGCGTCCCCCACGGATCTTCGACGAACGCGAGCGGGAACAGGCCGGGCACGTCCCGGGCCGGCGTCGTGATCTTCACGCCGCCAGCTTCAAAGGCCTTCATCGTCGCGTCGAGGTTGGGGACCGAGAAACCGATGTGATCGACCGCGCTCCCCTGGCTCGGCAGTGTCTTCTCTCTCTTCGAAAAGATGATGCGCACGTCGGCCAGCAGCAGCCGGTCAGTCGATTCGGATATCGTCTGGCCGCCGAAATACTTCTGGTACCAGGCAACACCCGCCACCGGATCGGGCGCCGAGAGATGCACGTGATCGACGATGGGTCGGTAATTCTGGGCGGACGCGACGGACGCGGACGCAAGGAGGAACCCTACCACCAACCACCAACCACGAACCACCATCCGCATGGCTATCTCCGCTCCGGCAGCGTGAACACATACAGCGCCTGCCCGGCTTGAGGAATCTTGATCTCCGGCGCCACGGCCGCCGGCACGTTGCGCGGGCTGCCGCCGCCCAACCCCGCCGCGATCGCGACGTACTGTTTGCCGTCGACGCTGTAGGTGACCGGGAAACCCTGCGCGGAGGTGCCCAGCCGCGTTTCCCATAACACCTTGCCCGATCGCACATCGTGCGCGCGCACCGTGCGATCGATGTCGCCGACGAACGCGACGCCGCCGGCCGTCGACACGACGCCCGTCAGATATCCCGCGCGCTGCGTATGGCTCCACACTTCCTGCATGGTCCTTACGTCATAGGCCGCGAGCTTGCCGAGGTGTTCGTTCGTGTTCGGCATCGAGAGGAACCGCCGCACGGCGCCATTGCCCCCCTGCTGCGTCTTGCGCACGGTGAAATCCATGCACGACTGGCTCAGCGGCACGACAAGCACGCCCGTCGGCTGGTGATAGCTCATCGCGCCCCAGTTCTTTCCTCCAGCGGTGCTCGGACACACGTTCAGCGTCTGATCGAACTGCATCTCGAGAATGTCCGGCCGGTAGCTCGGCACGCCGGTTTTGGGATCGATGCGCTCCCAGATGGTCTGCTTCACCATTTCCTTGTGGCCGAGGAACTGTCCGTTGCGGCGATCGAGCTTCCACAACACGCCCGCCTTGCCGGCGCTGAACACCACTTTCTGCGTGCCGATATCGACGAGCACGCGCTCGAACACCTCGTCGAGATCGAACGATTCTCCCGGCGCGTGCTGAAAGTGCCACGCGAGCTTGCCCGTCGCGCCGTTCAACGCCAGCGTGGAGTTCGCGTACAGCGTCTTGTCGTGCGGAGTCGTGCCGCGATTGAGAAACGACCACGGCTTCGACTGCGCGGTGCCCCAATACGTGAGATCGAGATCCGGATCGTACGAGCCCGCGATCCACGTCTCGACGCCCGCTCGCTGCTCCTTCGGAAGGCTGCCCCACGTATCGAACCCCGGCTCCCCTTCCCGCGGGATGGTGTAGAACCGCCACACGCGCTTCCCTGTGTTGATATCGATGGCGCTGATGTAGCACCCATCGGCGGCAGCATTGCGTCCGCAGCCCGTCATCCCCTGCAGGATTTTATCGCCAATGACGATGGCGCCGCTCGTGGAGGGATGATTGACGTCGGAGACCGGTGTATCCCACAGGATGTCGCCCGTGCGCGCGCTGAGCGCCACGATGTGGGCGTTGCTCGTCGGCAGGAAGATCTTGTCCTGCGCGATCGCGATACTGCGGATGCCGCCGTAGCCCGGCGCCTGATCCGGTCCCACGCGTGTTTCCCAGATGAGGTTGCCGGTTTTTGCGTCGATCGCCTGGACGATGTTGCTGGGGCTCGCGAGGTACATGATGCCGTTGTGAACGATGGGCGTCGTTTGATTCGCGCCCGTGTCGTTCATCGCCCACACCCAGGCGAGCTTGAGATCGTGCACGTTATCGCGCGTGATCTGATCGAGCGGGCTGTAGCTCCAGCCGTGGTAGTTGCGGCGGAAGATGAGCCAGTCGCCGGGCGGCGGATTTTTCAGCATCTCCGGCGTCACCGGCACGTAGTTCTTCACTTCGCCTCTGACGGTGACACCGCGCACGGCCGCGGCGCCTCCGCGACCTTGTCCGCTTCCGGTGCCGGCGCCAAGCGCCATCGACGCGGGACCGCTTCCGCGGCTCGACGCCGCCGCGTTTACCGTCATCGCCGTTTTGATCGTGAGGTCCTGCGCTCCCGCTCCGCCTCCATTTCGCTGGATGACGTACGCCAGCACATTCAGCGTCATCTCTTCGCCCAGCGATCCCGGCGCCTGCGGCGGCATCGTCTCCATGGTGTGACTGAAGAGCTCGTTGATCGGACGCCCGCCCCACGCGCCGCTGAAGTTGGGGCCGATCAACGCCGGCGCATCGCTCGATCCCGTGAGATCGAAGCCGTGGCAGCCGGCGCAGCTCACATCGTATGCCGTGCGGCCAGCCTCGGCCTGCCGCTGTGTGTATGCGCCGGCGGGTGGTTGCTGCGCCGTCGGAATGGCAACGGCAATGGCCGCGAGAATAGCGGCCGACGCGAAGACCAGGAGTCGCATGTGTGGGTCCTTTCGTGATGGGGTAGATTATGCGGACGATACCACGACGCCCGGAGGACTACATGAAAAAGCTGATAGCGCTCGCTCTGTTGTCGTTGACCATCGGCGTGATTGCGCAGGCGCCGCTCGGCCAGGGTGTGCCGGGGCCGAACATTCCGCGCGGCAAGGCGCCGGAACAGGGCTATGTGCCCGAGGGATGGCCCGCGCACCCGGGCGGGCTGCTGAAATACAGCGTCGAGATTCGGTTCGGCGAAGAACCGGAATCGATGCCCGAAGGGATGAAGTTCGGGCGCGTCTCCGCGGTGACGACCGACAACGAGGGAAACGTCTACGTCTTCAAGCGCGACGCGCGCACCGATCAGTTGGTCGTCTTCAGCCCGCAGGGCAAGTTCCTGCGCTCGTGGGGCAAAGGGATGTTCACGCGGCCGCACGGCCTGCGCATCGA
Organism: uncultured Bifidobacteriaceae bacterium; assembly: GCA_964356125.1. Taxonomy (GTDB): domain Bacteria; phylum Acidobacteriota; class Vicinamibacteria; order Vicinamibacterales; family JAMQPK01; genus JAMQPK01. Next base: position 45,915 of record CAYHHH010000014.1, on the reverse strand, counting down.
TCGCGATCAGAACGTCTGGGCCCTGGACGATGCGGGACATCAGGTTTTCAAGTTCTCGCGTGATGGAAAGCTGCTGCAGACGTGGGGCGTCAAGAACACGCCGGGCAACGATGCCAAGACCTTCAACCGGCCGACCGACATCGCGTGGGACTCGCAGGGGAACGCCTACATCTCCGACGGCTACGGAAACCGGCGCGTCGTCAAGCTCGACAAGGCCGGCAACTTCGTCATGACGTGGGGCACCGAAGGCGACGGCCCCGGCCAGTTCCGCCTGCCGCACTCGATCGCGGTCGACGCGAAGGACCGCGTGTATGTGAGCGACCGCGAGAACAACCGCATCCAGATTTTCGACACCGCCGGCAAGCTGCTGAGAACGTGGACGCACCTCGGCTGCACGCAGGGCATGTACATCTCGCCCACCAACGACATGTGGATCGTCACGCACCGCAACAACACCGAGAACGTGACCTACGACACGCTCGCGGGGCAGGTGATGAAGATCGACGTCGAGAGCGGAAAGATTGTCGGCTCGTTCGAATCGCCCGGCCACATGCTGACGGCGACGCCGAACGGCGTGGTGTTCGTCGCGAGCCTCACGGGCAACGTGTTCAAGTGGCAGCCTGACCCGTGGTGGCCTGCGCGCGCGCATGAGGCGATTGCGCGAGGCGTACCGCCGCCGAAATAACAAAAACTAAACAGGAGATTAGGAGATCAGGAGAAATTCTTTTTCTTTTGATCTTCTGATCTTCTGATCTTCTGTTCAGCTATGCCGCGTTCAGCTTCTTCAGAATCACGTCGAGCTTGTCGTGAAGTCCGGTGACATCGCCACCGATCGTGGCCACCTCTCCACGCACAACAACTATCTCGCCGCGGACGGCGGTCATGTCGCGGCGTACGAGGCTGATTTCGTGATCGACGCGGCTGAACCGCTCGTCCATGGCGTCAAAGCGCTTATCGATCGCATCGAATCGCTTGTCCGTCGCCTCGAAGCGCTTGTCCATCGCCTCGAAGCGTCGGTCAATTGCGTCGAAGCGCGCGTCTATGACTTCGAAGCGCGCATCCTGTGCTGTGAATCTGGAGTGGACCTCGGTGAATCGCCCGTGGACTTCACTGAATCGGGCGTGCATCTCGGCAAACCTGCGGTCAATCAACTCCGCATGCTCACGGAAATGCTCTTCTAACGTTTTGCCGCCCATAGACGCTTCGAGGAGTGCGACGCGTTGCTCGAGTGACTTGTCTGCCATGCCTCCCTGCTCTGCCGGAAGCATGCCAGACGACGGTAGCATCGTCGTCGAGCGAAACACAACAGTCTGTTGAAACCGTGGCAATTTCTGATCGCGTTAGGCACCAGGAAGTACGCAGGAATTAACAGAAGATCGAAAGGTCAGAAGACCAAAAGACTTTTGATCTTCTGATCTGTTCAGTTTGTCTTGAGTTGACGCAGCAGCCGCACCGGCGTGAACGGTACTTCGCGGACACGCACGCCTGTCGCGTCGAAGATGGCGTTGCCAATCGCCGCGGCGGTGACGGTGATCGACGTTTCCCCTGCCCCGCACGCTTCCGCTTCCATCGAGTTGATGAGCACGGTCTCGAGCTTCGGAATCTTGAAGCCGACGGGGAACGTGCGGTACGTGCGCCAATCCATCGACGTCACCTTCTCGTCGTCCCACGTCACTTCTTCGAACAGCGCGCGGCTCATGCCGTGAAGCGCGCCCCCTTCGGCCTGATTGCGCAGGCCGTCGGGATTCGAGATCGGGCCTGAGTCGAGCGCCATGACAAGGCGTGTCACCGAGACGACCCCGGTGTCGACATGCACGTCGACGTCGGCGACCATCGCGCAGTAACCGTTGTCGCCTTCATACAAGACGCAAGCGATGCCGCGGCCTTGCGCTACTCGGTTCCGCGTTCCAGTTCCGGTTCCGGTTCGGGTTCCGAGTTCCCCGTTCGGCGAAGGCCTTGCCTGCCAGCCCGCCGCCTTCGACGCCGCTTGGACGACGGCGCGCAGACGCGGATCGCGGAGATGGCGCAGACGATACTCGACGGGATCCGCTTTCGCGGCGGCGGCGAGCTCGTCCATCATGCATTCGTGCGCAAACGTATTCTGCAGACGATTCGGCGAGCGCAGCGGCCCGGTCCAGAACGGGGACGCGACGACGCGCGCGAGCATGCGCTCGGATCTGACGGTGCCGGTGCCGCCGGGCTTGCCGGCAATCGCCCCCTGCACGTATGACGGCACGACATTCTGACCGTTCGCGAGGACGGGGCTCAAGCCCTGTGCCACCGTCATTCCTCCAGGTCCCACATTCGGATCGGGCGCCGGCGATCGCGGCACGAGCGGCGCCGGCTGGAAACCCGCAAGATGTCCGGTCACCTGATTGCCGGGCAGCGTGTGACCCGGACGGCCGCCGCGCGTGGGAGACCACGCTTCGTAATCCCACGCGATGATGTTGCCCGCGTTGTCCAGCCCGACACGCTGATCGACGACGAATGCGAGGCCGAAGTTTTCGTGCACCATCTCGTCCTTGCGCGAAAGCTGGACGCGCACCGGACGGCCGGCGGCCTGCGACAGCAGCGCGGCATCGTACGACACGGTATCGGCGCCGTTGATGCCGTAGCAGCCGGAGCCGCGCGTGTAGATCACCTTCACCTGCTGCGGCTTCATGCCGAGCACCATCGCGCAGCTGTCGCGCTGCGGATACACCCCCTGCGTCGGCGACCACACGGTCGCGCTGTCGGCTTTCACGTCCGCGACGGCGCACGAGGCGCCGACCGATCCGTGCATGTGATACGGATGCAGGTACGTCGAGCGCACGACCTGCGCGGCCTTCGCGAGCGTCGCGTCGACGTCGCGCGAGTCGACGAGCAGCGTGTCGCGGCTCGGCTGCTTGCGCATGTGATCGTAGAACGTCGCCTGCGGCGGAAGCTTCGGGCCGGGCGTCCAGATCACCTTCAATCGATTCACCGCCTGAACGGCCTGCCACTGCTTCTCGAAGACAACGCCGACGAAATCTTTCTTCGTTACCACTCTGATGAAGCCGGGCATGCCGCTGACGGAGCTCTCGATTTCACTTAGCGGACTCGCGAGCGATGCGCCGACGGTCGGCGGCCTGACCACCCGGCCGTGCACCATGCCGGGCACGCGCACGTTGTGCACGAACTCGAAGCGGCCGGTCACCATCTCGGGCATGTCGAGGCGCTTGACGGGCGTGCCGAGAATAGTCCACTCGCGCGGCACCTTGCGCTTCGCGGCGGGATTGAGTGACAGGTTGAACCTTCTACCGCCGATCAACTCACCGTAGCTGATCGTGCGCGTGCCATGACGAACGACGCCGTTGCCGGCCGTCAGGCGATCGACGGGCACGTCCCACTGCTTCGACGCCATCTGCAACAACGCCTCGCGCGCGGTCGCCGCAGCCAGCGCGAGGTTCGCGTGATTGAAATTCTGCGGATGCGATTGCGCGCCCGACGTCACGCCCTGGTCCGGCGTGGTGCCCGTGATGCACTGAATCAGCGTGACGCGATTGAGCTCGACGCCGAGCTCTTCGGCCACGAGCTGCGTCTGCGCGGTGTAGAGCCCCTGCCCCATCTCGCACTTCCCGGTCAGCGCTGTGACGGTGCCATCGGCATTGATCACGAGCCATCCGTCGAGCTCTTTCGGAGGATTCCCGACCAGAGTCGCTACCGCCTGCCCGAATACGTCCGCAGGTGCGAGCGAGAAACTGACGACTAACGCGCCAGACGCTTTCAACATGGCGCGTCGTGACACGCCCGAATCCCCAATCCCGAATCCCAAATCCCTTCGCGATCGGGCGGTCATGCGACACCCCCGTTCGCGTAGCGTTTCACCGCGGCAATCATGCGCTGGTGCGTAAAGCAGCGGCACAGCACGCCGGACAGCGCCTGCTGAATCTGTTCGTCGGTCGGCTTCGGCGTGCGATCGACAAGCGCTTTGGCCGCGAGGATGACGCCGCTCAGGCAGAAGCCGCACTGCGCGGCCTGCTCGTCGATGAAGGCCTGCTGAATCGGGTGCGGCTTATCTGGCGTGCCCAGTCCCTCGAGCGTGGTGATGTCGGCGCCGGCCATGGCTTTCACCGGCGTCACGCACGACCGGATCGCCTGCCCCTTAACAATGACGGTGCACGCGCCGCACTGCCCGAGCCCACAGCCGAACTTCGGCCCGTTCATCGCGAGCTCGTCGCTCAGCACATATAGAAGCGGCGTCGACTCGTCGACATCGACCGTCTGGGCGCGGCCGTTGACCCGCAGATTGATTCTCGGCATGGGCAGAAGGTAACACGAGTTCTCTATGTCTTCACCGCAAAGACGCAGAGCCGCTGAGCGTCATGGTTGCAGGATGGCGGGGTCACTAGCGCAATCCACCAGGGAACTCTTCGGCGATGCAGCGCACACTTCGCCGGTGATTTGCGACCGTGCGCACTCCATGGCGACACGGTAGGCGTCACCGAGCGTGTAGCCCAACCAGAAAGCTTCCCGGACCTCTAACGGTGTCAACTCACGCAACGTCGAAAACCCACTCACTCTTGCGCGCGTGGTCGCCGGAGATCCCCCCGCTGGTCCCGCACATGTTGTGTGATTCATTAGCACGGCGTCGGTTGCCTCGCGTGTCGCCGGAACGACGATAGTGCGCAACCGCGAAGGAATAACCACGCGTTGGCGTTCACCGGGTGCGGGTTTGGGAGGATACAGTTCGCCGGGTTTAGGCGAATCCTTCGCCAGCAGAAAACTCGGGTAGTCTGCAGTGAAGACCATTGGACTGTCGCCCACTTCACTCGAGACATCATCTATTCCAGTCACATCTTTGTACACCCGTCGATGGAGTTCATCGAACTGGACCTGATTCGATCGCAGGAGCTGAGGGAGTGGTTTGCCGCCCGACAACATTCCCTCTTCGACGCCTCCATATCGGCTCGCATCCGACACAATCAGCAGATCCGGGGAAATATTGCGCCGATCGACGTGCGTCCTGACGAAGAGCACCCGCGAGAACCAAACGGCCGCCATATCGAAGACGTTGTCGGCGATCGTTTCGACAGTGAAAATCAGCAAAGCGACAAATACCAGGCCGCCGGCGGCGGCCAGACGTGTGATGAGCCGTTCCAATTTTAGCGTCGCGTCGCTCCGTCCCCTGATACGCGTCGCCACTGAGCCGAAAAGGATGCCGCTCATCAACAGCGCCGCAGTGATGCCGGCAAGGAGCGGCGTCGCGTCGCCTCCAAGAAACAACCAACCAACGGTCGACGCAGCGAGGAGTATCACCTCCGCGATTGCAGCCCGTTTCAGGCGGCTTCGGTCGATGCTCATTGTGGGGAGACGGTAACCCCGATAACAGGGACGAGCAAGACGACAATCGTTGCGTCTCAGCCTCCCTGCGGTGGAGCCGCGCCGTTAAAAAAAGATACACGACTTCGACGATCGCTATAGGTGATGACCACGAAGACACGAAGAACGCAAGGCGGGGCTGACCTGAAGGTCAGCACTACGTGTATGACGCTCGCCACGGTCCGGCTGAAGCCGGACACTACCGACGACCATCCCCCACGCCACCTACGATCCCCACGATCCCCACGATCCCTACGATCCCTACGATCCCTACGATCCCTACGATCCCTACGATCCCTACGATCCCTTCTTCTTCACCAATTTCCGCACGTTCGTCCCGTTCACTTCGCCGATGTAAATCGCGTCGTCCTTGTCGACCGTCACTGCGGTGGCGTTGCGGAGCCCTTCGATGCGATCGAGGATCTTGCCGTCCTTCGTGCTGACGATGAGCAGGACGTTGGCCTCGGTGCCGTCGACGACGTAAAGGCGGTCGCCTTTGACGAAGACGCCCCACGGTGTGCTCAGGTGGGTCCACTCCTTGAGGAATTTGCCCTTTTGATCGAACACCTGCACGCGTTTGTTGCGGCGGTCGCCGACGTAGAGCCGGCCGTCGGAATCGATCGCGATGCTGTGGGGCTCGTCGAACTTGCCCGGCTCGGTGCCCTTGCCGCCCCACCACGTGACGAACTTGCCGTCCTTCGAATATTTGACGACGCGCGTGTTGGTGCTTTCGCCGTCGGTGATGAAGATGTCGCCGTTCCTCGCGATGACGAGATCGGCCACGCCGTTGAACGCATCGCGCGAGTCGTTCTCGCCGACCACCCCTTTGCGCCCGAGCGTCATCAGCAGCTTGCCTTCGGGGCTGAACTTGAAGACCTGATGATCGCCCCGATCGGTCACCCACACATTCCCATCACGATCGGTCCGCAGGAAATGCGTCGTCTTGAACATGCCCTGCCCCCAGGCGCGCAGGAAATTGCCGTTCCTGTCGAACGCCATGATCGGCATCGCCTCGTTGCGGTGGAACACGTAGATGTTCCCGCTGCGAGGATCGATGTCGACGCCGGTCGCGGCGCTCCACGCGGTGACGCCTGCCGGTAACGTCGCCCAGTTCTCGACGACCTCGTAATTGCTCCCGGCGCTCTGCGCTCGCGCTGTGACGCCGGAGACCAGCGTCATCGCGACCATTGCGATCACGAAACGGTTCATCATGATTCCTCTTTTCCGAGAATGTCCTGGATGGTCGCAAGCAGTTCCGCTGTCGTAAACGGCTTCGAGAGTAAACGCACGCTCGAATCGAGCAGCGCGCCATGCATCACCACGCCCGCAGGATAGCCCGACATGTAGAGCACCGGCAGGCCGGGGCGCATCAACACGAGACGCTCGGCCATCTCGGGCCCACTGAGATGCGGCATGACGACATCGGTCAGCAACAGGTCAATCGGCTCGTCGCTGTCGGCCACGAGCGCCAGCGCCTGGTCTGGCGATGCGGCCTCGATAACACGATACCCGTGTCGCTCGAGCGCGAACTTCGCAAAGCGGCGAACCGCGTCCTCATCCTCCACCAGCAGAATGGTCGCGCGTCCGATCGCCGGCGCGCCGGTTTTACGCGCCGCCGGCGCGGTTGCCGGAACCTGCCCTGCCACCGGCAGGAAAATCTGAAACGCGCTGCCCTGGCCGAGCTGGCTCTCGACCCAGATCGATCCGCCGAGTTGCTTGACGATGGCGTACACCGTGGAGAGGCCGAGGCCCGCGCCTTCGCCGACCGGTTTGGTGGTGAAGAACGGCTCGAACAGGTGCTCTTTGGTGCCGGCATCCATCCCGGTGCCGGTGTCGCGAATGGTCAGCAGCACGCGCGGGCCGGTCACCGAGGCCGGCAGCCGTTTCCTGTCGGTGACGTTCGACGTCTCGATGGTCATCACGCCCCCAGACGGCATCGCGTCGCGCGCGTTGAGCGCGAGGTTCATGATGACCTGCTCGAGCTGGCCGGCGTCCCCCGTCACCGGCTGCAGGTCGGGGGCGGGCGTCACGACGATCTGCGTGTGCTCGCCGATGAGCCGATCGAGCATCGGCTTCAGCCCCTCGACAATCGCGTTGAGATCGAGCGTGCGCGGCTGCACGACCTGCCGGCGCCCGAACGCGAGCAGCCGCTTGACGAGCCCCGCCGCGCGCTCGGCCGCGCGCTGCACTTCTTTGAGATCCTGCGAGATCGCTTTGTCGTCGCCGATCTGCCCGAGGATCATGTCGACATATCCGATGATGCTGGTCAGATTGTTGTTGAAGTCGTGCGCAATGCCGCCGGCCAGCCGCCCGATGGCTTCCATCTTCTGTGAGTTCAACAGCTCGGTTTCGAGCCGGCGCCGCTCGGTGATGTCGACGACGACACCCGTCGCGCCCGTAATCGTCTGCTTCTCGTCCCGCAGGGGCACCGACCACGCTTCGAACGTCAGATCCTGCACGTCGATGTGGCTGCTGAACGGCTTTCCCTGCAGCGCCCGCTGCGCGTGCTCGGTAAGACCGGTGAACGGCGCGGCGCCGACCTCCTCGAACGTCCGCCCCACGACATCTTCCGCTGTCACGCCGAGCATCGGCAGCGCCTGACCCGCGCAGAACGTCGCCCTTCCGTCGCGATTCGTCGCCCAGACGAGGAGGGGTAGATTCGACAGCACGACGCGCAGACGCTGCTCGGCTGCGCGCAGCTCGTCCTCGACGCGCTTTCGATCGGTGAGGTCGCGCGAGAGACCGAGCACTGCCGTCACCTTGCCGGTGTCGTCGGGAATCGGCGCGAGCCACGTGCTGAGCCACACCTCGCGGTCGAGGTACAGCGTGCGCGCTTCGACGTAGAGCGGCTTCCCCTCGGTCAACACCTTGCGAAGGTTCGTGGCCTGACGCTCGCCAACGTCTGGTGGAAAAATCTCCGTCCGCATTTTCCCGATGATCTTGTCCGGCGTGCTCCGCAGCTGCTCCGCCGCCGCCTGATTGACGTACTCGACGCGCCCCTCGTCGGAGATGACAAAGATGTGGTCCTGTGCAGCCGAGGTGAGCACGCGATAGTACGCCGCGCTCCTGCGCAGTGCGTCCTCGGCGCGCCGGCGATCGCCGACATCGACGACCACGCACGCGAAGCCCGGCCGATCGTTCACCTCGCCCTTCACAGGACTCGCTGACACGGATGCCACGAGCGCCGAGCCGTCATGGCGCCGGAACGTCACGTCGAACGAGTGCCCCCCGTCCTGGAGACAGCGGGCCAGAGACTGGCGCGCCTCTGCCTGTGCATCGGCCGGAATGAATGACAGCAGGGTTCGGCCCTGTACGTCGGCGAGCGTGCAGCCCAGCAGCGCTGCCATGTGCGCATTTACATAGGTGGTGCGGTACTCCGCGTCGATGATCCAGAGCCCGGCGTTCAGGCTATCGAAAATGGCGGGGTCGAGCGCTGGCATGAGGCGGAAGTATATTCCTTACAGTTTCCGTATCTGCACAGTCCGAATCTTCACGTCCCCGCCCTGATACTGCAGCGCGATCGGGCCGCTCTTCAGCGTGCTGTCGTGCGCGTCGACGGTCTTGGTGCCGTTCAACACCACGACGATGTGGTCGCCGCGCATCGTGATTTCGTAGGTGTTCCACTTGCCTTCGGCGTCGACGATTGCAATCGGCTTCGCGTAGTTCGGGATGCCGCCGGTGCGCCCTGACTGATCGGGGCGCTTGTCGTAGACGTTGGCTTCGTAGCACGTCTTGTCGGTAATTTTCGATCCGTCCAGGCAGCGCATGTAGACGCCGCTGTTGGCGCCGGGGCCGGCAAAGAACTCCACCTTGATTTCAAAGTCGGTGTAGGTGTCCTTCGACACGAGATGGCCCGAGCCCATGTTGGCCTGCACGGCGCCGTCGACGATGTGCCAGTTGGCCGTGCCGACCTGGTTGAAGTTGTTCATGTCCTTGCCGTTGAACAGCGTCACCCAGCCGGTGCTGGTCTGGGCGGAGAGTGCGAACAGTGCGAGCACGATGATGGAGAGACGTTTCATTCCTACCTCCGTCTTTTTGCAGGTTTCTTTGCCGCCGGTTTTTTGCGCGACTGAAGTCGCGCCCCACCGGGAGCTTTCTTCGCAGTTTTCTTCTTCGCCGTTCCTTTCGCGACCTTCGCGACCTTCGAAGCCTTCGCGACCCCCGTGATAACGCGCTTCTTCGAGTGTGCGGCGAACATCGCGCCTTTCGTGTCGAGGCCGGTGAACACCCAGTCGCCGCCGGGCACTTCGGACGGTCCGTGCGCGATCGTCGCGCCGAGCGTTTTCGCGAGCTCAGCCGTACGGCGCGCGTCTCCGACCATCACGTACGGAATCCACGCCGGTCCGCCCGGGGGCATCCCGCCCGGATTGAACATGCCGCCGAGCTGGTGACCGCCGGTCCCGAAAATCTGATAGATGCCCGTGGGGCCCATGTCCATCGTTTCCATTTTTTCCCAGCCGAACAGCTTCGCGTAAAAGTCGAACGCGGTGTGCCAGTTGGTCGTCATCAGCTCGTGCCACGAAAAATCGCCGAGCTGCGGATCTTGATAGCGCGAGCGCTTGTCCTGCGACGTCACCGCGAACATCGCGCCCTGCGGATCCTGGAGATGCGCCATGCGGCCGACCGTCGGCACGTTGTAGGCCGAGACGATTACTTTGCCGCCCAGCTCGACGGCCTGCCGCACGGTGGCGTCGACATCGGGCGTGCCGATGTAGCTGAGCCAGCTCGGCGGCGGCGTCAGGGTGTTGGGCGTGTCGATAATGAGGTAGAGTCCGGCCTTCGCCTCACGCCGCGCGATGAACAGTTTGTATGATGGATTCTGGCTCCAGCTCTCGGCTTTCCATCCGGCGACCCTGGAATAAAAGTCTTCGCCGGCCTTGAGGTCGGTCGTGCCGACCTCGTGCCACACAAATAACCCTCGATCTGAAGATGTCGACATGCGCAGATTATAATGAGCATCTTCGACGCGTGATCGGCGTCTAAGAATCTTTAGCTGGCCACAGATTGTCCTACATACATATGAAACCCGAGCGAAATCTTCTGTTTCCCGTTATTTTTCTGTTATTTGCCGCCGTCTCGTGCGGCGGGGGCGAGGGGGCGCCAGGCGGCGCCGGCGGGGGGGCCGGGGGCGGGATGCCCCCGATGGCCGTGGAGATCGTCACGCTGGAGGCCCGGCCGCTCGAACAAACGACCGAATTTGTCGGAACTGTGAAATCGCGGCGGTCGACCGACATTCAACCGCAGGTCGAGGGGTTCATCACCCGCATCAACGCGAAGCCGGGCCAGAAGGTCGGCGCCGGAGCGGTGTTGATGGACATCGACTCGCGCGTGCCGCAGGGACAAATCGCGAGCCTCGAATCGGTACGCGCCCAGCGTGAAATCGACGTGACGTACGCGCGGCAGGAAGCCGAGCGCGCGAGCAAGCTGCTGCAGGCCGGCGCCGCCAGCCAGATGGACGCCGATCGCGCGGCGAACGCGCTGAAGGCCGCCGAAGCGCAGCTGCGAACGGTGCAGGAACAAATCCGCACGTCGCGCACCGATCTCTCCTACTACCGCGTGACCTCGCCAACCGCCGGCATCGTGGGGGACATCCCCGTTCGCGAAGGGGATCGCGTGACGAAGGCGACCAAGCTGACCTCGATCGACGCGAACGCAGGGCTCGAGGTGTACCTCAACGTGCCGGTGCAGCAGGCCACGAAGCTGCACGTCGGCCTCCCGGTGCGCATCGTCGACGATACCGGCCAGACGATCGCGGAAGAGGAGATCAACTTCGTGTCGCCGTCGGTCGACGAGCGGACGCAAACGGTGCTCGTGAAGACGCCGGTGTCGGTGCCAGGCACGCTGCGCACCGACCAATACGTGCGCTCGTATGTGATCTGGACGACCGAGCCCGGACTCACCGTGCCCGTGACGTCGGTGCTCCGCATCAACGGCCAGTGGTTCGCGTTTGTCGCGGAACCAGGTGAGGGCGGCAAGGGATTAGTCGCGAGACAGCGCGCGCTGCAGCTCGGGCCCGTCATCGGCAACGGCTACACCGTCGTCGCGGGATTGAAGCCGGGTGAGAAATTGATTACCGGAGGGATCCAGAAAATCCGCGACGGCGCGCCCGTCGCCGCCGCCGGCAAGCCAAGCGCAACTAAAGTTGCGCCCTACCGATATGTAGGGCTCGACGCCGCTGTCGTAGGGCTCGACTTTAGTCGAGCTACGGTCGAGGTGTTGTAATGGTGACTGACGTTTTCATCAAGCGGCCCGTCCTTGCGACGGTCTGCTCGGTGCTCATTACGCTCGCCGGCGCCATCGCGATTCCGACGCTGCCGATCGGACGCTATCCCGAGCTCGCGCCTCCGACGGTCGGCGTCAGCGCCTTCTATACCGGCGCGAACGCGCAAGCGGTCGAGAGCGCCGTCACGACCCCGCTCGAATCGGTCATCAACGGCGTCGAGGGGATGGTCTACATGACCTCGTCCTCGACCAACAACGGCTTCTCGCAGATCAGCGTGACGTTCGAAGTCGGCCGCGATCCCGATCTCGCCGCGGTCGACGTGCAGAACCGCGTGAACTCCGCGCTTGGGCGCATGCCGCTCGAAGTGCGCACCAACGGCATCAACGTCACGAAAGGATCGGCCGGATTCCTCGGCGGCATCGGTTTCTACTCAGACGGCAACAGGTACAGCTCGCTGTTCATCAGCAACTATCTCGACCGGTACGTGCGCGACGCCATCAAGCGCGTCCCGGGCGTGTCGAACGTCATCATCTTCGGCGAGCGCCGGTTCGCCATGCGGTTATGGCTCGATCCGAACCGCCTCGCGGGCCGCGGACTGACGGCCGGCGATGTGACCAACGCGCTGCGCGAGCAGAACCTGCAGGTCGCCGCCGGCTCGGTGGGCGCGCAGCCCTCTTCGGAAGATCAGATGTTCCAGCTCAGCGTGCGCGCGGCCGGACGCCTGACCGAGGTGAGCGAGTTCGAAGACATCGTCGTGAAGGCCGGCCAGGACGGCGCGCTCGTGCGGGTGCGCGACATCGGCCGCGTCGAGCTCGGCGCCGAAGACTACTCGTCGCGCCTGCGGTTCGCGGGCGTCGAAGCGTCGGGCATCGGCGTGCAGCTGCTGCCGTCGGCCAACGCGCTCGAAACGTTCCGCGGGGTGATGGCCGAGATGGATCGGCTCGACGATCAGTTCCCGCCCGGGCTGAAGTGGCAGCTCGCGTTCGACAACGTGTCCGTCGTGCGCGAATCGATCATCGAGGTGCTGATCACCCTGGCCGAAGCCATCGCGCTGGTCATCCTCGTGATGTTCCTGTTCCTGCAGAACTGGCGCAGCACGCTGATTCCGGCGATCACGATTCCCGTGTCGCTCATCGGCACGTTCGCATTCGTGAAGCTGCTCGGCTACTCGATCAACACGCTCACGCTCTTCGGCATCGTCCTCGCCACGGGCATCGTGGTCGATGATGCGATCGTCGTCATTGAGAATATCGAGCGCCACATGCGCGAGTTCGGCAAGAGCGCGCACGATGCGGCGGTCGATGCGATGCGAGAAGTGCTGTCGGCGGTCGTCGTCATCGGCATCGTGCTGGTGGCGGTATTCCTGCCGGTCGCGTTCTTCCCCGGCACGACCGGGCGCATGTATCAGCAGTTCGCGATGACGATCACGTTCGCCGTCATCCTGTCGGTGTTCAACGCCATCACGTTTACACCAGCGCTGTCTGCGCTGCTGCTCGACAAGGAAAGCCACACGCACGGCAGGTTCTTCACGGGGGTGAACCGCGTGATCGACGGCGGCACGAACGCCTACGTGCGCGCGGTCGGCGGCGCGCTCCGGTGGAAGTGGGCGATGGCCCTCGTGTTCGTCGCGTCGCTCGGCGCCACCTGGTGGATGTATCGCGCGGTGCCCGGCGCGTTCGTGCCGGCCGAGGATGAGGGCTACTTCATCACGATCGTGCAGGCGCCGTCCGGCGCGTCGATCGAATACACGACGAACATCATGAAGGAGGTCGAGCAGATCTACTTCAAGCAGCCGGAGATCGCGGGCGTGTTCTCCGTCGCCGGCTTCAGCTTCAGCGGTGCGGCGTCGAACAACGGGCTGATGTTCGTGCGGCTGAAAGGGTTCGAAGAACGCGAAGGGGACGAACACTCGCTGGCGACGGTGCTGAACCGGGTGCGCGGCCAGGTGTTCGGCATTCCCGGCGCGATGGTCATTCCGGTCGCTCCGCCGTCGATTCAGGGTGTCTCGGCGCTCGGTGGATTCCAGCTGGAAATCCTCGATCTCGGCGGCGGCGACATCACCGAACTGGCCGGCGTGACACAACAGATCGCGGCAGCCGGCAATCAGTCAGGACGGGTGGCAGGTCTGTTCTCGGCGTTCACGGCAAACGATCCCCAGCTCGTGGTCACGATCGATCGCGACAAGGCACGGTCGCTCGGCCTGCCGATACGCGAGGTGACCGATGCACTGGCGGTGCTGCTCGGGTCGCAGTACGTGAACGACTTCGACTTCAACAACCGGGCCTATCGCGTGTACGTGCAGGGCGATCAGCAGTTCCGCGCGACACCAGCGGACCTCAGTCAGTACTACGCGCGCGCGGCGAACGGCGACATGGTGCCGCTGTCTGCCGTCGTCCGCACCACGGAAACGACGGCGCCCGCGGTCATTAATCACTTCAACCTGTTCCGCTCGACGGAAATCACGGGCGCCTCCCTGCCCGGCGTCAGCTCGGGCCAGGCGCTCGCGGAGATGGAGCGCATCGCGCGCGAGACGCTGCCGCAGGGCTACGACTTCGCGTGGGCGGGGCTGTCGCTCGAAGAGACCAAGTCGGGCAGCCAGGCCGTGTATCTCTTCGCGTTGTCCATCGTGCTTGTTTATCTCGTGCTCGCGGCGCAGTACGAAAGCTGGGTGCTGCCGTTCATCATCCTGCTCGGCGTGCCGCTGGCGGTCTTCGGCGCGCTGAGCGCGCAGTGGATTCGCGGCTTCTCCAATGACGTGTTCTGCCAGGTCGGTCTGGTCATGCTCATCGGGCTCGCCGCCAAGAACTCGATTCTGATCGTCGAGTTCGCGGAGCAGCTTCGAGGGCAGGGGCGATCGATCGTCGAGGCCGCGGTCGAAGCCGCGCGCATCCGCCTGCGGCCCATCCTGATGACGTCGTTCGCCTTCATCCTCGGCGTGCTGCCGCTCGCGTATGCCACAGGCGCGGGCGCCGGCGCGCGCAACTCGGTCGGCACGGCGGTCGCGGGCGGCATGCTGGCGTCGACATTTCTGTCAATCTTCTTCATTCCGGTGCTCTACGTGATTATTCGAACGATTGCTCCTGGCAAGGTACGACACGTCACGGCGACGGAGGGGCACGCTCATGCGTAACGCCCTTTCGTACGTAGGCCGGGTCTTGTTCTTTAGACCCGGCGCCGCACGGCGGGTCCGGCCGCCCTTCGCCTTCGGCTTCGGCGGCCAGGCAGGACCCGCCCTGCTTCTCATGCTCTTCACGGCCACGCAGCACGCCCAAACGCCTCCGCCCATGGAGGCCGTCACACTCGAAGAGGCCGTCGACCGCGCCATCAAGAACAATCCGACGGTTGCGCAGGCGTCGCAGGGAATTCTGCGCGCCGAGGGGCTGCTGCAGCAGGCGCGTGCGGCGACGATGCCGTTTGTGACGGCGAGCTTCAGCAGCCTTGTGAACAGCAGCGAGCGCCGCTTCGATGACGTCATCACGAGCCCGCGAACCCAGGGAACCTTCTCGGCGCAGTTGGGCGTGCCGGTGCTCGCCGCATCGAGATGGGCGGCCACCGCGCAGGCGCGCGATCAGATCGAAATCGCGAATCTGTCGACGGCGGACGTGCGCACCGACATCGCGGTGGCGACCGCGCAGACCTATCTCGCGATTCTCGCGCAGAAGCGTCAAGTCGAAGTCAGCCTTCGCGCGCGAGAGACGTCGATGGCGCACCTCGACTACGCGCGCCGGCGTCTGGAAGCGGGCGCAGGCACGCGGCTGAACGAGCTGCGCGCGGGACAGGAATTAGCGACGACCGAAGCGCGCCTCGAGAACGCGCAGCTCGGCGTCAGGCGCGCGCAGGAAGCGCTCGGCGTACTGATTGCCTCGAACGGTCCGGCCGATGCGGCGTCAGAGCCCCGGTTCGACATTCCGGCCGCCATCGAGCCCGAGGCGGGATGGATGGCGCTGCGCCCCGATCTGCGGCTCTTCGTGGCGCAGGAACGCGCGGCGGACCGCGTGTGGCGTGACAGCTCGAAAGACTGGTTCCCCACTGCCATCGCGTCGTTCGACCCGCAGGCGCTCGTGCCGGCGAGCATCTTCAGCTCGGCGCGCAGCTGGCGGTTTGTCGTCAACTTCTCGCAGCCCATATGGGACGGCGGTCAGCGGCGTGGGCTGCGGCGGTTCCGTGAGGCGAACGTGAACGCGTCACGGCTCGCCGTGCAGGGATTGCAGATTCAGGCGCGGTCGGAAGTGCGGCTGGCGCAGGAAACGGTCCGCAGTACGCAGCGCGCGTTCGAGAGCCTGCGCTCGGCGGCCCAGCAGGCGGCTGAAGTGTTGAAGATTACGACCTTCGCGTTCGAGGCGGGGGCGACGACGAACCTGGAAGTGATCGACGCGCAGCGTCAGGCGCGCGATGCGGATTCGGCGGCCGTGGTCGCGGAAGACGCGCTGCGCCGCGCGCAGCTCGATCTGCTTACGGCTTTGGGGAGATTCCCGCAGTAACCCGGCCGTCGATCCACACCGATTCGATCGTCCGCGTGTTCGTGATGTCGGCGAGCGGGTCGGCGGTCAGCACGACGAAGTCGGCGCGTTTGCCCGGCTGCAGCGTGCCCACTTCCTGGTCGATCCCCATGACCTTTGCGGCGTTGCCGGTCGAGGCGACGAGCGTCTGCATCGGCGTCATCCCCGCCTTCACCATCAGCTCCATCTCGACCTGCTCGAAGTAGCCCTGCCAGCGCCCGGTGCCGGTGCCGCTGTCGGTGCCCATCGCGATCATCACGCCTTCGTCTGACAGCAGCTTTAGATTGCGCAGCGCCTGCTCGAACTGCCGCTTCGACACCTGCGTGCCGGGATTGGCTTTGATCTTCGCGTGCAGTGCGGGATCTTGGACTCGCGCAATGTGCGCCGCGTACAGAGGCATCCCTCGCAGGAAGAACGGATCGGTGATGTAGTCGGGCGTCGATTCGTACTGGAACACCGACAGGTCACGCGTGAGCGTCGGAATGTAGCCGACATTGCGGCGCTTCAGCTCGGCGATGAACGCAGGATCGACGTCCCGGTCGCGAATGCTGTGCGCGATGATGTCGAGCCCGGCGTTCACGAGCCCCTTCGCGTGCTCCAGATTGACGAGGTGTGCCGCCACACGCAGCTTTCGTCTGTGCGCCTCGTCAATCAGCGCCGTATACACCTCCGGCTGCATGTTCTCGCCGCTGTTGCCCTCGCCGATGCCCGTCTTGATGATATTGACGCGCAGCGCGTGGCGATCGGCAATCGTTGTCCGCGCCTCCTCGGCCGTTCGGGCGGTTGCGCGGGACCCAGACACGAACAGTCGCGCGCGACTGAGCGGACCGTTGTTGTTCTCCTCGCTCACACGCACACTCTGAACGCCGTCATCGCCGAGCGCGTACACCGTGGTGACGCCGAATTTCGCATAGAGCTGCAGCTGCTGGATGATCTGGTCGTAGACAGGAAGCGTGCTGTCGCCGTGGCCGAGGTGACCATGCGCGGAGATGAGGCCCGGAATAATCGTCTTGCCCGCGACATCGATGCGCGTCGCACCGGCGGGAATCTTCAACGACGCACTCGGCCCGATGCGCTCGATGCGTCCGCTGGTGACGAGGATGGTCGCATTCGCCATCGGCGCCGCGCCCGTGCCATCAATCACGCGCGCGCCTGTGAGAGCGATCGTCGTCGGGGTCTGACTATTTACACCGATAGCGAGTAGCAGTACCGCAGAGAGAACACTCAGGACACGCATGCCTGCCTCCACCAACGACCAACCACCAACCACTAACCAGGCGACGATCCCTGCGTATTCGTATACACGGCATACAGGGACTGCCCCGCCGCCATGAACAGTCTGTTGCGCTTCGGACCGCCGAATGCGACGTTGGCGCACACTTCCGGCAGTCGGATGCGGCCGATCAGCTTGCCGTCGGGATTCCACACCGTCACGCCGCTGTAGCCCACATTTGCGCCGGCATTGCTGCTGGCCCACAGATTCCCGAAGACGTCGGTGCGAATGCCGTCGGTGCGGCACGTGATGCCGTCGACCATGAAATCGGCGAACGGCCGCGGCTTGCTCACCTGATGCGCCGGGCCGACGACGTCGAGGACCGATACCCTGCCGTTGTTGACGACATAGAGGCGTTTGTCATCGGGAGCGAACGTGATGCCGTTGGGGATCGCGCCGAGCGCTTCCTCGCTGATCACCATGTCGATGCGCCCGCTCGGATCGACGCGGTATACGTTGCAGCTCAGCTCGCGCTTCAGCACGCCCGACCCCGCCGGCTGACCGACCTTCGCGTTCAGGCGCCCCTGCTGATTGCTTGGCCCGCCCGCGACGTCGGGCATGCCCTCGTAGAGCTGCCCGCCATACGGCGGATCCGTGAACCAATAACTGCCGTCGGTATGGCACGCGATGTCGTTCGGCGAATTCAGCCGCTTGCCCTCGAACGAGTCGGCAATCACCGTGATCGATCCGTCGTGCTCGTAGCGCACGACGCGGCGGCCCGAATGCTCGCACGAGAGCTGGCGCCCCTGATGATCGAACGTGTTGCCGTTGCTGTTGCCCGACGGCTGCCGGAACACGGTGACGCGGCCGTCATCCTCGATCCACCGCATCTGCCGGTTGTTCGGGATGTCGCTCCAGATCAGATACTGCCCCTGCCCGTTCCACGCCGGCCCCTCGCACCACATGCCGCCGGTCCACAGCCGTTGAATCGGCGTGTTGCCGACGCGCAGGGAATTGAATGCCGGGTCGTGCGTGATGATGTCCGGATCGGGATACGTCACCGGCCGCGAGAAATCGCGCGGCGGATTCGAGATGACGCTGGGCGGATCCGCTTTTTGCGGCGCCTGTGCGGTGGCGAGTCTGGGAGCAAATGCTGCAACACCCGCTGCTGCACCGATTGTGGTGATGGCCTCTCGACGCGAAATCATATTATTCATCCTTGAATTTGTCCTGTATGGCCAGGATGTCTTCCAGGCACTCGAAGAACACGTCGACGACGCGCGGGTCGAAGTGCTTCCCCTTGCCGTCGCGGAGCAACTGTAACGCTTCTTCGTTGGGAAACGCAGGCTTGTACGGGCGCTCGCTCGTGACCGCGTCGAACACGTCGGCGACGGCGCAGATACGTCCCCACAGCGGAATGTCGCTGCCGGACAGGCCGGACGGATAGCCGGCGCCGTCCCAGCGCTCGTGATGGTGCAGCGCGATCACCCGGCCTGCCTGCAGAATCTGCGACGACGAGTTCTCGAGAATGCGGCTGCCGATGGCGGAATGCTGCCGCATCACTTTCCATTCATGCGAGTCGAGCTCGGACGGCTTCCGCAGAATCGCTTCTGGCACCGCAATCTTGCCCACGTCGTGCATGCGGCTGGCGTGGAGGATCAACTCGACCTCGGCCGGCGGCAGGTGCAGGCCGCGCGCGAGCACGGCGCTGTACTCGCTCATGCGCTGAATGTGGCGCGCGGTGACCTTGTCATTGTACTCGGCGAGAATCGCGAGCCGCTCGACGGTCTCGAGCTGCGCCTGATACGCGGTGCGCTGCGCTTCGGCCATGTGCTCGAGCGCCTTGCGCAGGCTGGCCGTGCGCTCTTCGCACATCGTCTCGAGGTGCGCGTGATAACGCTTCAGCTCGTCCTGTGTCGCCTTCAGTTTCAGCAGCGACGTCGCGCGCACGCGCAGCTCGGTCTCTTCGACGGGTTTGGCAATGAAGTCGTTCGCCCCCGCCTCGACCGCGTGCAGCCGGTGCTCACGGGTTTCGAGCGTCGTCACCATGATGACGGGCACGTCGTGGCCGGCGGGATCCTGCCGGATACGGCGGCACACATCGAAGCCGTCGAGTCCGGGCATCACCACATCGAGCAGGACGAGATCAACGCCGAGCTGAAGCTTGGCGAGCCCTTCGATGCCGTCACGCGCGGCCTCGACGTCGTGCCCCAACCCTTCGATGAGCATCTGCGTAATCTTGCGAATGCCATCATCGTCGTCGATGACCAGGACACGTTTGCGGCCAAGGCCGGTGGGTGGATAGGCGCGCGGCTGGGCAGCCGCCGCACCGCCAGCCGGCAGGCTTTCGGTCCAGCCAACCAGCGCCTTACGAATCGCGGCGATGCCAGACTCCACCTGCGACACGATCGGCGTAACGTGCTCGAACGAGCCTTTGCGCGCGGTCTTCACGAGCTCGGCGCACGCGCGCGCGACGGAGTCGGCACCGACAATGGCGACGCTGCCCTGCAGCGAGTGGGCCGCGCGATACAGCGCCTCGCGATCGCCGTTGGCGGCGGCCTTGCGGACCGCTTCCATCTGGCCGGAGCTTTCGCCCATGAGCGAATCGATGAGCTGGGCGACGAGCCCCCGCGACCCTCGCGCCTCGAGGCCGCGCAGGTGCCGTGTGACTTCGCCGGCCGGGTCAGACGTGTTCGCGTTGGCCATGTGGAGAAATCTGTCGCCTGCAGTACTCGACAAGCTGCTCTGCGGTCAGATCGGATGCGAATTCCTCGGTCAGCTCCAGGGAGCGGCGCTCCCAGTCGCGCACCACATTCTCATACTCGAGGCAGGCGCGCGCAACATCGCCGCGCTCGCGATAGAGATTGGCGAGCCAGAAATGGCCGAGCGCGAGCGAGTCGTCCAGGTAGAGCGCGCGGCGCAGCGACTGCAGCGCCTCGTCATTCCGCTGACGGCGCGCGGCGATCATGCCGAGCAGCAGGTGCGCGCGCGGCTCGAGATCGTTCACCTTCAACACCGCCTCGGCCTGCTGCATCGCCTCGTCAAAGCGGCCGCGGTTGACGTACAGACCGCCAAGCAACAGCCGGCCGGGCACGAACGTCGGGCATGCTGCGGCGAGCGCGGTCAGCGCGGGCTCGGCGATGTCCCACTCGCCGGCACGGAATGCGGCGAGACACACGCCGTACTGCGTGAGCGCTTCGTCGTGGACAGGAACGGTAGGGTCCGCCTTCAGGCGGACCGTCGTCGCCACGGTCCGCCTCAAGGCGGACCCTACCAGCGGAGCAGACGGAGTAGCAGCATGCTCACTCTTTCTGTAACAGAACGCCCTCTCGTGCTCGACGAGCGTGAAGCCTTCGGACATCTGCCAGAGCGATTCGGCGTGGCCGAGCAGCAGAAAACCGCCGGGCGCGAGCGTACCGTGGAGGCCCGCCACGAGCTTGCGCGTCACCTCCGCGCGGAAATAAATCGTCACGTTCTTGCAGAACACGATGTCCTGCGGACCGGTCGAGGGCATCGGCGTCTGTGCGAGGTTGCCGAACTCGAACTTCACGCGCTTCTTGATCGCCTCACTCAGCGCGAAATTCTTCCCGTCGCGCACGAAGCGATCATCGAGCAGCGCCCCTTCGACATTCCGCACGGCGCGCGCCGTGTACACGCCGCGGCGCGCTTTCTCGAGCGCCTTCGTGTTGAGATCGGTGCCGATGATCTCGATGCTCCAGGCCCGGTCGTGGAAGACGCCCATTTCGTCGAGCGTGATCGCGATCGAATACGCCTCTTCGCCGCTCGAGCAGCCGGCACTCCAGATGCGGATTGTGTTTGGACCGCTGCCGCGCGCGGAGCGCTCGGCCATCAGCGTGGGAATGATGTACTCGCGAAGGAGGCGGAACTGCGAGGCGTCCCGGAAGAAGCAGGTCTCGGTGACCGTCACGAGGTTCAGCAGGTTCCGAAGCTCGGCCTCGACGAGGCTCGGAGCGGCGCCGCGCAGACGAGCCAGATACTCGTCTTCGCGCATCAGCGCGAGCTGCTCCATGCGCGCCGCGACGGAAGCCGAGAGCGACGCTCGCTGGCTGTCGTCGAAGCGAAGCCCGCAGCGCTCCTCGATGAGGTCTCGGACGGCGGCGAACGAAGCTAGATCAGCGATCGCACACGCTCCACGTGCAGGGCATTGAGGCTGCGGATGATGCCTGTCGGCGGCATCACCTGTTGCGCGGCGCCAAGCTCGATGGCCGCGCGCGGCATGCCGAAGATGGGGCTGCTCTCTTCATCCTGCGCCATCGTCACGCCGCCCGCGTTCCTGATCGACAGGAGGCCCTGCGCGCCGTCCGAGCCCATGCCCGTCAGGAGCACACCCGCCGACCGCGCGCCGTACACCTTGGCCACCGACTGGAACGTGACGTCAATCGACGGGCGATGGCCGTTGACCGGCTCCGCATCGGAGAGATGCACGCGGCCCCCGATGCCGACGACCATGTGCAGCGTCTCAGGCGTGAAGAGCACACGGCGCGGCACGATGGCATCCCCCTCTTCAGCCACTTTGATTTGCAGGGCGCAGCGTTCCTGGAGCCATCGCAGCATGCTCGTCGTAAAGCCGTCGGTCATGTGCTGAATGACGACGACGCCGAGCGCGTAGGTCGATGGCAGGCTCGACAGCAGCGCTTCGATCACACGCGGGCCGCCCGACGAAGCACCTATGGCCACAACGTCCGCGGCCGGCCCGGCGAACGACTCGAACTGCGATTCCTCCTGCGCGAGCAGCTTGCGGGCGCCGTGAATGTGCGCGATGACCGGCACCTTCGCGAGCGACTTCACTTTCTGCACGAGCTTGCCGGCGGCGTTGTGCCACCGCCAGTCTGGCATCAGCGCCGGCTTCTCCACGACGTCGAGCGCGCCGGCCGCAATCGCATCGGCGCGGGAGTACGTGCCTTCCTTGTCGAAGAACGAGCTGAGAAACAGCACCGGCGTCGGATGGCGCGCCATGATGCGGCGGGTCGCCTCCATGCCGTCCATGCCCGGCATCATCAGGTCCATCGTGACGAGGTCGGGGCGCAGCGTGGCCGTCAGCTCCACGGCCTCGGCGCCCGTCGACGCCTGGCCGATGACGCGGATTTCGGGATCGGAGTTGAGCAGCGCCGTCAACACTTCGCGCGTCACCGCCGAGTCATCGACGATGAGGACTCGTACCGGGGGCGCGCCTTTGGCCTGCGTGAGGACCTCAGACATGAGAAGCATCCTGCCTAGTCGCGCGCCCGATGAGGCGCCTGACCGTATCGAGCAACTGGCTTTGATCGAACTCACGCTTCAGCACGTAGGCGTCGGCGCCCACCTCGAAACCGCGGCGGCGGTCATCGACGGTGTCTCGCGAGGTGACAATGATGACAGGAATATCGCGAAACCGCTCGTCCGCGCGAATCCGCTCGGTCAGCTCGAACCCGGTCATCCGCGGCATGTCGACGTCGGCGACCACGAGATCCCATTCTTTGCGGTGCAGGCATTCGAGCGCCTCGACGCCGTCGCTCGCGATTTCAGACTCGTATCCCGCGGCGAGCAGGATGTTTTTCTGCAGCTCGCCGGCGACCAGCGAATCGTCCACGACGAGCACACGGGAGATGCGCGGTGCGACGCGGCGCGCCATGGCCGGCGCGGCGCCGGGCGCGGGCGCCCGCGACGCGAGATCGAACAGCGCGTTGACGTCGAGAATCGGCACGATGTCGCCGTTGCCGAGCAGCGCCGCGCCTGTAAACGTCTTCTGATTCCGGAGCGGCCCGCGCAGCTCCTTGAACACGAGCTCCTGCTCTTCGTGCACCGCCTCGACGAGGATGCCGAACCGGCCATCGCTGCCTTCGGCCACGATGACGGTCTGGCGCACGGCCGTCGGGGCCGCCGGCACTCCCAGCATCGCCGAGAGGGGCGTCAGCGGGATGTTCTCGCCGTCGACTTCGGCGACGGGACCCTGCTGGAGCTGACCGATATCACCGGCGCCGACCTGAAGGATGCGTCGAACGGCGGCGGTCGGCAACGCGAACAGCTCTTCGCCAGCTTCGAGCAGCACGACGCGCAGCAGCGCGAGCGACAGCGGAAGGTTCAGCGTGATGCTCGTGCCCTTGTCGAGCTCGGACTGCACGCGCACCGCGCCACCCAGGCGCTCGACCACGCTCTTGACGACGTCCATGCCGACGCCGCGGCCTGAGACATCAGTGGCCAGCGAGCGCGTGCTGAAGCCCGGCTGGAAGATCACGTCGAGAATCTGCTCGGGAGACCAGCGATCGATTTCGCCTGGCAGAGCGACGCGCCGCTGGATGGCGACCGCGCGAAGCATGGCGAGATCGATGCCGCAGCCGTCGTCTTTCAGAGTGATCAGAATGCGGTTCCCCTGCTGCTCGGCCGAAAGGATGAGGTGGCCAGCGGGCGACTTGCCGATGCGCACGCGATCGGCGGGCGTCTCGATGCCGTGGTCGACGGCGTTGCGAATCAAGTGAATGAGCGGCTCGGAGATCTGCTCGATGATTTTCTTATCGAGCTCCGTCTCGCGGCCGCGAATCGTGATAGCGATTTCCTTGCCGAACGTGCGCGCCAGATCGCGCACCGCGCGCGGGAACGCGTCGAACACCGACGCAACCGGCAGCATCGTCAGCTCGATGACGTTCTGGCGCAGCTCTTCGGTGATGAGGTTGAGGCGCACGCGATCGTCGCTGAAGTTCACGAGGAACTCGCGCATGCGGCGTGTGACGGCGTCGAGCGCGTCGGCGTAATCGGCGAGCTGTGCGCCGCGATCGTGATCCGCGGTCTCGGGCGTCAGGCGCGCCTCGCGCACGCGATCGCGAAGGCGGCTGAGCATGCGCTCGAGCCGGCGCAGCTCCGTGTGGCGCTCGAAGGCCTTGAGGCTCTGCACAACCATCTCGGGCGCGAGATGCGCCAGACGGTCGAGCTTCTCAACAGGCACGCGGAGTGACTGCCGCAGCTCGGGCGCCTTGTGCGGGTGGGTCGTGGCTTGGTCGCCTGTCCCGGGGCCCGAACCGGGCGCAAAAAGGGGTCGGGAGGGGTTTTCGCCCGTCTCCTCCGAAAACCCCTCCCGACCCCTTTTTGCCTCCGGCTTCAGAACCGCGCCGAGCTGCACGCAGATCTCGCTGACCTCGATGGCCTCCATCTGGCCGCGGGCGAGCCCTTCCACGCGCGTGCTCACCTGATCGACGGCGCGGAAGATGACGTCGAACGCATCGCCGTCGAGCAGCGACGGATTGGTCTTGGCCGCCACGAACAACTCTTCGATCTCGTGCGAAATCTGGGAGATGTCGGTGAACCCGAGCATCAGCGCCGAGCCCTTGACGCTATGGGCCTCGCGCAACGCTTCGGCGATGGCCTCGACGGCGGCAGGCGTGTGCTCGAGCCGCAGCAGCGCCGCGCCGAGCGCCTTGAGGCGATCGCGCGCCTCCTCGACGAATTTGGCGACGAAAATCGAGGTGTCGATGGGCTTCATTCGTTGTGTGCGCGACTCAAGTCGCGCCCTACCGCTGCATCGTCCAACGTAACTTTCAGCGGCTCACAGTTCAATCGCGCGGGATCGAGCAACAGAAACACATCGTCTCCGCGGACGCCGGCCGCGAGAAACGCGCGCGTGCGGCGCTCGCCGCGCAGCAGCGTCGGCATCGGCGTCAGGCCCGAGACGGCAATAGGCACCACATCGACGACATGGCCCACTCGCAGCCAGGCCGTTCGCGTTCCGCGCCCCCAATGCAGCCAGGGCCCATCAGACTCGCGTCCGTTGAAATACGTGCCGAGATCGAATGACGGCTCAGAGGAAAGGGGTCGGGAGGGGTTTTCACCCGAATCCTCGGAAAACCCCTCCCGACCCCTTTTCTCGAGGTGAGCGATCTCGGACGCCGGGACGGCCATCAGG
Organism: uncultured Bifidobacteriaceae bacterium; assembly: GCA_964356125.1. GTDB lineage: Bacteria > Acidobacteriota > Vicinamibacteria > Vicinamibacterales > JAMQPK01 > JAMQPK01. The sequence continues at coordinate 20,746 of CAYHHH010000014.1, read as the reverse complement.
CAGTCGGCCGCTTCGAAGACGAGCAGCGGCACCACCGTGGCGGTCATACCTTCGTCACCCGCGCAAGGTCGAGCAACCCCATCAGCCCGGCCGTCACACGCGCCGTGCCGATGAAGCACGCGGCGCGCTCGGCCGGCCAGGTGGCGGGCGGCGCTTCGATGTCGTTGGGAGAGATCGAGTAGATGTCGGCGATCGAATCGACAATCAAGGCCAGCGGATCGCTGAATCCGCGCAGCGCCACGAGAAATGGCGATTCTGCCGAGGCCTGCGCGGGCAGGCCGAGAATCGCGCGCACGTCGAGCGCGCACAGAATCTCGCCGCGCAGATTGACGAGCCCCGCGACGCCGGCCGGCGCCCCCGGCACGCGCCTCAGGTGGCTGACGCGCGACACTTCGCGCAGTTGCTCGAGCGGAAGCCCGTAGACCTCCGAGCCGAGATAGAACCCGAGATACGACACGCGTTCCTGCTCGTCACGAGGCTCCGCATCTCTGTCGTGCTGCTGCTGGATTGCGGCAAGGATGGCTTCCGGATCCATGGGCCCTAGAGCTTGAACTCTTTGATTCTGGTCTTGAACTGGTCCGCCAGCACGTTGAGCTCGCCGACGGAGTTCGCCGAGTGCTTCATCCCCGACGCCGCATGCCGCGTCACCTCCGCGACCTCGCGCATCGTCTGGACGATCTGCTCGCTGGCGCTCTGCTGCTGCTGCGTGGCAAACGTAATCTGGCGAATCGCCTGCGTCGTGCGGTCGACCATCTGGATGATCTGTTCCAGGCTGCCGCGCGCGCGAGTGGCCAGCGACACGCCGTTCTCCACTTCCTTCACGCCCTGCTCGGTTGCAAGCACCGACGTGTTGGTCGCCGACTGAATCTCGCCGACGATGCCCTTGATTTCCTCGGCCGATTCGCGCGTGCGCTCGGCCAGGCGGCGCACCTCGCTCGCGACGACGGCGAAGCGCTTGCCGTGCTCCCCCGCGGCCGCTGACTCGATGGCGGCGTTGACGGCGAGCAGGTGGATTTCCCCCGCGATGTCCTTGATGAGATTGAGCACTTCGGAGATGCGCTGCGAGCGCTCGCCCAGCAGCAGGGTCTTGCCCGAGATGTCGGCCACGCGGCGGCGAATCTTCTCCATGGCTTCGAGCGCCTCGCCGACCGAGTCGTAACCGGCATGCGCGGCCTGCGCACTGTCATCGGCAATCTTCTCCACCGACGTGGCGCTCAGGGCAATCTGCTTGGCCGTATTCGTCAGCTCTTCCATCGTCGCCGTGACCTGCGCGATCGACGCGGCCTGCTCGACCGATCCTGACGCGTGCTCTTCTGCCGCGCTCAACACCTGCGTCGAGGCGCCGGTAATCTGAATCGACGCCTGCTGCAGATCCTGAAGCAGCTTGCGAAGTTGATCGGTCATGTCGTTCGCGGCGTCCGCCAGCATGCCGATCTCGTCGCTGCGCTTGATAGAGATCCCGTGCGAGAGATCGCCGGATGCCACTGACTTCAGGAACGGCACGAGCGACATGATGGGGCGGGAGAACTGCGTCGCCCAGTACACCGATCCCGCCGCCGCGAGCGACCCGAGCACGATCGACAGCCCGGCGATCGCCCATAGCAGATATGCAAGCGGCGCAAATGCGACGTCGGTGCGCATCAGCAGAATCGTTCGCCACACATCGGGCAGATAGGGCCGCCTCTCTGTGGTGGCGTAACCGGCGAGGTACGTCGCATCGCGCACCTCGACCTCGCCGCTGCCCGCGGGTGCGTCGATGATCGTGCCGATCGCGTCGAGACCGAGGGCGTTCAGCCGCGTGCGCCCCGGCTCCCAACCCGAGAGGAATGGCGGCGCCGCGAGGAGCACACCCTGCGAATTGGTCAGCACCAGATAGCCGCGCTCATCCTGCCCCTCGGGCAGCACGCGAACGGCTTGAAGGGTGGCGAGAATCTTCGGCCAGTCGAGCACGGCCACGAGCACGCCGACGGGCTTCGAGCGATCGAAGCTGGCCTGCAGCGGGAATGCGAGCGGCATGCCGACGCGGCCGGTGAGGTCCTGCATCATCGGCGAGCCGACCCAGGCTTCACCGCGCCGTGCCGCCTGCAGGAAATCGCGCTCGCCCACTTCGCGGCCGCGCAGCGTCGGCAGCGTCGACGCGATGACGGTGCCGGCGGCATTTGCGACCCACAGCTCCTGCGCGACGTCGGTATTGCGCTTCGCTTCCTGCAGGAACTGCTGGATGCGGCCGTCGGCGTCGCCGGTCACGGCGTCATCGCGGATGAAGCCGAGCTGCGACCACACGGCGAGATTCTGATGATGGTCGAGCAGCAGCCGCTCGAGCTTCTCGTCGCTCTGCACCGCGAGCGTTTCCAGATTCAGGCGGATGCGCTCTTCAAGCGCGCCGCGCGCAATCTGATACGCCAGGATGCCGACCACCGCGATGGGCAGCACCGACAGCGCAACCGACACAAGCGCCAGCTGCCACCGGATGTTGAGTTTCAGCGCCATTTTTCCCAGTAGCTCAACTAAAGTTGAGCCCTACGTGATCGAGTTGAGCTCTACTTAATCCCAATGACCGTGACCGTGTCGTCGGCGTCGGCCGGCGCCACGTATGAGATCGCGCCTGGCACGCTGGCGACGAAGCGCAGCACGGCCCGCGCCGACCGCTGCGTCGAGGGCGGCGTGATGCCCTGCGTCATCGACTGCTTGATCCAGTACTCCTGCATCTCGCGCACAGATCGGCTGAGCACCTGCTTCGAAAACGCCTCGCGTATGTCGGTCGTGCTGTCCCAATCGACCGGCACCATCGGCTCGGCGTGGGGCCACATGCGCGACTGCTTCGTGAAGATGCGCCTCAGCTCGACGATCGGCAGCGTCTTCACGGGGTTCGCTTTATTGACAATGATGACGAAGGCTGGCGCCTGCGTGGACGAGATATCGAACCACGACAGGACCAGCAGCCCCGCCAATAACAATCGACGTGTCACGTCAGTCCGTCAAAAGAAGAACACCGCCGCCGTCGCGAACCCATTGAATGGCTTGCTCTCCTCTTCCCCTTCGCCTTCCGCATGATTGAACTCGCGCTCGAGCGGCTGCGAGCGATAGAACTCGCCCTTCAACGCGATCTGCGGATACGGACGATAGTTCAAGCCCGCGATGTGCCGCCGCTCCGCCCGCCTGATGCGCGGGCTGTCGAGCTGCTCGGCGCGGTAGAACGTAATCCAGTCCTCGTGCAGGCGAAGCGCCGGCTGCACGTAATAGCCGGTGCGCGTCATCTCGAGCGACTTGCCACGCGCCCACTCGGTCTGCAGCAGGAAGCGCGAAATCTCGAGCTGCGATTCGAACCCGACGACGTTGTCTTCGGCAAGCTCTTTGTTCGCCAGGCCAATATGCCCGCGATACACGTCGGCGGCAACGTCGAACCGGCGCAGCGCGCCGCCGGTCGGAAAGCGAAGCTGCCCGCGCGCGCCCCACGATTTGCCGTCGCGGCGGTCGGTGCGGCTGTTGCCCTCGAAGTTGTTGTTGGCGACGTAGACCTTATACCCGACGCCGAATTCCGATGCGCCGACGGGGCTGGCCGCCGACCCCTGCACGGTCACGCCAACCAGTTCCGCCGGGAACAGTTCGCGGAGGTAGATAGGGAGGGCGGTCGACAGCGTCAGGTTCGGATAGTGGTTCTGCCACCAGTACTGGGGCGACAGCTGCTTGCCAACGCGGACGCTCAAAAGGCGGTTGTGATTGTATTCCATCCACGCGTTCTCGACGGCGACTTGTCCTTCGCCGCTGATGTCCCCTTCGGGCTCTTCCGCGTGGTCGCCCTCCTCGCCTTCCTCGCCCGCAATTTCCGGGTGATGCGGCACGTTCTGAAGCTCGAGCTCCATGAGGAAGTTGAACCTCCCGAGCTGCTTCGACATCAACACGCCAAGGTGGTGCTGCTGAAAGGCCATCGGTTCTTCCGACCCGTCGACCGAAAAGCGGAAGTTGTAGTAGCCGTTCAGATTGACCTTGCTATTGACGGTCTCGCGCAGCGAGTTCACGGAGTCTTCCTGCGCCTTGAGATCGTCCTGCAAATCCTGCAGGCCGGCCGGCACCGGCGTGGCGGGCTTCTCCAGCGCTTCAATCCGCCGAAGCAGTTGAGCAATCACCACCTGCTGCTTGGCGATTTCGGCCCGCAACGAGGCCAGCTCGTTCTGCTGGGCCGACCCGGGGCGGACGCCAACCACGAACAGCATCGCCGCCATTAAGAAGAAGATACGTCTCATCATTTGCTCCTCGGTCCGCCGGACACTCCGCCCGGAGACACACTGCCGCTGCTACCGGTTATCGGCCGGAAGGTTCCATTTCAGTACACCGCTGGTTGGTGGTTGGTGGTTGGTGGCCAGGCCGGGTCTCACGAACAAGACCCGGCCTGCGAGTGTAGGGCGGGTCCTGCTCTTTGGAACAAGACCCGGCCTGCGAGTGTAGGGCGGGTCCTGCTCTTTGGACCCGCCGAAAGCGCTAGTTCGAGTCTTTGCCTGGCTTGCTGGCGCACGCCTCGAACTTCAGTACCTTCATCTTGCTCGGCACCGACTTCGGGATCAGCCCGCACAGGTTCTCTTTTTTCGCGCGCGGATCGAGCAGGCCGGTCTTGACGAACTGCGTGACGTCGCGAAGCTCCGACTCCGATAGATCGATGCCGCCCTTCTTGAACAACGGATGGAGCATCGACTTGGGGACACGCGGCCCCATGCGCGCATACAGATCCGCATCGATGCCGGCGGTGGCGGGGTTATACGCCTGTGCCGGATTGACATGGAACCGAATCGCGTCCTCGAGCCTGGCAAACGCGCCGTTGTGGAAGAACGCCGGAGACAACGCGATGTTTCTCAGCGGCGCCGTGCGGAACTTGTATTGATCCGACGGGTCGCCGGAGATCTGCATGGCGCCGTTGTCCTCGTTCTCACCGGGACCGTCGTAAATCATGTTGCTCTTGCCGACGCCGAACGCGGGCGCCAGCTGCGGAATGCCAGCGACGTGGTTCTGGAAGTCGCTGAACATCTCGTTCGACTTGCCCTTCGTTGCGTGGCACGAGATGCACTTGCCTTCCTCGAAAAACACGAGCGCGCCGCGCTTCTCAGCATCGGTCATCGCGTCCCGCCGCCCGCGCGCGAACTGATCGATCGGCGCGTCGGCAAACACGAGCGTGAACTCGAACTCGGCGATCGCCTTGCCGAACATGTCGAAAGTAATCGGGTCGACGCCAAGGACTTCGGGAAACACCGCGCCGAACGCCTGCTTGTAGGCCGGGATCGCGTTCAGAATCTGGAGCCCCTTCGCGCGGATCCGGTCGTTGCGGAATCCGTGCTCATCAGGCCTCGGAACGGACAGGCCCGGGATCGGATCGTCCACATCGAAGGCCAGGAATCTGTCACTGAGGTCGCCGAACGTGCCCGCAGTCCCCGTGAATCCGGCGACCTCGACGAGCTCGGTCGGCGGAATGAACGCCTGCGCCTGCAGCAGATGATCGAAATAGCCCAGCGTCGAGCCTTCAGGCGGCGGGAATGTGAACCCGAACATGGCGCTGAACGGATCGCCGAGCTTCGTGCCGGGCGCCGCATTCGCGAAGAAGCGGCCGTTCCACATCAGCTTCGGGTAGAACGCGGTGTTGATCACGAGCGGCGACCGGCGCTGATTGCGCGGGCCGGTGCGGTTTGGACCGACGAGCCCGTTGCTGTCGACGCCAATCGCAATCGACTGCGTGTCGCCGAACCCATTGCTCGGCGAGTGGCAGCCGCCGCACGTGTTGTCCTGGTGCAGCGAGTGGACGTTGTCGAACCAGAGCAGGCGGCCCAGATTCGCGAGGTCTGCGTCGACGCGACGACCCAGACGGTGTTCGAGCGTTGATTCGACGCGCCCGGTGTAGTCGTGCTGGCGAAGCACGCGCGCGAGGTTCCTGTCGAGGCTCGACCCGTGGTCGTCATCGTCCGCCTGAACGACCAAGCCAAGCGAGGACGCCCAAATCATCGCCCCTGCAATCAGTAACTTCCCGACTCTCATATTCGTCGGTCTCCTGCTCCTTGCGCATACACGAAGAGCGTCTCCTTGCCGGGAATTCCGGCGAGGGTGTGCGAGTGTAAGCAATACAGACACCGGCATCCGTCCTACAAACGGATGCCTATAACTCCTTTAGAATCAGTGACTTAATTTTTTACCCTCAGGAGGTGAAGGTGTGGCCGGTTGTGTCTTGGAACACTCGACAGGTATACAAATGATTAAGTGCTTTTATTTCACTATCTTATCTGTGTGACGTTTCGGCGCACAATCCCCGATCAAACCCGCACGTCTGCGTACGCTTGATGTCCTTTGTTTCCTGCGACTTCCGATCGTTTCATCGGTGCGGGAAGAACGGGACTTTATGGAGCGTGCCGGAACAGCACAACTTCTTACAGATGCGAAATCAACGGCGGCGCGTGAGGGCGTCACGAACTTCAGCCAGGAGGGGGCCGAAATCGGCCGATTTCTTGACAAATGCGTCGGGCTGCGGGTCGCGGACGATGTGGTCGGGATCGTGGGGATCGCCAGAGGTGAGCATGATGACCGGCACCGCTTCGGTCGCCGGATCGGCGCGTAACGCGTGCAGGAGCGCGAACCCGTCCATGCCGGGCATGATGCTGTCGGTGATGATGAGATCGGGAAGTGACTGATGGGCCTTGGCGAGCCCTTCAGTGCCGTCAGCCGCGGTATCGACTTCGTAGTCCTGGCTCTCGAGGACCATCCGCAGGAAATTAACAACGGTCTCGCTATCGTCGACGATGAGCACGCGGCTCATGAAGCCGGCGGTTCGCTTCTACCGTTTGGGCGTTTGCCCGACGTGAACAGATAGTCGAGGCGTTCCCACTCGACGGGCGGCCGCCCGCGCCGATCGACGGGGGCATCCGATGCGGCCGCCGCCGTATCCGTCGGCCGCCGCCGGTCCCAGATGATTTCAATATTCGGATCGCCGCCGAAAGTGCGGCGCAGCAGCTCGTAGGTGAGGAACCGGCCGCGACGCACGATTATCCTCTCCATCGGTGCGCGCGATTATACCTGACGGTTAGTGGTTAGTGGTTGGTGGTTAGTGCGTCATCGAGTAAAGAAGGATGTTGATACCAATCGCATACCCCTCGACCGAGAAGCGGTAGAAGAATTCCGGATCGTCGGATTCGCGCTCGTAGGCATCGCCGAAGTCGGTGTTGTGGGTCGTCAACACCATGATGCGGCCGTTCGAGTCGAGGAGGGCGTAGGCGTGCGGCACGCGGCTGTCTTCGCCCTGCTCGGACGTGGCGCCGCCAGTGCCGCGGAAGAAGCCGATGTTCGGGATTTGCGGGATACGCTTCGCTTCGAACAGCACGCGGAAGATCGAGTGATCGATCGGCAGATCGACCAGCGGGTAGTCGGCGGCCGGAAGAATCTTGCGCAGCTCGCCGAGCCAGTGCTCCCACGCATAGCTGCCCCACGCGTCATCGGCCCAGAGGAAGCCACCCTTGTGCAGATACGCGCGAAGCGCCACGACTTCTTCCGGAACGAACGTGGCACGGCCGTGATTGGTGACCATCAGGAACGGGCATTTGAATAACTCGGGCTCCGTCGCCTGAATGACGACGTAGTCTGGCGTGCCGCGCGTGTCGAAATTGACCGCGGCATCCGAGAGCTCCGACAGCCGGATCGACAGGTTCTCGTCGGCTCGAGGGTAATCGACGCCCCAGCCGCCGCCGTACCCGCCAAACCCCGTGCGGAACGCCAGCCGGCAGAAGTTGAAGTCCCCTTTGAAGGTGTCGGCCGCGGGCCGGCGCACGCCGTAACGGCCGCCGCCCCCGCGCTGTGCAGCGACCGTCGCGCCGGCCAAAGCGAGCACAAACAAAAGGAGGAAGCGCCACGTTTTGAAATACATCCGGAACTTTGTAAAGTGTAGCGCGTATGAGACGACTCCTCACCGTCGCCCTCGTCGTATCGGCCGCCTGTGCGTCACCAGCGCCGCAACCCGCGCCTGCTCCGGCGCCATCGCCTGCGAAGATGCCGGCGGCTGAACCGCTCAGCTTTGGCCAGCACCACCACACCATTCGCACGTCGAGCGCCGACGCGCAGAAGATGTTCAACCAGGGGCTGGCGCAGGCGTTCGGATTCAATCACGAGGCGGCGATCCGATCGTTCGAGCGCGCCGCCGAGCTCGATCCGACCGCCGCGATGCCGCATTGGGGCAAAGCCTGGGCGCTCGGCCCGAACTGCAACCTCGACATAGACGAAGCGCGCGCGAAGGCGGCACATGAATCCGTCGCGAAAGCGCAGTCGCTCGTCACCGGCGGGTTTGAGCACGAAAAGGCGTACATCGGCGCGAAGCAGGCGGCCGATCGCACCTCCGAGCAGCTGAATCCGCATGCCGCGATGATGCCGATGGTCGAGTCGATGGCGGTCATGCATCACTTCGCACGCGGCACCGCGCTCGACATCGCGGCGCTCTCGCTCGCCGCGCGCATCGCCGCGGCGCGCGGCGAGCACGATCGCGCCATCACATTCTGGCAGCGCGAGCTCGATGACGCGTGGAAGAACGCCGACACGACGCTCACGCTGGAGATGTTCTAGCGATGCGAAAGTGCCTCCTCGTCTTGTTGCTCGCGCTATTCCCCTCCGGCGTCACGCCGCAGGCGCCGAACGCGCATCTGCTCATCGTGCTCGACGGGCTTCGACCGGACTACGTCACCGCCGGCCTCATGCCGAACCTGTTCGCGCTGGGACAACGCGGGGTCGTGTACGCCAATCATCACGCTGTCTATCCGACGGTGACCCGCGTCAACGCCTCGTCTATCGCGACAGGCGCGTACCCTGAACGTCACGGCATTCTCGGCAACAGCGTGTTCTTCCCGCGTGTCGATGCCACTCGATTTCTCGATACGGCGCAGCGCACCGAGCTCGAACGGATCCAGGCCGACCAGGACGGCGTGCTGCTCACGGCAACAACACTGGGCGAAGCGCTACAGGCGAACGGGAAGACGATGCTGGCCGTCGGCGCCGGTACGACCGGGGCGGCCTTCCTTCTGAACCATAAGCTGGCGGGCGGCGCGATTATCCACACTGAGTACGCGCTCCCGGACACGCTGCATGCGCGCGTGCTCGCCGAGCTCGGGCCTCCACCCCCGCAGGCGCATCCGAACGATGCGCGCAACCGGCGCGCTGTCGAATCGTTTCTCAAGATCGGTATTCCTACGGTCAAACCGTCGGTCAGCGCGATCTGGCTCAGCGATCCCGATACGACCGCGCATGCGCTGGGGATGGGGCATCCGACAACGATCGAGGCGATCCGTCGGCTCGATCTCGAAATCAAACACATTCAGGATGGCCTGGCCGCTGCCGGGCTTCTCGAGAAATACAACATCTGGGTGACGTCCGATCATGGGTTTGCGACCTATACCGGGGCGCCGGACGTGGGGGCCGTACTGAAAGGATCGTCGGCTAGCGAGAGCGGCGCCGTATACGTGCGCGACGGCAATCGACAGGTCGTCAGCCGGATTGTGCGCGCCTTGCAGAAGACAGCCGGCATCGGCGCAATCTTCACGCGTGCCGCCGCAGCGGGATCGTTATCTGGCTGGGCGGAGGGCACGCTGTCGTTCGACGCCGCGCGCTGGAGTCACGCGCGCTCGGGGGACATTCTGTACTCGCCGGACTGGACGGATAACACGAACGCGCACGGCGTGCCGGGAACGAGCGCGTCAAACGGCGTTGCGGGCCACGGCAGCTCGAGCCCCTTTGAGATCCACAACACCTTGATCGCGGCGGGGCCTGACATCAAACAGGGCGTCAGGGTGAGCGTGCCGAGCGGTAATGTCGATTTCGCGCCCACGTTCCTTCGCGCTCTGGGCATCGCGGTTCCGCCAACCATGCAGGGGCGGCCGCTGCTCGAAGCCTTTCGCGGAGCGCTCGCCGGTGCGGCGCCAACGGTCACGCAGAGCCGACACACTGCGCGAACGGCCGACGGTTCGTACGCTCAGACGGCGCACTTCTCCATCGTCCGCGCCGGCGCCGTGAATTACCGGTATCTCGATTACACCACCGTCACGCGGACCGTGCGGTGACTCAGCGGTTCTCGGGCGTGACAACTCCTGTCTACTTTCCCCCGTCTAAGCGGTAAGGGTGAGCAGGCCGGATGTCGAACTGGTCGCGCGCTGCCGGGCGGGCGATAGCGACTGCTAGGGAACGGACTCCGTGTAATACTTGTATGTATTACAGGAGGCTTTCATGGCTTTCACGGTCCGCCTCACCCCGAAAACCCGCCGCACGCTCGATGCGCTCGCGACGCGCCGGCGCCTGTCGCGTTCGGAGGTGGTGCGCGAGGCGATCGCCCGGTACGATGCGGCCGACCCCGTCAGCGACGACTGCGGCCGGCCCTATGCCGCATGGGTCGATGTGGTCGGCGTCGTGACGCTCGGCGCACGCGATCCAGAACGCACCACAGGCGAGCAATTTGCGGCCATCGCGGCGAAACAGGCGAGGGCGCGGCGTGCTCGTTGATGCCGGGCCTCTCGTGGCGATCCTCGACCGCGGCGATCGCGACCATGCATGGTGCGTCGCGGCGCTGAAGACGCTCCGAGACCCGCTGGTCACCGTCTGGCCCGCGCTCACCGAAGCCATGTACCTGTTGGGTGGATCGTGGCAGGCTCAGAAGGCGCTCTGGAGCCGTCTGGAGACCGACGCGCTGGCGCTGGCGCCGCTCGACGAAGCCGACGCGCCGCTCGACCGCAAACACTTCTCTCTTTACCGGCCCGGCCGCCGCCGCCGCTTCTCCATCGTCACCATCTAGCCGGCGGTGAACGCGATGTTACGTTGTTGGCGCGTGCACCGGCGTCGACATCGCGACGCCCGAAGACTTCGGAATGATGAGCCACGCCAGGAGATAGGCGATCACGCCCCCAATCACGGCGCCGCAGAAGATCGACAGGAGCACCCAGACCAGCCGGACGGCCGTGGAGTCGACCTGGAGGTACTCGGCCAGACCTCCGCACACGCCGGCGATCTGCGTGTCGGTCGTCGATCGCCTCAACCGGCGATCGTGTGCGGCCGGCGCCGCTTCGTCAGTGGCTTCCGGCATGATGAGCCAGGCCGCCACATACGCGATGACGCCGCCGATGAAGGCGAGCGCGATGGACCCAAGAACCCAGAGGAGCCGGACGAGCACGACGTCCACACCAAAATAGTCGGCCATCCCGGCGCACACGCCCGCAATTGTTCCCTTGTGACGCGAACGAGTCAGGCGGCGAGTCGTCATATGCACCTCGCTAGGTAATACGCGGGGTCCCACCCCGAGGTTCCAAGACGCGGTTCCGCTATGCAGGATGTCTTTTCTATCTCAACACGGAGGCGACGGCTGCCCGTGCCTCCGTGTTGAGAATTTCTTCGTGTCTTCGCGCTCGTCGAAGCCTAGCGCCAGCTCGACAGCATGCCGGTCGCGAGCGTGGTGCCCACAAGAATCACCGCACACCCGACGATCATGCTCGGGGTGACCGGCTCGTTGAGCAGCAGATGCCCCCACAGCACGCCGAATGCGGGGATTAAGTACGTCACCGCGAGCGCCTTCGCCGGTCCGATGCGGCTGAGAAGCCGGAAGTACAGAATGTACGCGATGCCCGTGCAGATGATGCCGAGCAGCACCGCACTCACCCAACTGACGCGGCCCGGCGGCGTCTCGGGCCAGTACAGCCACGCCAGCGGAAGCAACAGCGCCGTTGCCGCGATGAGGCTGCCGGTCGCAATCACGAACGGATCGACGTCGCTGAGCTTCTTCTTCGTGTAGTTTGCCGAGATGCCGTACAACACGGCGGCCGAGAGCCCTGCGAGCACGGCTCGCCCGCCGCCGTCGCCGCGCACCGACAACCTGCCCCACACCAGCACGAGCACGCCGGCGAACCCGACAATCAACCCGGCGATGCGCATGGGTGACGGCCTGTCGCGCAGCCAGATGAACGCTACCAGCGCACCGAAGAGCGGCGCGGTCGCGTTGAGCACCGACGCAAAGCCAGCCGTCACCGACAGCACCGCGTATGCGAAGAGCGAAAATGGAATCGCCGAATTGATCGCGCCCAGCAGCGTGAGGCGTGCCGCGTTTCGATACAACTGCGACAGCCCGCCGCGTCGCGCCAGCACCAGGATCAGAAAGATCGCCGCGATGCCGACCCGCGCCGCAATCAGCGGGATGGCGCCGAATTCTGGCGCGGCGACCCGCATGAACAGAAAGGACGCGCCCCAGATGGCGCCGAGGATCAGCAGGTCGAGCAGGTCGCGCGTTTTCACAGGAGAATTCTTTTTCCGGCCAACTGACCTAACGACGTGTTCAAGAGTTTACACAGATGACACAGGGAAGTACGGCAACATGGGCCCGCCATGATTTTTGCAAAACGGCTCGCTGCAGAGGGTCACACGCGGCTCTTTACGATCGAACACCACGTCGCCTCGGGCTGGATCGCGCGCGAGCAGGACGATCGCGCGACGCGCACGAGCCTGATTCGCGACTGGCGTCACGTCGAAGCGACGATGGCGCTGTTCGAGTTAAAAGCGTCGGCTCTGCGCAACGAAGGTTGGCTCGAGATCGCGCCACACGCCTGAAAACTGAAGCAGCCGGGGTATAGTCCCCAGCGGCATGACGCTGCTCTACTCGTACCTGCGGCATTACCGGGGCCTGATCGGGTTCGCGCTCGTCCTCGCGACGATCAATCAGGTCTTCTCGTTGCTGGACCCGCTGATTTTCCGGTACGTCATCGACAACTACGCCACACGCTTTGCCGAGTACACGACGCGCGAGTTCTTCCGCGGCGTCACCCTGCTGCTCGCGGCGGCGGTCGGCGTCGCCTTCGTCTCGCGCGTGGCCAAGAATTTCCAGGACTACTACATCAACCTCATTACGCAGCGGCTGGGCGCCGAGCTGTACTCCGACGGCATCCGCCATTCGCTCGAGCTGCCGTACTCGGTGTTCGAAGACCAGCGCAGCGGCGAGACGCTCGGCAAGCTGCAGAAGGTGCGCTCCGACGTCGAGCGGCTGATCTCGGCGTCGATCAACGTGGTCTTCACGTCGATCGTCGGCATCATCTTCGTGATGGTGTACGCATTCACCGTGCACTGGCTCATCGCTCCCATCTTTCTGCTGACCGTGCCGGTACTCGGCATCATCAGCTCGGTGCTCAGCAAGCGCATCAAGACGATCCAGAAACAGATCGTCGGTGAAACGGCCGCGCTGGCCGGCTCGACGACCGAATCGCTGCGGAACATCGAGCTGGTGAAGAGCCTCGGCCTGGGACAGCAAGAGATCGAGCGGCTGAACCGCACGACGGGCAAGATCCTGAAGCTCGAGCTGAAGAAGGTGAAGTACCTGCGGAGCCTCAGCTTCATCCAGGGCACCGCCGTGAACTTTCTGCGGACGAGCATTCTTTTTCTCATGCTCTACCTGATCTACACGCGCGACATCACGGTGGGCCAGTTCTTCTCGCTGTGGATCTACTCGTTCTTTATCTTTGGGCCGCTGCAGGAGCTCGGTAATATCATCAACATCTACCGCGAGACCGAAGCCTCCCTGCATATCTTCGAAGGCATTCTGCAGATGCCGAAGGAGCCGAAGCCCGTCAGTCCCCTGCCGCTCGACGACCTGCGCACGCTCGATTTCGATCGCGTGACGTTTCAGCACCGCTCGGCCACGTCGCCGGCCGTCAGCGACATCACGTTCGGTGTCCGCCGCGGAGAAACGATCGCCTTCGTCGGCCCGTCAGGCGCTGGCAAGACGACGCTCGTCAAGCTGCTCGTCGGGTTGTATCCGCCTGGATCTGGCCGCATTTTGTACAACGACATCTCCAGCGACGAGATCAATCTCGACGTGCTGCGCGAGCGCATCGGCTTCGTCACGCAGGACACACAGCTTTTTTCAGGAACGATTCGCGAGAACCTGCTGTTCGTCAATCCGCGAGCTACCGACGCCGAGTGCCTCGACGTGCTGCACCGCGCGTCCTGCGACAGCCTGCTCGCACGCGGATCGAAAGGATTGGACACGGTGATCGGCGAAGGAGGCGTGAAGGTATCGGGCGGCGAAAAGCAGCGCCTCTCGATCGCCCGCGCCCTGCTGCGTCGCCCGCAGTTGCTCGTGTTCGACGAAGCGACATCCTCGCTCGACTCGCTCACCGAAGAAGGCATCGTCGAAACGATCCGCGATGTCGCAAAGACCGGCGAGTCGATCACGATTCTCATCGCACACCGCTTGTCGACGATTCTTCACGCCGATCGCATTTACGTCCTCGAGCGCGGCCGCATCGTCGAAACGGGACGTCACGAGGAGCTCGTGGAGCAGAAAGGTCTGTACTTTGCGATGTGGAGACAGCAGATTGGAGAGCGGCGCTCGACGCCCACGCCGCCAGACAGGGCTGAGGGCAGAGGGCTGAGGGCTGAGGCCTGAGGGCTGAAATGCCCGTGACGACGTAGATCGGGCCGTAATCTACCGATCTACCAATCTGCCAATCTTCCGATTCCCTACGGCCGTCGCGCCCAGCCCGGTCTTCGAGGCCGAAAGGTCTTTCGAGCGCCCGTGCCATGTGGGCGCGGTCCGGCCGGCCGGGCACCTTGCCCTTGCGGTTGCCCTTGAGCGTGTCCGCCAGGCTGCGGTTGTCCGCCGTGTCTTCCGCGGCGCTCGGCGTTCGCCCTCGCGCGGAGCCGCTCGTCCGCCTTCCTCGCGCGGATCTCCGCGATGCGCTGCGCATGCGGCATCTCGAGCCGCTGCTCCGCCCGTGCGGTGTAATCGAAATCCGGAACGGTGACGCGCGGCAGCCGCTTGTTGATCGCCTTCTCGATGTCGCGGACGCTCGCTTCATCTTCCGGGGCGACCAGCGTGAACGCCGAGCCCGTCAGCTCCGCTCGCGCCGTCCGTCCAACTCGGTGAATGTAATCCTCTGGCTGCGCCGGCACGTCGAAGTTGATGACGTGCCCGAGCGCCGTCACGTCGATGCCTCTGGCCGCGATATCGGTCGCCACCAGCACGCGATATTTTCCACTCTTGAAGCCGGCGAGCGCGTCGGTGCGCTGCGACTGCGACCGGTTGCCGTGAATGCGCTGCACGTTCACCTTGTGCAGCTCGAGATGCTTCGCCAGCCGATCGGCGCGGTGCTTCGTGCGCGTGAACACGAGCGCTTCCTTGACGTCTCCCTTGTTCAGCAGCCAGAGCAGCAGGTTCTGCTTGAGATGCGAGGGCACGGGATAGATCGCGTGCGCGATGCCCGTCGCGGGAAGGGCCTTACGCTCCAGGTTGATCATCACCGGGTTCTGCAGCATCTCCTGCGACAGCTTCACGATCGGGTCGGGCATCGTCGCGCTGAAAAACAGCGTCTGTCGCTTCGACGGGATGTGACGAAGCACTCGCCGGATGTCGGGCAGGAACCCCATGTCGAGCATGCGGTCGGCTTCGTCGAGCACGAGGTACTCGAGGCCGCCCAGCTTTGCGTACGGCTGTCGAAAATGATCGAGCAGTCTGCCCGGCGTGCCGACGATGACGTCGACGCCGCTGCGGAAGGCGTGCTCCTGGGGACCCATGCCGACGCCGCCGTACACGGCGAAGCCGCTGATGGGCGTGTGCACAGTCAAGTCCTTGAGATCTTCGACAATCTGCGCCGCCAGCTCGCGCGTCGGCGTGATGATGAGCGCGCGCGTGGTGCCCGGACGGCTGCGGGGCTTCTGCATGAGGCCGTGCAGAATCGGCAACAGAAACGCCGCGGTCTTCCCGCTGCCCGTCTGGGCGCAGGCAAGAAGATCGCGGCCTGCGAGCGCGGGTGGAATGGCGTCGGCCTGAATCGGCGTCGGCTTCTGAAAACCGAGGTCTTTGACGCCGCG
>CAYHHH010000014.1:0-4800 GCA_964356125.1 uncultured Bifidobacteriaceae bacterium | reverse complement strand
GTGTCGCTTACTTGGCTTGTATCGCAAGCGACACCTGTGCCCTCGAAGTCATTGAAGCGGCCGCGAACTTTGCTCAGCAGGTGGCGAACCTGAAAGCCGACCTCGGAGTGGCTGCGGTCGATGGCGAGCGTGCGGACGGCGGTGGCGGACGTAAAAAATTCCTTCAGGGTGCGCTGCGGACGTCCTCCAGGATGCTGATGAGCTCCCGGAGGCGCTTCTGGCTGACGTGCCCGAGCTGGCGCGCATGGATGGCCGGCAGCTCGCGGTCGATTTTGTCGAGCAGCGCGAGCGCCTTGTCAGTGATGCGCGTCGCGACGAATCGGCGATCCTGGCCGCCACGCTCGCGCACGATCAGCCCTGCGGCTTCCATCCGGTCGAGCAACCGCGTGACGTCCGGCACTTTCGTGACGAGCCGCTGCCCCACTTCGTTGCGACAGAGTCCTTCCCCGCCCGCGCCGCGCAAAATGCGGAGCACGTTGTACTGGGTGGTCGTGAGGTTGAACGGCTTGAAGAATTCCGCGCCCGCGTGCTCGATGAGCGCGGCGGTCCTGGCTATGCTGAGCATGGCTTCCTCTTCCACAGACCGGAAGGGCTTGGCGATTTTCAGCTCGTCGCGAAGGGTCTTCGGGGTCACTGGAGTCAGTATAGGTGTTATCACACTTATTGTCAAGAGTCGGGAAGAGTCGGACGAGTCGTTAGAGTCCGCGAACGCTCGAAACGACGCCACCGGGCGAGACGCACTGGAGTATCCGATCGACGCCGTTGGCGTATGGCGGGGTACCCCCGTAGAATGGGTACGCCTGCCTGCCTGCGGAGGGTGTGATGAAGACCTCATTTCTATCGGGGACGGGCGTATGGTCGTCGACAGTGCTGACACTGCCACTGTTGGCAATACTGGCAGCGACCAGCGGCGCCTGTGCAATGGTCGACAGGCTGAGCGGTGTTCGCCAGTCGAGGGAATTGCAAAAAACAGGCGCCCTTGCCGAAGGCGTGGTCGTCGACATCTGGGACACCGGTATCACCGTGAACAACGATCCTGTCGTCGGTCTTCTCGTCGAAGTGCTCCCGCCTGACAAACCGTCGTATCGCGCCACAATCCCGAAGAGCCTGATTTCTCGCGTGCACGTACCGCGGTTCCAGCCTGGCAGCCGCGTACCGCTGCGCGTCGATCGGACCGATCCGATGCGGGTGGCGCTCGCCGCCTATACCTATCGCTGACACGTCGACACTCCGGTAACAGCCTGGTGTGCTGGCGAGGATCCAGTTGCACGCATCTGCTTGAGCAGAAGCGCGGGGATCTCACGATCGACCGCGCGAAAGCAGTCGGCATCGGTCGCGTGCGGCAGGTCGGTATTTCCCCCGCAGCGCGGGCTGGCCTTGACGGGTGTCATGCCGGAGCGAATTCTCCCAAAGAGGACGCCGCCCCCCGGCGAGTCCGGTGATATTCTCCGCAACGCCAATGAATTCGAGGGTTTTCCGTTGGTGCTGTCCTTGCAAACGCCTGTTCAGCACCTACAAGGAGGTTGCCTGATGCGCCACCGTCGCCCGGCCATCGCCCTGGCGTTCGCGCTGCTCGCCGTTCCAGCGCTCGCCGGCGCGCAGTCATCACCCGATTTCCTCTTCGGCAGCCCGAAAGGCATGATCGGCGTCCGCACCGGCTGGCTGTTCGCCAGCGCCAACAGCGATTTATTCACGTTCGTGCAGCGTCACCTCACGGTCGATCGCAAGGATTTCAACGCCCCGGCCATCGGCATGGACGTCGAGATCGCCATGGGCCCGCGCTTCAGCGCGATCGGCGGGTTCGATCTCTCGCATTCCAACAAAGACTCCGAGTACCGCGATTTCGTCGACAACCAGCGCCTGCCGATCACGCAAACGACCGAGTTGACCGAGCTGAATCTCAGCGGCAGCGTCAAGTTCGCCATCACGCCCCGCGGCCGCGAGATCAGCAGCCGCGCGTTCATTCCCGCCGCCGTCACGCCCTATGTCGGCGCAGGGGCCGGCATCATGCGGTACAGGTTTCTGCAGTACGGCGACTTCATCGACGTCGACAGCGCGAATTCGGCGATCTTCACGGACACGTTCCGCTCCTCAGGCTGGACGCCCACCGCGCACGTGTTCGGCGGCGTCGACGTGCGGGTCTACAAACGTCTTTATCTCAGCGGCGAAGGGCGCTATCTTTGGTCGAGCGGCAAACCCGGCCGCGACTTCATCGACTTCGACCCGATCGACCTCGCCGGCTTCAAGGCAACAGCCGGCGTGCATTACATGTTTTAAGCGCGTGAAGAGGATGCACCGATGACAAACAAACTGATGCTCGCCGCCATGCTCGCGCTGCTCTCGTCGGCGCCGGTCATGGCGCAGGAATCACCGGCCGCGTTCGATTCGCGGTGGAATCCATACCTGGGATGCTGGACGATCGTGCAGGACCAGCGCGGCCAGTCGGCACCGGTGCCCGCGGGCACCATGGTGTGCGTGCGGCCGTCCGGCCGCTTCGGCGTCGCCGTGACGACGACCGTCGACGGCAAGAACGTGCTCGAGCAAACCATCGTCGCGGACGGCTCCGTGCAGCCGTTGTCTCAGGGTGACTGCAGCGGCACACAGACGAGCAACTGGTCGCGCGACGGCGAGCGGCTCTTCACCGCCGTCGAGCTCACGTGCTCGAACCGGCCGAAGCGCACCGTCTCAGGCATCACGCTGCTATCCAACGGCCAGTGGGTCGACGCGCAGGCGACGCTCGTCGACGGCAACGCCGACGTGCGGCTGCGGCGCTACCGGCGCACCAGTGATTCCTACACGGGTCCTGCGGGAATGACCACCGCCCCGCTCAGCATCGAGGACATCATCGAGGCGAGCGCGAAGGTGCAGTCGGAAGCGCTCGAGGCGGCGCTCGACGAGGCCAACGCGCGGTTCGCGCTGAACAGCCGCGTGCTCACACAACTGGCAGACAACGGCGTGTCGCCGAACGTCATCGACCTGCTCGTCGCGCAGGCCTATCCTGAGAAGTTCGAGGTGCAGCGCAGCGGCTATCCCTCGTCTTCCTACGGTTCATCGTATGGGACGGCGTCGATGGGCAACTCGTCAGTTTACATGGGCTCGACCATGTATCCGTCGCCGATGTACGACCCGTTCTACAGCAGCTACTACTACTATTCGCCGTTCGCGTATCCGTACTACTGGGGGCCGAGCTACAGCTATCGCTACGGCTATGGCTCGCCGTTCTATAGCAACTACTACAACTACAACAACTACTACGGGTACGGCTCCGGCGGAGGCGGGTACTACGGCGGCGGCGGACGTCCATCCGGCGGCAACGCGCAGCCCGGCGACCCCGATTCGCGCGGCGGCGACGGCGTCGTCGTCAACGGACGCGGGTATACGCGGGTGAGGCCGGCGGGATCGTCCAACAGTACCGGCAGCGGCGAGAGCGCGACACCGGCGAGCCGCACGTCCGGTTCCACGCGCGGCGTGCGCAGCGCCGGCAGCTCCGACTCGGGCTCGAGCTCGTCTTCAGGATCGTCGCCTTCGTCGGGGGCATCGAGCGGCGGTTACTCGAGCGGCGGCGGTGGGGACTCGGGCGGTGGTGGCGGACGGACGGCTCAACCGCGATAGATACGAAATTCTTGGACAGAAGGTCAGAAGGTCAGAAGAAATTCTTTCAAAAAAGAAAACTTCTGATCTTTTGATCTTCTGTTTAAAGAATTATTCAGTTGCCCCGAGTTTTTTCAGTAACGCGATCGTCGTTGGATGGTTCGGCTGGCGGGCGACGGGCTCGGCGGCCGTATCGTCATCGGCGATCGCCGCGGCGGTAATCGCCGCGCCGCGGCGGCGGATCGCGGCGTTCGACGGCATCAGCGCTGCCAGCGGCGTCGATCCGCGCTTGTTCTTCGCATTCAACTGCGCGCCCTTGTCGGCGAGGAGCTGAACCACGCTGTTCAGCCCTTTCGCTGCCGCGGCGTGCAGCGCCGTGTCGCCGGACTGGTTCGCCGCGTTCACGTCGGCGCCGAGCTCGAGCGCGGCGGCGACCGCCGGCAGCACCGCGGTCTCAGGCTCGATGACTCCCCCATCGATCACCGCAATGCCACGGCGCGTCGCGCCGTTTCCCGAGCTCGCCCCCGTCGCCAGCATCAGCGCAGTCGTGCCATCTCTCATCGCCAGCGTCACATCGGCGCCGCCGGCGGCGAGCGCTTTCATGATGCCGGGCTCGAGGAAGCGCGCCGCAAGAAGATACGGAGTCGAGCCGATGAGCGTCGCGGGCAGATTGAAATCTGTCGTGTCGCGGCGCAGCGGCGTCCCATTGGTCGTGCGCACGTCCGGATTGGCCCTCCGCGCGAGCAGCGCCTGAACGAGCGCGAGGTCGCTTCGCAGCACTGCCGCATGAAGCGCCGTATACCCGGAGTCCGCGGCGTCAGGGTTGGCGCCCTTCTCGAGCAGCAACGCGGCGGTTTCTCCATGGCCGCTGTGCGCGGCGAGCACGAGCGCGCTCGTGCCGTCGGGCAGCGCGTCGTTCACCTTGGCGCCTGCCGCGAGCAGCAGCCGCGCCGAACCCGTGTCACCCGATCGCGCCGCGAACAGCAGCGGCGTGCTGCCGCCGCGAAGCACCGCGTAGTTCAGCTCCTCGCGCCCAAAACGCTGCGTCTGCTCACCGACGACGGTCTGCGCGTAGGTCAGCGACTGTGCGTTGATGTCCGCGCCGGCTGCAATCAGGAGCTCGGTGACGTCGGGATGGCGCTGCGCGGCGGCCCACATGAGCGCCGTCTGGTTGTGGGCCTTTTCCTTCACGTTGACGCGGGCGCCCTT
>CAYHHH010000013.1:56056-59979 GCA_964356125.1 uncultured Bifidobacteriaceae bacterium | reverse complement strand
AGACACGGGGACACGGAGTTACACGGAGTTTTCTTTTCTTAGAAAAAGAATTCTCCGTGCGTCTCCGTGACTCCGTGACTCCGTGTTGAGACGACCTCTGTGATCTCTTACCCGATGCAGATGTCCGCGACGGTGAATTTGTCGGAGATCCAGCCGCGCTCGCCTTCGGGCGTCTCGACGAAATACCACCGCTCGTCCGGTGTGCCGCCCACCTTCCGCACGACGACCGTCGTGCAATGCGCCACGCGCGTCACCGGCTTCGACGCGAGATTCGGCGACGTGTAGAGTGGAAGGTCCTCCTGCGTTTCGCCGCCGATGTCGATCGTCTCGCCAACCCCATACAGATTGGCCTCGTATTCCTCACCTGACCAGCGGAGCCAGAGGTTGGCATCGCACTCGACGCAGAACAACGGGACGACGGTATCGGGCGCCGGGCCTCTTGTGACGCCGTTGATCGGCTCGGTGTCGAGCGGCACGACCCACTGCAGTTCCTTCGGTGCTCGCGCATGGACCGCCACGACACCGTACTCGGTTCCGCCGGGAGACGGTGTGACGACGACAGCCACGACGTCTGACCGCTTGTCGCGATCCAAATCCGCTTCGAGCCACGGAGGCCAGTAACCGAACCGCTGCAACTCGAACTGTGAGTAATCACGCAGATCGGTCGCGGGATTGAGCAACCGGACGCCTGGCTCCGACTTCAGCGCCTGTTCGAGCAGCGCAGGTGGCGCGGTCTGACCTGACTGAAGCAGGGCAAACGCCAGGAAGCTTGCAGCACTTGTCTTCATAGACTGTCGACTAGCGACTGTTGACCAGCGACTGTCGACTACGGCAACGCCAGCGTCAGCGCCGCCGTCGCCCAGCCTGTGGCCATCGACGAGATCCACTGGTCGTGCTCGTACGGGAAGCCGCCATCCAGATACGGCTGGAACTTCACGGCGCGGCTCTTCACGTACCATGACCCGTCTGGCCGCTGGCTCGACAGAAGATACGCGGTCCCCTTCTTGTACGCCGCGTGCCCGGGCGAAATCCCGCCGGCTTCCGCGAGCGCGAACAGCGAGACCCCCGTCGCATACGCGTCACTCTTCAGGTCGTCGCCCTGCGCCCAGCCTCCGTCGGCGCGCTGCTTCGCGAGGATCTGCGTCACCAGCGGCGCGCGCTCGGGGGCGCTGCGCCCGGCCCACAGCAACCCGAGCAGCTGCATGTTGCGGTCTTCGGTCGTCACTGCCCGCTGGGCAGCGAGCCATGCTGTTGCGCGCGCAATGCGCTCGTCCATGTCGCGTCTGCGACCTGGAGGCGCATACGCCTTCAACGCGCGAATCGCGTAGGCGGTTACCGCGATCGGCCCCTCGCCAATCGGCGGACGTCCGACTGTCGTCATGAACCATCGGCCGTCACGGCTCTGCTGGCTGGCGAGATGCGCCGCAGCCGCATCGGTCGTGCGATCGGGTTGATAGCCGCTGTTGGCGAGAGCGGTCAGCGCGAACACCGTCGTAATCGGTGAACCCGCAGGATCTGGGAACCGCTCGAGGAGATTCGCCGGCGAAAAATACGGCGCCTTCGTGAGCGTCTGGCGCTGTGACGTCAGCTTCTCGTCCGCGGGCAGACCCTTTGCGGCCGCAACGCGCTCGACCATGTCGACGATGTTGTGAGCGTGGCACGACGCGCACCCGCCATTCGCGGCGGCCACCACGCTGGCTTTGCCGAGCAGCGTGCGGCTGCGCTCGACCGCCGTCCGGACGTCAACGCGCGCGGCAGCTGGAACGGCCACGGCCGCGTGCTCGGTCTCCTCGGCGCCGGCGCCTCGAAGCGCCTCGATCGCCGGCTTTGCCCCGATCTTGACTGCCCAGTCGAGCGCTGTCTCCCCCGCACGGCTCTTCGCGTTCACGTCCGCGCCTCGCGCGATCAGCATGCGAATCACGTCGATGTTCTGGCGATCGTTTGCGACAGCCAGCATCAGCGGCGTCATGCCACGCACATCGGTTGTCTGCAGGCTGGCGCCAGCGTCGAGAAGGGTTTTGACGAGCTCCGGCGTCGCCAGGGCGACCGACGCCGTCAGCGGCGCCCAGTGCCCCAGCGCAATTGCGCCGGCCTTGACCTTTTGAAACGAGCCGTCGCCGGACCGCACGTTCACGTCGGCGCCCTTGGCAAGCAGCAGGCGGACCGCAGCGACGTTGCGGTTCGACGCCGCATAGATAAGCGGTGTAAAGCCGGCAAAATCGACGGCATTCACGCCGACGCCGGCATTGACGATCAGCCGGAGAGTCTCGGCATCGTCGCCCGCGGCGGCCGCATGCAGAATTGTCATCTTCGCCCCGTCCACGGCGTGGACATCGGCGCCGGCGGCGATCAGTCGCTTCACGATCTCGGCCGACCCGTCGCTTCTCGCCGCGAGAAACAGCGCCGTGCGGCCCCGCTGCGACACCGCCTTCGCGTCGGCCCCGCGTGCGAGGAGCAGGTGGACCTTGGCTGCGTCGGTCGCCGCCCACATCAGGGCCGTTGCTCCCACGCTGTTGGCCCCGTTCGCACTGGCACCGTTGTCGAGCAGCAGCGTCATCGCCTCGACGGATCCGATCGCGGCCGCATACATGAGCGGCGTCGCGCCGCCGCGCGGATCGCTGAGGTTGGGATTCGCGCCTCCCTTCAGCAACGCCTGGAGCTTCGTCAGATCGTCCTGGCGAATCGCCGAGTAGAACGCGTCGCTCGGCGAGCCGGCATCCTGCGCGGATAAAACCGCGGTACACACGAACAGCGCCGCAACGATTCGCTTCATGTTCCTCCTATTTCAGTTTCCAGGTTTCATCGAAGAACCCGGCGGTCTTCACCGCTCCGCCCGTCGTCAGCACCGCGTAATCGCCAAGGCGCGGGAAAAATACCGCCTCGGTGCCCGACGTGATGCGGTTCGCCGAGAACGTCTGCCCGGTGTTCAGCACGACGTATTTCTGCGGGTTGAGCGGGTTCGGATAAATCAGCACGAGCGCATGGTCGGCGGTCGAGAACTTCTGCGCGCCGACGGTGATTTCGTTCTTCGTCCATTGAATCGGCAAGCCGGCGAGGACCTTGCCGATCATAACGTTGCTGCCGGGATCTCCGAACAACACGAGGTTGTAATTCGCGATATCGGCTGCCGAGACGGACTTGTCGTCCTTCACGCGGATGTCGCCGCGCATCCACTTGGCGAACTCGCTCCTGAAGCTGTCGAAACGGTGATTCACGTAGTTGTGGACCGCTGCGTTCCACGGCTGGCCGCTGCCGCGCACCGCGAGAAACGCATCGGTGAACGCGTCCTCAATCGGGCCCTGCAGCCCGTGCACTTTACGAAGGCCGGCCAGCCGGCCGGCGGCGACCGCCCACTTGCCGCCTGTCTTCTGAAACACCGGATTGGCGCCGGCTTTGAGAGTCTGTCCGTCGATGGTGAACGATGCGGCCGGCACGTCGAACCTCACGCGCGCCACATTCTTCGTCGTAACCGTGCACTGCCGCATGTCGTCGGTGCGCTTCGCGTCGACGTCTGAGCGCGTGTAGCTCTCCTCGAGCAGCTCGACCGTAACCCAATGCGCGTTGTTGTAGCGCGTCGTGTAGGTGACGAACCTGACGTGGTTCAGCGATCGGCCCGCGGTTTCTTCGATGGCCTTTCGAAGAAACGCCTCCGACTCAGCCTTGCTCTCTTTGTGCCACGCATGACCGGTGTCCGGACCGATCACAAACAGCCCGCGCAGCTCGGTCGACGTCCACTTGTACGGCGATTCCTTCGTCAGCTTGAAACCTTCGCGTTCGACAGCTTCGCGCAAGCGAACCGACGAGCGCAGCTGGCCGTCTTTTTCGCCGCCATAGCTCACGAACGGCACGTTGAACGCGTTCAGCGCGTAGTCCTCCGCGTCGACGTAGTGCAGCGCCGCCTCCTGATACGGCGTCAGCTCTTT
>CAYHHH010000013.1:18399-55956 GCA_964356125.1 uncultured Bifidobacteriaceae bacterium | reverse complement strand
CGCGCGAACGGCTCGACCATGATGTAGTCGTCCGCGGGAATCTGCGACGTTTCGTGCGGGCCGGCCTGCTGCTGGAGAAACCGCACTTCGTTGTTCTGCTGCTGCGTGCCGTGCAGCCAGACGTCGAGCCGCATCGGCCGCGTGCCGTCGTAGGACGCCGGTATGGTCAGGCCGTAGGGCTGATAGCTGCCGTCGATGCGCGACATGAACCCGCGCACGACATTGCCGGTCTTCCGCGTCCACGACGACGTGCCGTTCTCGAGCTCGATGGATCGCCCGATGCCGGTGTCGAGCGCCGCAATGGTCTCGGCGGCGTAGTTCTGCCCGAAGAACTCCTCGGGGAATCGGAGGATATATTCAACGGCCTTCTTGTAAATGTGTACATCGGCGAGGAGCTGCGGATCGGTCTTATTCGATCCCAGCGCGGCAAGGCGCGCGCTCAACTCGGCAAGCTTCTTGTGAATCTCGGCTTTCTGCTCGGCGGTCGGCGGAAACACTTTCGCTCCCTGCCCCTGCGCGGCGACGACTGCTGCGGCGAGTACACACAACAGGACGGTGTTCTTCAGAACGGACATTTCGGCCTCCTACGGGAATGCAGGGATTCTACCCGTCCATGTCACAAACACTAAACAGAAGATCAAAAGGTCAGAAGAAGATCTTCTGATCTTCTGTTTGCATTTATTCGGCTGTGACGAAGTACACACCCCCCGGCTGTGCGACCTGTCCGGTGGAACCCGTGGGCGTGAGGTGGCCGGTCTTGGGATCGATCCTGAAGACGACGATGTTGTCGCCGTTCTGGTTGGCGGCGATCAGGTGCCGGTTTGTCGGATCGATCGTGATGTTGCGCGGTGTGCGGCCGCCCGATGGGATGTGGCCGATGAGCGTGAGCGTGCCTTTCACCGGGTCGACGGCGTAGTGCGCCATCGAGTCGTGTCCGCGGTTGGTCACGTAGAGCCACGTGCCCGTCTGGTCGATCTGGATCTCCGCCGTCGAGTTGTTGCCTTTGTAGTCGGCCGGCAGCGTCGAGAGCGTCTGAATCTGGCTCAGCTTCGCCCCGTCTACAGCGAAAACGCTGACCTTCGAGTCGGTCTCGTGATTGACGTACAGAAACGTCCCCGTCGGATGCAGTTGCAGTCTCCGCGGGCCCGAGCCGCCGGCGTTCATCGTCACGAACGGGGGATCGGCCGGCGCGAACGTGCGCTTCGCGGGATCGACGCGATACGTGTATACGCGGTCGAGCCCGAGTTGCGCGACGTACGCCCAGCGTCCGTCTTTCGAAAACACAATCCCGTGCGCGCGCGGTCCTGGCTGCTTCGCGCTGAGCGGCTGTCCCGCGTGCTTCTCCGTATAGATCGCTTCAGTGAGACGGCCATTCGGCTCGACACCGAAGGCCGTGATGGTGCCGCCGTTGTAGGTCACGGTTGCCGCAATCCTGCCGGATGGATCGAGGACCACCTGATTGGGCGACTCACCGTGCGAGCTCACCTTGTTGAGCAGCTTCAGCGCGCCCGTCTTGCGATCGATCGTGAACGAGCTGACCGTATCGCCGGCAGGATCCGCCGTCGACCAGTTCACGGCATAGAGGAACCGGCCGTCCGGGCTGGCCCACACGTGCGCGGGGTTCACCGTCTCGGCAACCAGACCGATCGGCGTCAGCGCACCGCTCGACGAATCGAAGCGCCACGCGTAGATCCCCTTCGACGCTGATGTCGTCTTCGCGCTCGGATTCGTGTACGTGCCGGCGTACACGAAGTAGTCGTGCGCAAAGGCATTCGTGGCCTGTCGCCGGCTCAGCCGTGTCAGAAACGCCATCAAATCCTGGAGTTCCTGTTCCGTCAGCCTCGTCTTGTAATCGCGCGGCATGAGGCTCGTCGTCTCGTACTGCACGGCGCGCAACGTTCTCCTGTCGAGCAGGTGCAGCCGGCTGTCCTCCACGCCTAAGATCTGCATCGAGATGCTGTTCTCGTTTTTCACCACCCCGCGCAGGACCTTCCCGTCGGGCAGTGTGACCCGCACGACGGCGTAATCGTTTGGCGGTTCGAGCTTGCGCGGAATGGCGCCCCCGTCCCCCTGAACGCGATACTGCGGATTGGTCAGCGCATCAACGATCGATGCGGTCTTGCGCAGATCGGCAATCGCGCTGAGTTCTGGGCCGATCACGCCGCCTTTGCCGCCCACCATATGGCACTGCCCGCAGGCGCCCTTTCCCCAGAAGATGCCTTCACCGGCCGCCGCGTTGCCGACGGTCGGCGCATCGATGGCCGTCCCTCGAAGCGCCTGGATGTACGCCGTGATTTTCCAGGTGTCCTGATCGGACAGGTCCGGCGACGGCGGCATGCCTGTCGCCGGAATGCCGTCCTTGATTGCGCCGAAAATTTCCGAGGCATTCCGGGTTGCGAAGCGGCGTCCTTCGAGTCCGAGGGCCGGCGCCATCTCGCCAGGTGCGCCGTCGAGTCCGTGGCAGACCGTGCACGCCTTGTTGTAGATCTGGCGTCCGTCCTCGATCGCCTGCGGCTGCCCTTCCAACGGATTGGGAGGCCCGGCCGGCGGTCCGCCACCCCGCTGCGCGGCCAAAGACACGCCGAGCGTCGTCACCATCAATGCCATCAGCCGAAAAGTCGTGGTCATGGCGCGTCCTCTACTCCGGTAATCCAAACGCAAACACGTTTGCTCCGGACACGATGGCGACAAACTGCTGCCCGTTGACGCCGTAGGAAATCGCGCCCGACGTGATGAGCGCTCCGGTGTTGAAGTGCCACAGCGGCTTGCCTGTCCGCGCATCATTCGCCGTCAACAGGCCTCGGTGCTCACCCGCGAACACCAGGCCACCTGCTGTCGACAGCACGCCCGGGCCGTACCGCAGCGACCGGACGTGTTCGTATTCCCACACTTTCTTCCCCGTTGTTCCCTCGAGCGCGCGGAGAAAGAACCTCCACTCTTCGCCCTCGTGCGGGCTCCGGATGTAACCTCCGCCCGCGCCAGGCCTGTCGCTGACCCGGAAGTTGATGCTGCATCCTTCCTGCGCGATCACGTAGAAGTAGCCGGTGTCGGGACTGTAGGCGGGCGACGGCCAGTTCGTCGCGCCCATCGTCGACGGACATGTCTTGGCGCCTTGTACTGATGGCTCGTTACCTGGCGTCAGGATCGGCCGCCCCTCGGGGCTCAGCCCGGTCGACCAGTTGAGCCGGCTCACGAACGGCGCGCCGTGCAGGAATCGCCCGTTGGTCCGATCGAGCACGTAGTAGTAGCCGTTGCGGTTCGCCTGCACGAGCAGTTTCCTCATCTGCCCGCCGAACTGACGATCGATCAGCACGGGCATCTCGAGCGAATCCCAATCGCGCACGTCGTGGGGCGTGTTCTGGAAGTACCACTTCATCTTGCCGGTATCGATGTCGAGCGCGACGACGCACTCGGTGAAGAGGTTGTCGCCTTCGCGCACGTCGCCGGCCCATTGCGATCCGGGCTGGCCCGTACCGTAGAAGAGCGTGTTGAGTTCGGGATCGAAGCTGCCGCTCACCCACACGGGGCCGCCGCCGAGCTTCCAGGATCCGTCGGCCCACGTGTCGGCGCCCGGATCGCCGGGCGACTGCGGGATGGTATTCCACGTCCACAGATGCGTGCCGGTCTCCACGTCATAGGCCTGGATGAATCCGAACGGCTGGTTGCCGCTCATGATCACCTTGCCCTTGGCGACGAGCGGCGCCTGGCCGGCGAAGCGGTACCGGCCGCCGGCAGCGGCCGTTTCCCAGATCACATTTCCCGTACGGGCATCCAGCGCGACCAGCTTCGAATCGGTCGTGGTCACAAATACTTTGTTGCCATGAACGGCCGTGCCGCGTTGCGTCCCCGTGCTCACGGGATCGCGTTGGAACTGCCAGATCACACTGCCGGTGCGCGCGTCGAGCGCATCGACGCGGTTGTACTGCGAGACGTACATGACGCCGTCGGCGACGATGGGGACGGCTTGAATGTGCTGCTGGCCCACCAGGTGGTACGCCCACTTCGCTTGCAGCTTCGCCACGTTTTCTGGCGTCACCTGCTTCATCAGGGAGTGGCGGTGCGAGTTGTAGCTGCCGGAATAGTGCAGCCAGTTCTCCGGGTTCGGCTTCAGAAGTTCCTGCTCGGTCACTTGAGCGGTCAGCCCAGCGGTGGCGGCTGCGAACATCGCCGCGACGAGCACACGATGTAACGTCATGGGGTCACCTTCAGAAACTGATCGGGCGTCAGCGCCCGCGGCGTGAACCGCGCCTGGCGAATCGCCCCTTTGAAATAGTTGCGCCGGTTGATGCGCGTGCCGACCGACGAGGCCCCCTCGCCTTGCGGCGTGAACGCGATCTCCGCTTCGCCCTGCAGTTCGCCGTTCACGTAGCTGCGGAACATCCTGCCGTCGTAGGTCTGGGCGACGTGATACCACCGGCCGACCGGATGCAGCTTGTCCTTGAAGATGAGCGCGCGGTTGTAGCCGGGCCCATTCACGAACGCGTCGAGATACCAGGTGGTGGTGTCGACCACCCTGAGCTCGAACAGAAAGCGGGGGTTCGCGTCCTGACCGGTCTTCGCATGCTCCGCTCCGGCCAGCAACCCGGTCCCCGGATCCCGCTCGGCAAGGTGGAACCACCGCTGCTCGAACGCGCCTCCATCCGGCCGGTAGATCGCCTCGAACGTGAAGGTCTTCGCGCCCGCCAGCGGATGCTTCTCGATCCAGATCGCATCGTCGACGCCGTCGAACTCGATGGCCTTGCCCAGCGGCGTGTCGACGACACGGGGATTGCCTTCGACGGTCGTTTTGATGCCCCCGATGTTGTCGAGGCGATCGAACGTCCAGACGGTCCCGGCGGGCGTCTGGGCCACCGCGGCTGGTGCTCCGAACAGGGCCAGCAACGCAAATGCAGCTGCGGTTTTCCTGAGAATCATGGCCATATTCTCCTTCAATTTATTGGATTACTGCGACATTTCGGTCCTTGTTGAACCCATGGCCCTTTACGTATCCTTATCCCATCGACTCCTGGAAATTCTCCAGTCTTTCAACGATTGCAGGGAGGAGCCTCATGAAGGCGTGCCATAGACATTTGTTCTTTGCGGCACTCGCCGTGTGCGCGGCCATATTGTTGCCGACAGTTGCCTATGCGCAAGCGCAAATCGTCGGCGCCGTGCGCGACGAGTCGGGCGGCGTGCTTCCCGGTGTGACGGTGGAAGCGTCCAGCCCGGCGATTATCGAGAAAGTCCGCACGGCCGTCACTGACGACCAGGGGCGCTACCGCATCGAAGCGCTGCGACCCGGTCTGTACAAGCTGACCTTTACGCTGACCGGCTTCAGCACGGTTCTGCGCGAGAACATCGACGTGCCGTCGGAAGTCGTCATCACGATTAACGCCGACATGAAGGTCGGCGCGCTCGAGGAAACGATCACGGTGTCCGGCGAGACGCCTCAAGTGGACGTCTCGTCGGCGTCGCGCACGCAGGTCATGACGCGCGACATCATCGACACGCTGCCGGTCTCGCGCAACGTCATGTCGATCGGCGTGCTGTCGCCAGGGGTCCGGCAGGGGACGCCGGACGTCGGCGGCTCGCGCATGACCGAGCAGGTCGGCCTCCGCGCGCACGGCCTCGGCGGCGACGACGCGGAGCAACTGGTCGAAGGGATGTCGATTCAGAGTCTCGAAGGCGCGTCGCAGGCGTACTTCGACGACATGCTGCAGTCGGAAATCACGATCATGACGAGCGCGATTCCCGCCGACACCTCCGGCGGCGGCATCCGCATGAACAGCGTGCTGAAAGACGGCGGCAACATGTTCAGCGGCGCAACGTTCCTCGGCTTCAGCAGCGGCAACTGGCAGAGCGCCAACGCGGGCGCCGACCTGCGCGCAGCGCCGCGCAGCATCAACAGCCCGAACAAGATCAAGCACATTCACATGTTCACGGGATCGGTGGGCGGTCCCATCAAGCGCGACAAGATGTGGTTCCTGGTCGCGGCGCGCCATCAATCGTCGGACGAGCTCATCACCGACGTGCCGGTGACGATCGTCGCACCCGACGGCGAGTTCATCAACTCGTACCTCGATACGTACGTGCGCGGGCCGTCGGTGCGCCTCACGCTGCAGGCCGCGCCGAAGCACAAGATTGCGTCGTTCGTGCAGCGGTGGTGGAAGCGCAAGGGCAAGGACTTCGTCGCCGCGCAGGACCCGCGCGCATCGCAGTTCCGCGATCCGAAGCATGCGCATCACACCGTCGGCAACATTCGATGGACCTCGCCGCTGACGAACAAACTGCTGTTCGAAGCCGGCTATTCGTGGACGTTGTTCGACTGGCTGGGCGCACCGATGCCGGGCCTCGAACAGCCGCGCGGCACGCCGTTGTGGTACGTGAAGACCAGGAAGACCGACACGCAGCGGCAGGTGGACGATGAGTGCGCCTTTACCGCGGCGAACAGCGCGGTGGCGGGATGCACGATCTGGGGCTCGAACCAGATTCAGCGCCAGGACAACACGCGCCACGTCTATCAGGCGGTGCTGTCGTACGTCACCGGTTCGCACAGCGTGAAGTTCGGCTACAACCATGAAATCGGCCCGGACGGCCGCATGGGCAACACGCACAACGGCGACCTGTACCAGAACTACACGGCCGGGCAGCCGAGCTCGGTCACCGTATGGAACACGCCGGCCGAGGCGCCCGGTATCGTCGACTACGACGCGGCGTTTTTCCTCCAGGATACGTGGACGATTAAGCGGCTGACGATCAACCCCGGGCTGCGCGTTGAGTGGTTCAGCGCGGGCATGAGGGCCGCATCGTCCCCGGCCGGGCGATTCGTCCCGGCCCGGTACTTCCCGGAAGAGCGCGGTCTGCTGAAGTGGGGGCCCGATTACGCGCCGCGCTTCGCGGCGGCGTACGACCTCTTCGGCAACGGCCGCACGGCGCTGAAGGCCAACTACAGCAAGTATCACCGGCAGTACGACGCCGACCCGGCTGCGGCGTACTCGCCGATCGGCATCCTCAGCGAGTCGCGCAACTGGTTCGATTGCGTGCTGAACGCGGCGGGCAATGCCTGCTCGGGCGCAGCCGCGGCGACCAACAGAAACGGAATCGTTGAAGATCACGAAATCGGGCCGAGCCCCGCGGGCGGCACGTTCGGCACCGTCCGCAACAACACGCTCGGCGATCTCGACCGCCGGTACAACTGGGAGATGACGGTCGGCTTCCAGCATCAGCTGAAGCCGCGCATCGCGATCGGCGCGATGATGTACAAGCGGACGATCCACGAAATCCAGATGACCGACCGCTCGTTCATCACGACCGCCGATTACACTCCGTTCCAGATCCGCATGCCGGACGTATCGAGAGATCCGGACGTCGCCGGCGTGCTCGACGCGAACGAGATGATCACGGTCTACAACCTGGTCCAGGCGAAGAACTCCGTGTTCGGGCAGGGGCTGGTCGACATGAGCGCCAGTCAGGATCGCTCGCTCTACACGGGGTTCGAGACGTCGTTCTCGGCGCGGTTGCCGGGCGGCGCCATGATGTTCGGCAGCTGGACGGTGGAGAAGAACACCTCGGTGTTCTGCGAAAACGACGACAACCCGAACGGGCCGCCGACGGGCGACCTGTATCAGGGACGCAACGTCGCGCGGGGCGGGCGCTTCTGCGATCAGCGGAACTTCAACATGCCGTTCCTCCACGAGTTCAAGCTCGCGGGGAACTACACGCTGCCGCTCGGCGTCGACATCGGCGCGGTCGTGCAGAGCTTCGGCGGGCTCGAACGCGTCATTCAGTGGGCGCCGGCCGCGAACCTGTTCCCGAACGGCCAGCGCACGCAGGCGCAGACGCTCATCCTCACGCCGCCCGGCACGCTGTACGGCGAGCGCTGGGATCAGCTTGACGTGAACTTCAAGAAGAACTTCCGGTTCGCCAACCGGGTGCACACGTTCCAGCTCGACGTGTTCAACGTGTTCAACAACAACTCGATCAGGACGATGAACGACACCGTGGGCAACTCGCTCGGCCAGGTCACCGCGATCATGCCGGGCCGGTTCCCACGCCTCGCGTATCAGTTCAAATGGTAGGTGGTTGCTGGTTGGTGGTTAACAGCTGAAAGCTGATAGCTGAAGGGCGGGCCGAGCAATCGGGCCCGCCCTTTGTATTTGGCGCTTCTTCGTTATCTCAACACGGAGAGACGGGGACACGGAGACGCACGGGGAAGACAGGCATTTCTCTGCGGGCAGCGTTAGGGGGGCTCCGGAATAGCTGCCCCGTCTTTTCGCGGATCCGACCCCTTCGTCGGCAAGCGCTGTCGCCGGCTCGATCACGTGCGCGAGCGGCGTGCGGCCGAATCGCTCGAGCAGCAATCCATCGGACAGACGGCGCCCATCACCGCGTTGGCGGCAATAGCTGCGTCGACGGCGTGGCCTCCCTGCGCCAGCACCATGGCGCCGGCCTGCGACGCCAGCGGATGTTCGGAGGCAACGACACCGCGCGTGGAGACGACGATGGAGCGCCCCTGCGAGCGGTTAATCGGGACTTTGGACATTGTCGGGGAGATATTATGATGCACCGCATCATGGCCAAGCGACTGTGTCTGCTCCTTACCCTCGTCGTGGCTGCGGGAACCCAGATGCCCGCGCAGCAATTCCCGCCCGGCTATGTCAATCCGGGGCCGGTGCTCGCCGCCGCGTCCGGGGCCATCAACGAACAGAGCCTTCGCTGCATCACGTTTTCGGGCACCGGCTACAGCGGCCCGGTCGGACAGACGTTCGAGAACGCCGTCAACATCGACTGGCAGCGCAGCGAGATGGGGAACTACACGCGCACGATCAACTGGGAGACCGGCACGAGCAAAGAGACGTTCGACCGCAAGCCCGGCAACAATCCGGCCTCGTGGAAATACGGTCTCGGCTGGGCCGGCGGCACCCCCACGCAGGCGAGCCCCCGGCAGACGCACATCGTGAACGGCCGGTACGCGTGGCACATCGACGGCGCCGGCGCGCCCGTTCCCGTCCCCCCCGAGATGGCCGATGTGTATCAACTCGACGTGTGGCTGAACCCGCACGGCTTTCTCAAGGCCGCGCGCATGCCGGGTGCAAACCCGAAAGCGCTCTGGCGATGGGAGCAAATCGAGAAAGGCCGTGACGGCAACGTCGTCGCGCCGGAGCGCGTGCACGTCGTCGGGATTACGGTGCTCGGGAAGTTTCGCGTCGACGCGACGATCAACAGCCAGAACATCATCACGCGGCTCAAGGCCACGGTGAACGAGAACGTCCTGGGCGATTTCAATATCGAGCAGGAGTCGACGGAGTTTGTCGCGGCCGGGCCGTCGCGGTGGCCGATCAACTGGCACTCCCATCAAGGATGGGACGACAACTGGAAGTTCTACTCGGAAAGCACCGGCCACAACGCGTACGGGGGCAAATTTCCGAACGTACAGGCCAACGTGTGTGACGACCCGGTTCCCGTTCCCGAATCGGTGAAGCAGGCGCAGCCTCCGAATCCGGCGCTCGTCACCGTTGAAAAAATGGCGGATGGCGTGTACATGATCGGGGGCGGCCCCGCGAACAGCTACATGGTCGAGTTCCGCGACTTCGTCGCGGTGTTCGAAGCGCCTGGCAGCGAAGAACGCAGCCTCGCTGTCATCGAGCAGATCGCGACGCTCGCGCCGAACAAACCGGTTCGCTGGTTGATCGTGTCGCACCCGCATTTCGATCACATCGGCGGCCTGCGCACGTACAGCCACATCGGCGCCACGGTCGTGACGCACCTGTTCAACCTGGAGTTCCTCAACCGCGACGTCCTGAACTACAGGCCGAGAACGGTAAAGCCCGACATCCTGTCGCTGTGGCCTCCCACCGAGGTGGCGGAGGGGTACAACTACGAGGCCATCCAGGAAAACTACGTCATCACCGACAACAGCCGGATCCTGCGGGTGTACTATGTGCAGCCGCTGCAGCACGTCGCAGGAATGCTGATGGCGTATCTGCCGGCGGAGCGCATCGCATTCGAGGCCGACCTGTTCGACACGCACGAAGCGCCGAAGCCCGCGCAGATGCCTGCGATGCGCAGCCTCCACAATCAGGTGCAGCGCATGAAGCTCGACGTCGGCACCATCGCGCCGGTTCATGGAAAGCCGGTGCCATGGAGCACGTTCATGACGGCGCTGGGTCCGGCGGGGAAATAACTTATGACACATACAGGACGTCACTTCCTACAGATTCCCGGGCCGACGAACGTGCCCGATCGCGTGCTGAAAGAGATCGCGCAAGCCACGATCGATCACCGCGGCCCTGAGTTCGCCGGCCTCGGCCTCGAAGTACTCGAGCGGCTGAAAGGCGTCTTCCGCACACGCGGACCGGTCGTCGTCTTTCCGGCGTCCGGTACCGGCGCGGCCGAAGCGGCGCTCGTGAACACGCTCTCGCCCGGCGATCGGATTCTGATTTTCGAAACCGGCTGGTTCTCGCACATCGCGTGGCGGCAGGTCGCGGAACGCCTCGGGCTGACCGTGGAATACGTGCCGGGCACGTGGCGCCGCGGCGCGTCACCGGAAACGCTCGAACAGCGCCTGAAGGACGACACCGCCCGCGAGCTGAAAGCGGTCGTCGTCGTCCACAACGAAACGTCGACAGGGGTCGTCAGCCGCATCGCCGATCTCCGCCGCGCCATGAATCGAAGCGGCCATCCGGCGCTGCTGATCGTCGATGCCATTTCATCGCTGGCGTCGATTGATTTACGGCACGACGAGTGGGAAATCGACGTCACCGTGTGCGGATCGCAGAAAGGGTTGATGGTACCGCCCGGGCTCGGCTTCAACGCCGTATCCGAGAAGGCGCTCGCGGCCAACGCGTCGGCGAAGCTGCCGAAGTCGTACTGGAACTGGGACGAGATGCTCAAGGCGAACACGTCCGGGTTCTTCCCGTACACGCCGGCAACCAATCTTCTCTACGGCCTGCGCGAGGCGCTGCGGATGATCGAAGAAGAGGGATTCGAGCACGTGCTGCACCGCCACACGCGGCATGGCGAAGCAACCCGCGCAGCCGCGCGCGCGTGGGGCCTGGACATCGTGCCGGAAAATCCTTCGGAGTATTCGAACTCGCTGACCGCGGTCTACACGCCCGAAGGACATAACGCCGATCGGCTGCGCCAGATCATCCTCGAGCACTTCGACATGTCGCTCGGCACAGGACTCGGCAAGCTCGCCGGACGAGTCTTCCGTATCGGCCATCTCGGATCGTTCAACGATCTGATGCTGGCGGGCACGCTGAGCGGCGTGGAGATGGGGCTCGCCCTTGCCGGCGTCCCGCACAAGCCGGGCGGAGCGCAGGCGGCCCTGCGGTCGCTGACGGCGTCGTTGCAGACATCTCAACCCGCGTCTGCCTCGCGGTGACGACCCTTCCGCTCAGTTCTCACGCGAAACCCATCGACACGTTCGGGCGGGCCGCCGAGCTCGACAGCGAGCTGCGGCGGACCGTGCGCGGCGAAGTGCGCTTCGATCGCGGCAGCCGCGCGCTGTACGCCACCGACGCCTCGAACTATCGCCAGGTTCCCATCGGGGTCGTCGTGCCCAGGGACGAAGACGACGTCCGCGCGGCGGTGGCGATCTGCCGATCGTTCGACGCGCCGATCCTCGCGCGCGGCTCGGGCACGAGCCTCGCCGGGCAGAGCTGCAACGTCGCCGTGGTGCTCGACTTCACGAAGTACATGAACCGCATTCTCGAGGTCGACATCGAGAAGCGCATCGCACGCGTCCAGCCCGGCGTCATTCTCGACACGCTCCGCGCGCGCGCCGAACAGCATCAGCTGACGTTCGGCCCCGATCCCTCGACGCACAGCCGGTGCAGCCTCGGAGGAATGATCGGCAACAACTCGTGCGGCACGCATTCGTTGATTGCGGGCAAGACCGTCGATAACGTCCACGAGTTGACGATTCTCCTCTACGACGGCACCGAGCTGACCGTCGGCGCGACAACCGAAGCAGAGCTCGACGCGATCGTCCGCGAGGGGGGCCGCCGCGGCGAGATTTACGCCGCGCTGCGTTCGATCCGCGATCGGCATCTCGAGCGCATACGCAGCGGCTTCCCTCACATCCCGCGCCGCGTATCCGGCTACAACCTCGATCAGCTGCTTCCGGAAAACGGATTTCACGTTGCGCGCGCGCTCGTGGGATCGGAAGGCACCTGCGCCATCGTGCTGGGTGCCACGCTGCGGCTGATCGACAGCCCGCAACACCGCACGCTCATCGGTCTTGGCTATCCCGACTCGTTTGCCGCGGCCGATCATGTGCCCGCCATTCTCAAGTCGTCTCCGATTGGGCTCGAAGGCTTCGAGGGAGGCATCATCGACGGCCTGAAACACAAGGCGGCGCCCAATCTCGAGCTGCTCCCTGCAGGGCGCGGAATTCTGCTGGTTGAATACGGATCGAACGACGCTGCAGAGAGCCGCGCGTCGGCGCAACGGCTCGTGGAGAGATTGTCGCGTCTTCCCGACGCTCCGCAGACACGGATCTACACGGCGGCCGAGGCCAAAGCCGTCTGGAAAATCAGAGAGTCCGGGCCGCGCGCGGCGTCTGCCGTGCCCGGTTCCCTTCCCCGCTGGGAAGGCTGGGATGATGCGTCGGTCGCGCCGGAGAAGCTTGGGCCGTACCTGCGGGAGCTGCGCGCGCTGCTCGACGAGTACAACTATCAGGCGGCGTTCTACGGGCACTTCGGGCACGGCTGCATTCACATGCAGGTGAGCTTCGACTTCGAGAGCGAGCACGGCATCCGTAAGTACGCCGAGTTCATCGATCGCGGCGCCGATCTCGTCATCCGCTATGGCGGATCGCTCTCGGGCGAGCATGGCGACGGACAATCGCGCGGCGCGCTGCTGCCGAAGATGTTCGGCCCCGATCTGATGCGCGCATTCGGCGAGTTCAAGGCCACGTGGGATCCTGGGAACCGGATGAATCCCCACAAGCTGATCGACGCGTATCAGCCGACGGAGAATCTGCGGCTCGGCGCCGACTATCACCCCGCTGAGCCGGCGACGTTCTTTTCATTTCCGGACGACCAAGGGTCGTTCACGAAAGCCGCGATGCGGTGCATCGGGCTTGGCGAGTGCCGCAAGCACGACTACGGGACGATGTGCCCGAGCTACATGGCGACGCTGGAGGAGCGCCACAGCACGCGCGGACGCGCGCGGCTGTTGTGGGAGCTCCTGCAGAACGAGGTGCTGAACGATTCGTGGAAGAGCGAAGAGGTGAAGGAGGCGCTCGATCTGTGCCTGTCGTGCAAGGCGTGCAAATCGGAGTGCCCGACCAACGTGGACCTGGCGACCTACCGCGCGGAATTTCTCGCGCACTATTACGACGGCCGCCGGCGCCCGCTCGAAGCGTATGCGTTCGGATTGATCGACAAATGGGCGGCGCTCGGATCGCACACGCCGCGGCTGGCAAATCTGGCGATGAAGGCACCGGGGGTGACGAGCCTCGTGACACGCCTGCTCCATCTGGCGCCGCAGCGTGAGCTGCCCCGGCTCGCCAACCAGAGCTTTACGGCGTGGGCGCGAAAAGCGAATGTGCCCTCGCCCGGCGACAGAACGGCGCCGACGGCGGACGCGCGCGAAGTCATTCTGTGGGCGGACACCTTCAACAACTACTTCCATCCATCGACGAGCCGCGCGGCGCTCGACGTGCTGCACGCCGCGGGCGTGCGCGTGACCGTTCCGCGCGCGCGTCTGTGCTGCGGCCGGCCCCTCTACGACTTCGGCATGCTCGACCGCGCGAAGGCGTACCTGCAGCGCGTCATGGATCATCTGGGCCCGCACATCGACGCCGGCGTCCCGATCGTCGTCCTCGAGCCGAGCTGTGCGTCGGTCTTCCGGGACGAGCTGCGAAATCTGTTTCCCACAGACGCACGTGCGGACAAACTGCGCAAGCAGACGTTCCTGCTGAGCGAGTTCCTGGAGCGGCACGCGCCGGACTTCCGGCCGCCGGCGCTCAACGGCAGCGTCCTTCTGCACGGCCACTGTCATCACAAAGCGCTGATGAAGATGACCGATGAGGAATCGTTATTGAGGAAGATGGGCGCGCAGGTCACGTCACCCGATGCCGGCTGCTGCGGCATGGCCGGCCCCTTCGGCTTCGATGCTGACAAATTCGACGTGTCGATGGCCATCGGCGAGCGCGTGCTGTTGCCATCCGTGCGCAAGGCCGCCGCCGACACGCTCATCGTCTCGGATGGATTCAGTTGCCGGGAGCAGATTTACCAGGGAACGGGTCGGAAGGCGCTCCATCTCGCGGAGGTGATCAAGCTGGCGCTGGGTTCGTAGGGTCCGGCTTCAGCCGGACCGTGATCTGTCCCTGTGAGCCGGGCGACGGCGACATTCTGCTTGCGGCTCAGGTGTCCTCGCGTGTCCATTCGCCGCGCCGCAGAACATCGCCGTCACCCGCCTGCAGATCAGTGCTTCAAATACGAATCGTGATCAAGGAACAAGCGTCCTCCGCAACTCGCACTGCGTAAGTAACTTCAAAAGGGAATGTCGGTCTCTTGGCTGTTTGCAAGGTCAACAAGATAAATCACCTGTGATGCACAGACCGCCAACACGTATTCTGCGACTTCGGACGTAGCTGTGCCTCCACCGCTACCACCATGGCCAACTCCGTCGCCACCACTGCGGAAGCCGTAAAGGCCTGTGAATGTTTGCGCCAATGCCTTGGGAACGGTGACATCCTTCGAAACGATCAACCATTTCACCAAGTCACCTAGAGTCGCGGCCTTCGCATTGGGAAAGAGGGCTTTACCCGCGGCCTCTACAGCACACACAGCCTCTTTAACGGTATTTTCATAGTCGGGTTTCGCCGGATTGCGAAAGAACTGGAGCGCCTTGTCGTAGTGTTTTCGAGCGGAGGTGAGCCGAGGATCTCCCAAGACTACCTCTGCTCTAGAAGTCACTTCTACCGTGTGCTTGCGACCGCGCCGTCGAACAAGGCCATCGCTGAATTCGAACGCAAGTCCCTCCTCTAAGAACAAGCGCTGTAGATCCGCAGCAATGTCTGCCTGTACCTCACTTCGGGACTTGCTCACACGGTATTCGCCGTCGTCGTTGTGGTGTCCGATTTCCTTGGCCAGGTGGTTGTGAAGTCGCTCACAAAAGTCCAGCGCCTTATCCCACTGCAGAGTTCGGAGAATCTCCATGGCGTCCTCTTGGGCGCGGCGCATGCTGGAAACTGATGAGAAGTTGTATTCAACGGGTGCGACGCGACCAATCCTTTGCAGTTCTCTTGCTACTCGTCTCCAGTCATCTACAAACTCCTTTTCAATAAGGTCATACAGAATATGAGCAAGACCGTTTCTTGCACTGTCGGGAAAGTCAGCGTCAATCTGGCGGTGTTGGCCTCGATTGCGCGCCGAGAATGGCACCTGTTGGCTCACGGTTTTCGAAAATCTGATGGCCTTAACTGAATTGGGAGACCGGGTGGAACCAATTCGACAGTCATGACGACCACCATCAGCGATGGTGTATTAACGCGCAGCAGCAGAGATTAGCACATCATACGTTTCTTAATTACACGACGGTCCGGCTCAAGCCGGGCACTACGTACGGTCTCCAGACGGGTGACGGCGATGTTCTGCGGCGCGGCGAATGGACACGCGAGGACACGTGAGCCGCAAGCAGAACGTCGACCTCACCAGGCTCACAGAGACAGATCACGGTCCGGCTGAAGCCGGACCCTACCGAAGTGCGTTTACTGAAGTCTCGCCTGCCGGTATACGTCAGCGGCCGGGAGCGCCGGTGAAGCAAACAATCGAAGTCGGCGTGAGGGCGTCAGAGGACAAAACACAGGAGCCGGCCACCTCCGCGAGGACCAGACTTGGTCCGAGCGCCATGGCAGTGACAACAAATGCCGGCGACCTGTTTTGCCACGCCGACCTTCTTGTTTGCGGAACCGGTGCTTCCGGACGCTGACGTGAGAGGCAGGGCTGAAGCCCTGCGCCACCGATCACGGTCCGGCTGACCGCCTTCGCCAAGGCTACGGCGGGTCAAGAAGCCGGACCCTACCGAAATGGGTTCACCGTAATCAGGGCCAGAAAAAGAAAGGGCGGGTCTGAAGTGCAAGACCCGCCCTACGTTTATACAGGTCCGGCTGAAGCCGGACACTACGTACTTCTCTTACGCTTCTGCACTCACCGCCGCGATGACCGCCTTGATGTAGCCGATCGCGAACGCGAATCCCTGGCTGTGATCCGGGTCGCCGTCGACGGTCGGCACGTGGTCGGGCATCAGCATGCCGTCGTAGCCGATTTCCTTGTAGGTGCGCGCCGCCTGCAGCATGTCGACGCTGCCGTTGTCTATGAATGTCTCGCGGAAGTTCAGGTATCCGCCATCGATGTTGCGGAAGTGGACGTTGAAGATCTTCCCCTTGAGGCTGCGAATGACGTCGTGGATCTCGACGCCGGGGTTCTTGAGCTGCTCCGACACCGTGCCCTGGCAGAAGTTCAGGCCGTGGTACGGGCTTTCCTTGATCTTCACGAAGCGCCTCAATCCAGCCGGCGTCGCGAGCGGCACCTCTTCGATGCTCCTGTAGCCGCGCGGCACGCCGGGATCCTGCGGATGGCAGCCCATCTTCACCTTGTATTCCTCGGCGACCGGCACGACGCGCTCGAGGAAGTACGTGATGCGCTCCCAATACTCGTCGGCGCTCACGTTTCCCGCGATCGTCGGCTTGTCCTTGTTCGCATCCTTTTCGAGAACGAATTCACTGTACGTCGACGGCCCGCGCCCCTTGGCCCGGCCCGACCGCGGAATGCCGACGATGGTGAAGTTGTACTTCACCGCGAAGATCCCGGCCTTCGCGCAGTTACGGATCTGCGTGCAGATGTCGTCGATGTTGCGATCGCGCTCGGGGCTCTGCCCCAGCATGATGGCGGGCATCTGCGCGCGATCGATCGACGCCGATGTCATCGTGATCGCCGTCATGTCGAGCTTGATGCCGTACGACTCGACGTGCTCGCGGTGCTTCGTCAGCGCCTCGACGGACCATTTCTCGT
This sequence comes from uncultured Bifidobacteriaceae bacterium, assembly GCA_964356125.1. Lineage (GTDB taxonomy): Bacteria > Acidobacteriota > Vicinamibacteria > Vicinamibacterales > JAMQPK01 > JAMQPK01. The sequence continues at coordinate 38,950 of CAYHHH010000013.1, read as the reverse complement.
CGAGCTTCGCCGACGGCATGCTGCCGCAGATGTTGTTGACGCCGAAAGCGGCCATGTTCTTCAGGATGGCGTCGGAATCGCCATGCTGCGTCCCGACATGGAATTTCACTTTCGACGCCGCCGTGCCGGTTCTGGCGGGCGCGGGCCTCTGGGCAGCCTGCGCCGAGACGAGTGTTTCAGCGAGAGCCCCGGCAGCCATTCCGCTGCCTGCGAGGCGGACGAATTCGCGACGATCCATCTGTGACCTCCTGTATCTACTGAACTACTGAACTATAGATCTAAAGATCTAATCGGCGAGCACCTTTCCTTTGGTTTCCATCACCCACGGCATGACCAGCAGACCGAGCAGCGGCACGAAACCCACATAAAACAGCACCTCGACGGCGCCGCCAAGCGCGCCGGCCCCGCGCGACGCAATCGCGCCGACCAGGAACGGACCGGGCGCCGCCATCAGCCGGCCGGCGTTGTAACAGAAGCCCGCGCCCGTTCCGCGCAGCCGCGTCGGGTACAGCTCGGGCAGGTAGTAGGTGAACGCGCCGAAGACGCCGAAGACCGACAGCCCGATCGGGAAATACATGAACAGCCGCGTGCGCGGCTCCATCGGCAGACCGAACGCCGCCAGCACCGCCAGACCCGACGCGAGGAAATAGATCGCGAACATCGTCCGGCGGCCGAGGAACTTCGACGCCGGCACGGTGAGCAGCGTCCCGATGAGGCCGCCGATGTTGAACCAGTTGCCCGCGGTCTGCTTCCAGCTCTCGACGAGCGCGGTCGCCTGCACCGGAGGCAGCCCCGCAGCCGCTTCGGCCGCGAGACCGGTCGCCACCACGGAGATGAACGCGTTGCAGCTCCACCACGTGATGAGCGCGACCACCGCCATCAGGAGGCCGCTGATGGTAATCGCGCGGTATTGCGGCGTGAACAACTCACGGATGCGCGGAGGCGCGGCATGGCTCGCCGCGTGCTTCCATCGCTCGGGCTCCTTCACGAACAACCGCACGAGGAACGCGACCGCCGCAGGCAGCAGGCCGAACAGGAACACGTAGCGCCACGACACTTCAGGGTTGTCCGCGAAGTAGACGCCCTGCACCTGGTAGGTGACGATGGTCGCGAGAAACAGTCCAACCGGCGCGGCCGTGTACAACAGCGCGCCCGCTTCAACGCGGCGGTGTTCCGGAACGACCTCGGCGACCATGGCCGCGCCCGCCGCCCACTCGCCGCCGATGCCGAGCGACGCGATGATGCGAAAGAACACGAGCGTCGCCATGTTCGGCGCAAACGCGCAGGCGGCCGTCCCGATCGCGTACATCATCATGGTCAGCAGCAGCGTGCGCGTGCGGCCGAGCCGGTCGGCGACGCGGCCGAAAATGATGCCGCCGACCGCCCAGCCGATCAGCAGGAGCGATGTCAGGATGCCGGTCCATTGCAGCGTTGCGGTTCGCGCCGCGGGCGTGCCGAGCGGAATGCCGAGCAGCACGGGCACCGCGTTCGGCGCCACGTAATTGAAGAGCAAGCTGTCGAAAATATCGAAGCCCCATCCCAGCCAGGCGGCTAGCAACACCGTCCACTGGTAGGCGTTCATGTCGAGAACTGTGCGTCCAGCGCGAACCGTCACGCGTTTCCCCTTTCGCGTCCGGCAGGCCGGCCGCCTTTAGAAGTGCTCTGAGAACAGGGATTCTAATACCTTATGCAGCGGTGACAAAGGCACATCAATCGATGTGGAGCGCGTTCTTCTTGACGACCCCGCCTTCGACGTCCGACAGCGCGTGCGACACGATGAAGGCGCTTTCGTCGATGCCGCGCGCGATCGCCTTGATTTTGCCGATCTCGAGGCGCGTCACGACACAGTAGAGGATGTCCTGCTCCACGTCGGTCAGCCCGCCTCTGCCCCGATACACGGTCACGCCGCGGCCGAGGACGCGGGTCAGCGCATCCCGAATGTCCGCGCTCTTCCCCGACACGATCGTCATCGCGGTGTACTCCTCGATGCCGTGAATGACGAAGTCGAGCGTTCGCGCCGCCGTCAGGTACGTCAGGATCGAATACAGTGCGTTCTCGACGCCGAGCACCGCCATCGCGATGAGAAAGAGGAAGACGTTGAATCCGAGAATCACGTCGCCGACGCGCAGCAGCGTACTGCGCTTGCTGATCAAGAGCGCGGCGATCTCCGTTCCGTCGAGCACGGCCCCGCCGCGCACGGCGAGACCGATGCCCGCTCCGAGAAAGAACCCGCCGAACACCGCGTCGAGGAGGCGGTCTTCCGTGACCGCCGGGTAGTGCACCAGCGCAAGCACGATCGCGAGCACGCCGATAGCGAGCGCGCTGCGAATCGCGAACGGCGCGCCCAGATGCCGATAGCCGAGAAACACGAACGGTACGTTGATGACGGGCAGCCAGAACGGCAGCGGCAGGCTCGTCACCATCGCAAGCAGCAGCGATACGCCGGTGACGCCGCCGTCGATGAAACCGCTCGGCAGCAGGAACCCCTTCAGCCCGAGCCCGGCTGAAAGAATGCCGATCGTAATCAGACTGGCGTTGAGGAATTCGCGACCGAACCCACTCTTCACTTTCTACTTTTCACTTTCTACTTCTTACTTTCATATGTCTCGCCGGCTTGAATTCGCGTTCGGAGGCGGTTCTGCTCCGTGGGTATCGGGCACGTCGTGTACGGGTTGTACGCGCACGGTGGATTCACCGCCGTGTTGAAGTCGAGAACTATTTGTCCGTTCACCGGGGCGGGCGCGTACAGAAACCGCGCGGCGGGGTAGGTGTCTTTCTGGCTCGTGAGATCGCGGAAGACGAACCAGAACTGCGGATCGTCCGGCTCCGCGAACGGCTCGAGCGTGTATGCCTGTCCGTTCAGCGTGAACGTCACGGTGCCTGGAATCGGCACCTTGTCGACATCGCCAACCAGGCTCGCCACGTCGACGATTCGCGGCTTCTCGTACGGCGTGTATGTGGCCTCGACGCGATACGCGGGATCGATCGGGAACCAGCTCAGACCGACGAACTCTGTGCGCAGCGCGCTGTTTTGATCGCGGAGGCGGATCGACAATCGCGCGCCGCTGTTGTGGATCCAGAACTGAAGATCCTTCCCGAGCGTCAGACGGTCGGCCGGGCCCGGCACGTCCCCCTTCAACGCCATCTGCGTCACCGGCTTCCCGTCGAGCTCGAACGTGACGCCGTCGGCCGCCTTCACTGTGACGCTGCCATTGCGCATCTCGAACGTGCCGGCCCGCGGCGGCGCGCTCGCCGGAAACACGATGTCGTTCAGCGGATCGGAGCCGAATGTTGTCTGGGGCTGCGTGAGGAACCACAGGCCGGCGATGGTCAGCCAGCCGGCGTCGCCCTGTAACGTGGCCTCGCGATCCTGGCGAAACTTCGTGACCTCCGCGAGATAGGGATCGCTTGGCCTGACCTCATTGCAGCTCGCCGCACCGGCCACGAGTACCGCACCGGCGCAAAGGGCGAGAAGTCTTTCGCGAGGCATTTCAGAGCTATACTGCCCGCAAATCTGAACTCTGACAAGCCGGTGACGCAAGGAGGCTGTATGGATCGAGCCGTTTCGCGGCGCGCGTTCCTCGCGGGTGTGGCGGGCACGGTTGCTCTCTCGAAGCTGGCGCGCGCGCAGGAAGCCCCGACGATCGTCAAGCGCGTCGAACAACTCTACAAGGTCGCGGGATCGACCCAGCCGAACGATCTGCAGTTCGTGCCCGAAGGGCTGTGGGTGCTCGATCAGCTCGACCAGCCGACGAACAAGGCGTTCCTGGTGAAGCCAGAGGACGGCACGGTGATTCGCGAGATCCTCACCGACGCGCTGCACGCCAGTGGCATCACCTACGGCAACGGCGCGTTGTGGATCGGATCGACGAAAGGCAAGAACGCGCAGGATCCGCCGAAGACGATGAAGGTCGATCCGCGGACGGGGAAGACGCTGAAGCAGTGGAACACGCCCGGCGCGGGGCTGTACGGCCGCATGAGCGTCGAGCGCGGCGACACGCCGTCGGGCGCGCATGGCATGAAATGGATCGACGGCAAGTACTGGATGGCCGTGCCTGCCGCGAACAAAGTGTTTCTGATGGAGCCCGAGACCGGCGAGATCGTGCGCAGCATCCCCGGCCCAGGCACCACGCCGCGCACGCACGGGATGGCGATCGACAAGAACGCGTTGTGGGTGATCAACTCCGACGACCGGGCGATCTTCAAGATCGACACCAAGGACGGCGCCGTGCTCGCGAAGATCCAGATCAGCAAGGACGACCCGGTCCCGCACGGCCTCGACATGGATCGGAACGGTGTGCTGTGGTACTGCGACGCCGCCACAGGCTGGATCTGTAAGCTCGTCTAGATCTTGAACAGAAGATCAGAAGTTCAGAAGAATTCCTTTTAAGAAGGAATTTCTTCTGGCCTTTTGATCTTCTGTTTCCGTTCTCTATTTCGGGAATGGCCTCAGCACAGGCGCGCCCGGCGGTACCGGCGTGCGGGCGGTGTTCAGCACCATCGACTGAAACGTGTAATACGCCACGACGCCGACCATCTCGATTGTGCCCTGCTCGCCCCACCGCGCGACGGCGCGGGCGTAGGTCTGGTCGCTCACGCTGTGATTCCTCAACAGCTCCGTGCAGAAATCGTGGATCAGCTCTTCGTCCGACGACATCCCCGCCGGCCGGCGTCCATCGGCGATCGCATCGGCCAGGTCGCGGCTGACGCCTTCCTTGATCGCGATCGGATAGTGCACGTACCACTCGTACTGCTGTGTGAAGTGGCGCGCGGTGATGAGGATGATGAGCTCGTTCAGCCTCGTCGGAAAGACCGTGCGATATCGGAGGTAGTCCCCCATCGCCATTGCCCGCAACATCACCTCTGGACTGCGATGCAGCGGCACGAACGGACCGAAAACGTCCTGCTTGCGGTTGGCGCGGAACGCCTCGGCAGCCGTGCGCTGTTCAGGCGTCTGCTTTTCGGCAGGAATCGGCGGCAGACGATCTTGAGCCATCGCCGGCATCGTAGCAAGTAGTACACAGACCGCCATCAGCGTCGCTCGCATCATCATTGCAACCTCAAAAACCCAGCCCACATGACACCGCCCTCCATGTCGTATTTCCGCAGAAGTGACAGCGTGCCGTTGTCGGCCAGGCGAAACACGGCAAGCGACGCGGGAACGCGGGTACCGTCGGGCTTCGTCACCGTGTTCATATTGGCCGCCACCAGCAGTCCTGAAACCGGGTCGAGCGTGAACGTGCGCGCGTGCATGCCGCCGCTGTCGACGTTCTGTATGCGCACGGGCTCGCCGGTCTTCTGGTCGATCGCGTAGACGCCGATCGTGTTCTCGCCGCCTTCCCACACCGGTTTCCCGTCCACCATCGCCGTTCCGCTGGCGCGGTTGCTGATGTACACGAAGCGGCCGTTGGGATGCACGTGAATCGCGCCGGTCATCTGCTGCGGCTTGCTTGCCGCCTGATTGTCGAGCGTATCTTTCGTGAAGAGGGCTTTCGGCTCGACCGACCCGCCGTTGACCGTGCGATACACCTGCAGCTGGTTCTGCCGCTCCAGGTTCAGATACATGTACGGCAGCGTCGGATGGAAATCGACGTGACGCGGCTGGTATCCGATTCCGCCGTTCGGCGCGATCGACTGGCGATTGGTGACGATCCCGTCCTTGTAGCTGTAGATTTTCAGCGCGCCTGGATCTTCGGGACGGCCCGGCGCGGGCCCGTTGCCGCGCGTGACCATCACCACCATCGTGTTCGACGGATGCACCCGAATCTGGTGCGCGTAGATGCCGCCGTCGATCGGCGCCGGCTGCGTCACTTCAGCGCCGAGCGTACCGTCCGGGTTCAGGTCGTGGACGCTCAGGCTGCTCGGGTTGTTGTACGCGACGAGCACGTGCGTCGCGTTGGCATCCACGGTCAGGTGCACGGGACGATGCCGGATGTCGATCGGCTGGCCGTGCGGCTGCAGCGCGCCGGTCGTCGTGTCGATGCGATACGCGGTGATGCCATGGCGATCGCCCTGCATGCCGTTGCTCCACGCCGCATACAGATATCTGGTCGACGGGTGGTGCCAGACATACTGGACCGCGAACGGGAGCGTCACGCTCGATCGTCTGGTGAGCGTCCCGTTGCCGGCGCCGACGTCATACGTGGAGAGCTCGGGTCCTGCAGCCGCGTACAGAACGAGAGGTGGTTTGTCGAGTTCCAGCAACCGCGCAGGGTTCTGTTTCGCCATCCGATCCAGCTCCTGATCGGTGAACCCTTTCCTGCGCAGCGCGTCGATGAACGTGGCGAAGCCGTCGGCCGGCAGGGCGTTGCCGGCCTGACCGAGATCGGACGACAGGATCGCGTGCTCGACGCCGATCTTGCGGATGTCCTCGGCGATGCGATCGATCCTCGGCTGCGCGCTGGCGTTCGCAAGCGTGCCGCTGACGAACTCGATGAAGGCGCCCATCCGCGCGGCCTGCTGTGCCTGCTCGGCCGTGAGCAAGGTCGGGGCGGACATCCCGTGCGTCGCCACCATGCCGCGGACGCCGAGCCGCTGCCCTTCCTCGAACATCAGCAGCGCTTCCTGCGCCGACACGTGACCGCTGGCGAGCACGAGATTGTGCTTCCGAATCGCCGCGATCACGGCTTTCGTCTCGGGCAGGAGCGCGCCATTCTGCGAGACGCGCACGAACGGCGCATTCGACTTACCAGACCTGATCTGATTCTCGGCGTCGAACGTCGACATCCAGACCATGCGCCCCCACCCGCCGGCCACCCGCGCCATGTGCTCGACCGCGTGCGCATTCATGCCGCCGACGGGCAGGTTGAGATCGATGCCGCCGAACACCTCGATGCCCGGCACCGCCTTGCGCGCGAGCCACGCCAGCCCCGCGGTCGGATCGAAGTGGCTCTTCAGCACGATCGCGCGCATCCCGTTGTCCTTCGCGAACCGCGCCGCCTCGAGGCCATCGAGCGAGCGCGGCACGTTATCGGGATGGGCGTGGACGTGAATGTCGATCGCCCCGCGCAAATCGCGCGCGACGTTCGCACCGGCCGCCTGCGGAATCGCCTGCCGTGCGGCGACAGCGGCAACGGCCAGCGCCATAACACTAAAAGCCGCGATGAATTTCATGGAAGCGGGCATGCTAGCACAATGTATCTACTGATCTAGGGATCTACGGATCTAGTGATCTAAACCAGGGCGAACACCCGTGCCGGTCCACCGCTGCCGCCGATGTGCTTCGGTGCACCGACGATGATCGTCGCACCTGAGGGTGGAACGGCGGCGAGATTCGTGAGCATCTCGACGCCGTATTTCGCGGCGCCCAGAATCGCGAGATGCGCGACAAACGTCTGGGCGGCGCCTGAGTCCAGGCTCAGCGTGTCGACGCCGACACCGCAGATGTCGCGCTCGTCGACGAGGAACCGACCCGCCTGCTCGCTGAACCCCGGCGCGTGCATCGTGCCTGTGGCGTCCCGATTCAGAAATCGATCGGCGTCCAACGCTCGCGTGTCCCAGCCCGAGCGCATCGCGACGAACGCGCCGGCCGGGATGCGTGCATGACGCTGCTCCCACTGCCTGAGATCGTCGACCGACACGAGCGTGTCGGCGTCCTTCGCGGCGCGATCGACGATCGAGATGACCACGAGCGGCGCAATAAACCGATCGACAGGCAGGCGATCCACGGACATCGCGCCGGGCACGAAGTGCGATGGCGCATCGAGGTGCGTGCCTGTGTGCTCGTCGAGCGTCAGCTCGTTGTTCGCGTACCCGTTCTGGGCAACTGTCGTTCGTGCGCGCATCTGAATGGGTCTGTATCCCGGATATACCGGCAGTGACGGTGACAACGTATGCGTCAAGTCGACGACGTCGCGATATCCCCTGGGTAACCGCACGGGATTCTGCTGCGCCGCTGCGCGCGTTGTCGCCGCTACGGCGCACGCCGCAATGGCACCGACAAAACTGCGGCGCGATACGTCCCGACGCACGTGCTCGATCACAAAGGGCGCGCACATGATTCCTCCAAGCTATCTAAGGATGTTCAGGTTCCCGTTGCCGGGCGTTGTCTCCACAGAGGAACCGCAGATGGTGACAAGAACCGGGTATACCTGCAGTGCATCTCGTGCGGCCACGAGTCGCCGGGTTGGACCGTCGACACGCGGCGGCCGGTCCTGCGGTTTCAGTCGAGGCGCGCCAACACCGCGAGCCACGCGCTGATGCGGAAAACCGCTTAACCCGACTTCTCCAAACTGACCTCGAGCGCGACCGCGCCTTTCAGCGTGTTGGTCACGAGGCACCCGCGCTCGGACATCGCGACGAGCTTTTGCATCAGGTCGGCATCGCCGTATGTTGCGGAGACGCGCACCGCCATCGACTCGAACCGCTCCGGCACGCCGCCGATCGTGCCCACTACCGACACGCGGACGTTCGACACGTCGGCCTCGCGCGTCCTGACCGCTGCGAGCAGCGTGCTCAGAAAGCATCCGCCCAGCGATATCAGCAGATATTCGCCGCCAAGCGGGCCGCGATCGTTTCCGCCCTTGTCGACGGGGCGATCGACCAGCACCGCGTGCGACCGCGCGCGCGCCTCGCCCGTCGACGGACCGACCTGCGCGACTTCAACGCTCACTGTTTTTGGCATCAGGACTCCCGCGACTCCACGACTCTTCCCGACTCTTCCGACTCCCCGACTCTTACGGAAACTCCACCGGCGGTGTTCTGCGCCTGGTGGCCTGCTCGAACGCGTACGCGAGTTCGATGAGGCGCGGCTCGCTGCACGCGCCGCCGGTCAAGCTGATGCCCAGCGGCGCCGGCTTCGCAGCGAAGCCGGACGGAAACGGCGGTCTGTCGCGCGATCGGCTCGATAACGATCGCGATCGCGCTCGAGATTCACCTCGTCGGAAATATCCAGCTGCGTCTGCCCGTATTTGATGGCACCTTCGGCGCGGCTGCGCGATCGTCTCCAACGGATCGATAACAGTCGCGCCGTGCTGTTGAAGCACCGCGATCGCCTCGCGGAGCACCTGACCGTGGCGCGGCTCGTCCACGAATGTCCCGCGCGGCACGCCGATACGCCTGCCCGCAAGCCCGCGCGGATTCAGGAAGCGCGTGTAGTCGGAATTCGGCACGCGCGGACACGTTGTCGTCGCGATGATGATGGCGCCCGCGTTGCGAAGGTGCGTCGTGATCGTCGCCTCGTACGGCGGCACGAACCCCTTGAACGCGAGCGCGCCGCCGGTGGTCGGCATGTCGGTCGTATGGATGTTGTCTTTCAGCGCGATCGGAATGCCGTGCAGCGGGCCGCGGAGCCTGCCCTGCGCGCGCTCCCGATCGCGCGCGTCGGCTTCGTCAAGCGCCCGCGGGTTGAGCGTGATGATGGCGTTGAGCCGCTCCTCGTGCTTCGCGATGCGCTGCAGATACTGCTGCACGACGCCGCGGGAGGTGGTGCGCCCTTCGCGCATCGCCGTCTGCATCTCGGCGATGGTCGCCTCGACAACCGAGAACTCGCGCGCCGGCGCACCGAGCGCGAGTTGCAGCAGGACAACGACGACTGCGACCTTTTTCATTTTTTAGTTGGCGCGGGGCCCCACCCCCGCGACCTGTGCCTTCGCGGCCTTTGGCCGCTCGGCTTTGGTTGCGGCACCTACTGCTTCAGTGCAACATCGTGCCGTACACGGACACGCGTCGCTGCCCTCATCCCTAATCCCCAATCCCTAATCCCTAATCCCTACTCGCCTTGTAGTGCGCCAATCCTTGCCCGACGGCGGCGCGCCACTCCGGCGATCCGACGATCTCACCGACCGCGCGCGGATCCGCGGGGCTCGCCGACGCGGGCTGAATTTCAGCTTGATACCAGCCGACGTCTCGCCAGGCGCCCAGCTTATACCCGATGTCGCGATACACGCCCACGAGCGCAAATCCCATCGCTTCATGCAGCCCGACACTCGCGGAATTCGGCAGCGTGATGCCTGCCACCGCGCGGTAATAGCCGAGGTGGCGAAGAAGGTTGAACAACGTGACGTACAGCGCGCGGCCCGCGCCTCGGCGCTGATGCGTGCCGCTGACATAAATAGCCGTGTTGACGCTCCACCTGTACGCCCATCGCTCGTTATGCGGCGCGGCGTATGCGTATCCGACAACCACGCCGGCGTCTTCCAGAACGATCCATGGCCGCTCGGTGGTCACGGCCGCGATGCGATTCGCGACCTCAACGGCGTTTGGCGCGACCTGCTCGAACGAAACCGCACTGCCCTCGCAATACGGCCTGTAGATGGACGCAATTGCCGCAGAGTCGAACGCCGTCGCCAGTCGAATCGTCGCCATACTTCTTACTTTCTACTTTCTACTTTCTACTTTCTCCGCGCGTCCTTGATACATGAACGTGAGCGCGCGCGGTCCCGGCACGTACTCCATCTGCAACTCCGCAATCGTCAACCCCGCGCCGCGCACCAGATCATCCATCTTCCGATTCAAATGACAACCGCCCGCGAACGGGCGCCAGATCGGCGTCAGACGATTCTGCCACTTCCTGACCCGGACATCCGGCGCGAGCCCGTGCTCGACAAAAATGAGCATGCCGCCCGTGTTGAGCACGCGCCGCATCTCGCGCAGAGCCTCTGCCGCATTCCCGATCGAGCACAACGACCAGGTGACCACCACCGTGTCGATCGACGCGTCGGCCAACGGAAGGCGATCGGCAGAGCCGCGGATGAGATCAACGGGAAATGGCGCCGCCGCGGCCCGCGCGCGCGCCATCGCGAGCAGTTCTGTGGAGGGATCGACGCCGTACAGGCGCGTCACGCCGCTCGCGTAGAACGGCAGGTTCAGGCCGGACCCGATGCCCACTTCGAGCACCACGCCGCGCGCGGCAGGCACGTGCGCCGCGCGCAACCGGGTCACCTCGTCGCGCGTCATCGCAAAGTGAATGAGCCTTGGGAGCACGCGCCGGCGATAGAGATTCACGACAATTTTCGGCTACCGGCTACCAGCTACCTTGGCAGCCGGACGTCGTAACCCTTGAGCTGCTGGATCACGTACTGATGAACGTCGTCGACGGTCTTGAAGGGACTGTTGGAGTGTCTCTCGATATCGAACGCCATGTCCCCCGGCCCCCAGGAAATCCAGTCGACGCCGGGCTTGACGATATTTCGCGCGTTGAGTGCTCCACGGAGCGTCTCGATCTGAAAGCCGAGAAGCCCGTTGCTGTTCCACCACTGCGCGTACTTCAGGCGATCGGTCGGAGGCGTTTCTCGAAATCTGAACTCTCCACCCCAGCTTCGGTTACCAAGCGGAGGATAGTAGAAGTTGTCGATCGCCTCGTTTGCGGTGTCGACGTCTTCGACGAGCGGCACCATCACCGCCAACATCCCGAGATCCGCAAACCGTCCAGTCAGGTACGCGAGCTTCGGATGCTGGAGGCGTATCTGAACGCCCGCTCCCAGCTCTTCGGCCATCTTGCAGAACTTCACCAGATCGCGCTCGTCCGGCAGCGGACGATGTTGCGCATCGAGGCTGAAGAGCTCGGCGCCACCCACCTTCTTGCTCATCTCCTGCAGTTGAGCCCTCGTCGCGTCCACCGTCGCCGCGGCAGATCGAATGGGCTGCCCGGTGTGCATCTTCTCTTTCAGAGAACCGGGTGCCGGTTTGAATTGTCCCCAGCTGGGGACCGGAGGAACCTGCGCAGATGCCTCGCGCGCTGCTGCGGCAAGCCCGACAACGGCCATGCCAAATGCTCGACGATTCATGTCCGATCTCCTTTCCGAGGGTGCCTCCGAGGGTCTGGATGAAGAGTGGTCGCCGATTCTAGCGCAAGATACACAGAGACGTGTAGCTAGAGATCTATAGATCTCAAGATCTTTAGATCTCTAGATACGGGGTCGCCGCGTCAGAACACCGCTATCGGGTTCACCGGCGATCCCGAGCCGCCCTCCACTGGAATCGGCGCGAAGGTCAGCATGAACTCGTAGCGCTTCAATTTGCGCGCGGTGGCGGCGAGATTTTCGAGGTCGAGGTTCTCGACGATGCCGGCGCCGAGCCAGCCGAGCAGCGCGTGATGGACGGGATTGCCGGGAATCCCCTGCTCGGCGCCCCAGCCCGGACGCGGGCTCCAGTCGATGTTCATGTCGTGCGCGGCAAATGAGATGTCGCGCGCCTTGAAGAACGGGATCGTGTCGGCGTAGTAACCCGCGACCTGGCCGGACCATGGGCCCTTCGCCGCACGGCGCTTCCATCGGCCGACGTACAGCACGATGACGTCACCGGGGCCGACCCTCACACCCGATCGTTTCTCCCACTCCTCGAGATCGGCGCGCGTAATCGGCGTGCCGGGCTCGATCCATTCCACGCCTTTCATCTGCGGCATGTCATACAGCACACCCCGCGTGACGATACCGTCGCGGCGCCCCATGATGCTGCCCTGCGTGCATCCGGTTTCGGGCGTGATGTTCTCCTTCACGGAGTAGCCGTTGTACATCTGGCCGTCCATGAAGAAATGGCAGAACGCATCGGTATGCCCGAGCGACAGGCCGTGATAGCTCACCTGATACGTGTCGGTCGTCGTATTCGGTCCGATGCTGTTCGTCGTCCGGCGAAAGACCTGGTTGGGGCCGACGTCGGCCGCTTCCTGCTGCGGCACCGCGCCCGCGAGCGAAACGACGATGCCGCTGCGCACCAGACGCGCGGCGCTCTGCACCTTCTCGGGCGTGATCAGGTTGGCCGTCCCTTTCTGATCGTTCGGCCCCCAGCGTCCCCAGTTGCGGAGCTCAGTCCGCCACCGCTTGTAGTCGTCGGGAGTAACGGTCGAGCCGGATTGGCCGTAGAGTGTTGCCGCGGATGCGAGAGCAAGACCGGCAATCACAAGTTTCGCGCGCATGTGTCCTCCTGAAAAAGAAAGGCGGGTCTCAAGAACAAGACCCGCCCTACAAACACGCTACAGGCTACCGGCTACGAGCTACCGGCTAGTTATTGCGGAAGCGCGAACACATAAAGCGCCTGTCCGCTCTGCGGAATCTTGATGTCTGGCACGATCGCCGCCGGCACGTTGCGCGGGCTGCCGCCGCCGAGGCCCGACATCACGGCGATGTATTGACGGCCGTCGATGCTGAAGCTCACCGGATAACCCTGCGCCGATGTGCCGAGCCGCGTCTGCCACACGATTTGCCCGGTTTTCGCATCGTGCGCGCGCACGTACCGATCGAGATCGCCGATGAACACGAGCCCGCCGGCCGTAGACAACGCGGCGGTCAGGAACGGCGCGCGCTGCTCGAACTTCCACACTTCCTGCATGGTGCGCACGTCGTAGGCGGCGAGCTTGCCGGTCTGCTCGTTGCTGTTCGGCGAGTGCTTGAAGAGACGATCGGCTCCGGAGCCGCCGCCCCCTTCGGTGAGCGACACATTGCGCGCGGTGAAATCCATGCACGACTGGCTCAGCGGCGTGATCAGCAGCCCTGCGGGCTGGTAGTACGTCATCGCCTGCCAGTTCTTTCCACCGGCCGTGCTCGGGCAGATGAAGATGGGCTTGTCGAGCGACATCTCGAGGATGTCCGGCCTGTAGCTCGGCACGCCGGTCTTGGCATCGATGCGGTCGTACACGTTCTGGTAGACCATCTCCTTGTGGCCGAGGAACTGGCCCGTGCGGCGATCGAGCTTCCAGAGCACGCCCGCCTTGCCGGCGCTGAAGGACACTTTCTGATCGCCGATGTCGACGAGCACGCGCTCGAAGACCTCGTCGAGATCGAACGACTCGGCGGGCGCGTGCTGGTAATGCCACGCCATCTTCCCTGTGTCCGGGTTCAGCGCGACCGTGGAGTTCGCATAGAGCGTCTTGTCGAGGAGCGTGAGCTTCCGGCTCAGGAAGTTCCACGGCTTCGCCTGCGACACGCCCCAGTACGTCAGGTTCAGCTCGGGATCGTAGCTGCCGGCGATCCACGTATCGCCGCCTCCGCGGAACGTCATCGGCAGGTTGCCCCATGTCTCGCTGCCGGCTTCACCCTGCCGCGGCACCGTGTAGAACCGCCACGCCTGCTTGCCGGTGCTGGTGTCGTAGGCGCTGATGAAGCAGCCGACGCCGTCGAAGCGCGTGCAGCCGGTCAGCCCTTGCAGCACGTTGTTGCCGATGACGATGGCGCCGCTGGTATTGACGCGCGACGCCTCGGGCGACGCGTTCGTGTCCCAGAGAATTTCGCCGGTGCGCGCGCTCAGCGCGACCATGTGCGCGTTGCTGGCCGGCAGGAAAATCTTGTCGTCGGCGATCGCAATGCTGCGGATGCCGCCGTATCCGGGCGCCTGGTCCGGACCCGCGCGCGTTTCCCAGATCAAGCTGCCTGTCTTGCCGTCGAGCGCCTGCACGATGTTGCTCGGGCTCGCGAGGTAGATGATGCCGTTGTGCACGATCGGGGTCGTCTGGTTCGCGCCCGAATCGTTCATCGACCACACCCACTGCAACTGCAGGTTCTTCACGTTCGCGGCCGTGATTTGGTTCAGCGGAGAGTAACTATGCCCCTGATAGTTGCGACGGAAGATCAGCCAGTCGCCCGCGGGCGGGTTCCTGAGCATCTCGGGTGTCACGGGCACGTAGTTCTTCACTTCGCCAGGAACGGTGACGCCGCGAGGGGCGACTTCTCCACCGCGTCCGCGCGCGGCCGTACCCGCGCCGAGAACCGGCGGCATCGCCGCGCGGCCTCCTGCGCCGCCCGCCCGTGCCGGAGCAGGAGCCGCGCCACCCTGCGCGACCGCGTTGAGCGGCGTTTCGACGCGTGGTGTCAACGGCTGCGCACCAGGCGCTGCGCCGTTAATCTGCAGCAGATACGCGGTGACGTTCAGCGTGCCTTCTTCCCCAAGCACCCCCGGACTCGTCGGGGGCATCGTCTGCACGAGATACGTGAAGAGCTCGTTGATCGCGCGAGGTCCCCACTTCGTACGGAAGTCGACGCCGACGACCGGAGGGGCGTCGCCGCCTCCCCGAAAATCGGCGCCGTGACATCCGGCGCACTGCTGCGCGTACGCCGCTTCGCCGGCCTGGGCCTGCGCCGCCGTAAAAACGCTGCCGGCCGCGGGCTGCGCCTGTTGCCCTCCGACCGACGCGATGGTGAAACCAATGAAGACAGCCGATCCCGCAAGAAGAGAGGCCCTTACACGGTTCATATGTAACTCCTGATGGCGGATATGCTATCGCAAAGCTCCCCCGAATGCCTGAATCAGTCCGCGCAGCTCCGCAAGCGATCGGACGATGTGGTCGGGGCGAACCGATGACCGATCGGGGAGGCCGCGGCCGCGTGTATCGATCCAGACGCCAGCCAGTCCGAGCCGCTGCGGCGCGGCGACGTCCCACTCGAGGTTGTCGCCGACCATCCACGCGTCGGATGGCTTCACGTCGAGGGCGCTCAACGCGCGCTCGTAGACACGCGCATCGGGCTTTCCGAAACCCAATTCCCCTTCCACGAGAATCGCGTCGAACAAGTCCGTGAGCTCGAAGCGCGTAATCTTTCGCCGCTGCGCGACGGCCGCGCCATTGGTGAGCAGCGCGAGCCGGTGTCCCGAATCGCGAAGCCATCGCACGGTGTCGATCGCATCGGGCAGCGGCTCCATGCCGGCGTCGCGCCGGCGGCTGTAGGCATCGCCGATGCACGCGGCAAGCTCGGGATCTTCGATCCCGAGATCGCGCAGCGCAAGCCGCACCACCTCTCGCCGCGCGGCCTCGAGCTGCAGCCGTCCTTCGCGATGGCGATCGGGATCGTCCCAGAACCACTTTGAGGTCTTGCGAATCGTGTCGACGACCGTCGCCGCCTCGCACGGCGCGAGGCGGCCGGCCTGCGCCGCGCACGCCTCACGCCAGCTTTCGCTGATGAGGCTGCTGTCGTCGAGGATGGTGTCGTCGAGATCGAGGAGGAGTGCGCGCGGGCTCATCGGATGGTGAAGGCCACCGTAAATCTCGGTTGCGAGCCAAGCTTGAGGTGCAGCGCGTAGAAACCGGCCGCGGAAATCGCGCACAGCAGCGCCGACAACAACCACAGCAGGTTCGGGCGGTAGTTGTCGAGCACGATGCCGGCGGCCAGCGGACCGAGTGCGTTCGGCAGGCTCACCGACAAGCCGAAGACGGCCATGTAGCGGCCGCGCATGTCCGTCCTGGCAAAGCCGGCCGCAAGCGTCTGGCTGGTGGGCATCACGATCATCTCGCCGACCGTGATGATGATGACCGCGGCCACGAACAGCCAGTACGCCGACACGACGCCGAACATCCCGAATCCGATCAGATAAAACAGCGTGCCGAGCGCCATCATCAGGAACTGCGGCTGCATCTTGATCGCGCGCATCATCCAGAACTGGAAGGCGATGACGGTGATCGCGCTTGACGACAGGATCAATCCGTAGCCCTGCGGATCGATGCCATGGTTGTCGCGCAAATAGACCGCCAGGGAGTTGTACATCTGGATATAGACCATCCCCATCAGGACCGCCGCGACCAGAAACGCGACGAAAGACGTATCGGCGAGCACGAGCCGATAGTTGCGGAATGTCTGGAAGAACCCTTCCTGCTCGTGGCGCTCGTGCGGGGCCGGCTTGGTTTCCGCCATGAACACATAAAAGAGAACGGCGACGGTGCAGCTGATCGCGGCGTCGATGACGAACAGCGCAAAGAACGAAGTGCGCGCCACGAAGCCGCCGACGGTCGGCCCGACGAGCCACGCCATGTTGCCGACGACGCGCAGAATGCCGAAGCCCTCCTGTCGCTGCTCTTTGGGAAGGATGTCGGCAATCATCGCCGCGTGGGCCGGGCCGCCGACTTCAGAGAACAGCCCGACGAGCGCGGCGACCGGAAACAGCCATGCGAAGTCGTTCACCGATCCGAACAACAGCGCGCTCACCGCGCTGGCCACCAGGCCGAACAGGATCAGCTTTCGACGGCCGAGCCGATCGGTCAGCCCGCCGCCGATCACCGAGCCGAGGATGCCCGCAAGCGACAGCAATCCGAGAAGGATGCCGGCTTCGGTCATCCCCACCTTGAACTTGCCGGTGATGTAGAGCGCGAAAAACGGGAAGACCAGCGTGGCGCCGATCTTATCGATGAAGTGGACCCCGACGACGACCCAGAACCTGCGCGGAAACTCGCGGTAGATCTGTTTGAAGTTGATCACGCTGCCAGGATCATAGCGTAGCAACGAGACCACCGCGGAGGCGCAGAGAAGGCGGAGACGACGGCTTCAACACGGAGACACGGGCGCGCGTTGACGCGATGGCCGCAACGCGGCCATCGGCCGAACAAGCAAAAGGCACAAACATCAAGACCAGCTCGAACCCACGGTCTTGTGGTTGTGTCTTTTGCTTGTTCCTGTGGCGCCTACGGCGCCACGTCAACGCACGCCACGGAGCTCACATATGCTCCCCACGGAGAAATGCGTGTTTTCTCCGTGCGTCTCCGTGTCCCCGTGTCTCCGTGTTGAGACAGAAAAGTCTGTGATTGTCGTGCGGCGAATGTTCTTAGTCCAGCAAGTACTGCACTGTGGACACGACGCGAACGATCTTCTGAAGCTGGCTGCTTTCGTTGATACCGGGCGCCTGGTCGCGCGGCAGGATGACGAACACGCCCTGGTTCGCCTGGCGGATGTCGCTGGCCCGGCTTCCCGAATCGCGCGCGAACTGTTCCGCGGCCGCGCGCGCGTTCGCCGTCGCTTCCGCGATCATCGCGGGCTTCAGCTCGTTGAGCTTCGTGAACACGTAGGTCGGGCCGCTCGATCCGTACTCGCCGCCTTGAGAAAGGACAACCCCCGCCGCGACGAGCTCGCCCACCCGCTGGCTCGCGTCGCGGACGATCTCGGGCTTGCTCATGCGGACGATGATCGTTTGGTCGATCACGAAGCGCGGGCCCGCCCCTTCGCGCTGATACTGATTGGTGTTGGAGTCCGAGACCTGAAGATTCTGCAGATGGACCGCAGACGCGTCGATGCCGTTGCGCTTGAGAAACTCGAGCACCTGGTCGTAGCTGCGCGTGATTTGTGCCTGAGCGGTCGCGAGATCGTTGCCGCTCGCGACGAACCGCAGCGGCCACAGCGCGAGATCCGCCGTGACTTCCCGCTCGGCGAGCCCTTTGACCTCGACGTAGCGGTCGGCCGTGCGCCCGCGCGCGAAGCCCCAGCCGACGAGGCCGCCTCCGATGGCGATGCCGACGGCCAGAACAACTGAGGCGAGAAATGAACGGTCGGTCATGGGCGGTCTATTCCGTAAACTAGCACATCTACCTCGTTGACTCGCGCCACGCATCCGCGCGGGTGAACAGCTTGCCCATGGTCAGATACTTCATCACCGCCGGATCGGCTGACATCTCGGCGTAGTCGTCGAGATCGCTCTCGCGCCACATGCGGAGTTTCAGGCGCTCCGTTTCGAGCTCGTTCATTAGTCGCGGGGGCCCCCCGCCCCGCTCCGAGCCGCTCGCTTGCGGGGCCCCAACGCCCCGCGCCGCTCGCGGCTCATAAAAGCTTCCCCACGGGATCGGCGAGCGCTCTTCCCAATACCTCGTGCTGATCGGCATCGACATGAGGATGACCAGCGCCAGCGGCGAATTCACTTCGATGCGCTGATCGAGACCGACCAGGCCGTTGCGTCCGGGCTTGAACGGATCGTCCCAGACGGTGCGGCGGCCATTCAGGCAGTCCTCGATCACGCGAACCGCAATCCCTCCACGCACGAGCTCACGCTCCAGAATTCCGGGCCACCGCTCGGCAAACGGCAAACGCCGCCGTGTTCCGGGCACGATGCCCCAGCTCAGCGAGTCGCCGTACACGAGAATCTGCTTCATCGCGCGCGCTTCGACCCGAGAATTCCGCCAAGGACACCGCGCAATATCTGCCTGCCAAGCTGACTCCCCACCGTCCGCGCCGTCTGCTTGGCCATCGTCTCCACCATTCCCTGCCGCCGCTTTGTTCCCCAGAGAAACTCGTCGATCTTGGACCCCTTCGGGGCGTCAGGGGCGTCAGGGGCGCTAGGGGCGCTAGGTGCGCTAGGTGCGTTGGGGGCGTTGGGGGCGGCCGGTGTAACGGCGCGCTGCAACAGTTCGTACGCGGATTCGCGATTCAGTGTGGTGTCGTACTTCGCGCCAATCGGGCTGCGCGCGCGGACGGCCGCACGTTCCTCTGTGGCAATGGCGCCGATGCGGCTTCGCGGCGGCGCCATCATCGTGCGCTGCACCGGCATCGGCACGCCCCCCTCCTGCAGCGTGGAGACGAGCGCTTCGCCGACGGCCAGCGTCGAAATCACCTGCGCAACATCGAGCCGCGGGTTGGGCACGAACGTTTCGGCCGCGGTCCGCACGGCCTTCTGGTCGCGCGGCGTGAAGGCGCGCAACGCATGCTGCACGCGGTTGCCGATCTGCCCGAGAATCTCCCCAGGCACATCGTCGGGAAACTGGGAGCAGAAGTAGACGCCCACGCCTTTCGACCGGATGATCCGCACGACCTGTTCGACGCGCTCGCGCAGTGCGGGCGGTGCATCGCCAAAGAGCAGATGCGCCTCGTCGAACATGAAGACGAGCTTCGGCTTGTCGAGGTCGCCGACTTCAGGCAGGTTCTCGAATAATTCAGACAGCAGCCAGAGCAGAAAGCTCGAAAACAGGCGCGGCGTGAGCACCAGCTGATCCGCGGCAAGCACGTTGATGATGCCGCGGCCGGTGAGATCGGTGCGCATCAGGTCGGTCAGCTCGAGCGCGGGCTCGCCGAACAGCGCCTCGCCGCCTTCGCGCTCGAGCGAGAGCAGGCCGCGCTGAATCGCCGCGACCGACTGCGCGCTGACCAGGCCGTACTTCGCCGAAATGTCTTTTTTGTTTTCCGAGACGAACGTGAGCAGCGCGCGGAGATCGTCGAGGTCGAGCAGCAGCAGGCCGCGATCGTCGGCCAGCGTAAACGCGATCTCGAGCGCGCCGAGCTGGGCGGCGCTGAGATCGAGGATCCTGCCGAGCAGCGTCGGCCCGAGCTCGCTGATCGTCGTGCGGACGGGATGCCCGGACTTGCCGTACAAATCCCAGAACACCACGGGATTCGCTTCCGGCGCGTATCCTTCGACGCCGACCGCGTCCACGCGCGCCTGGATCTTGTCGCCGCCTTTGCCCGGCATCGCGAGCCCCGCGACATCGCCTTTGACGTCCGCCATAAAGACGGGCACGCCCATCCGTGAAAAGCCCTCAGCGATGACCATCAACGAGACGGTCTTGCCGGTCCCTGTGGCGCCGGCAACAAGACCGTGGCGAGTGCCATATTGCGCGTGCAGGTGGACGGGTTGTTCGCCCTTGCCGAGGAGGATACGATGCATGGCTGTGGGCTAGCTTACGATAAAACCGAAAGCACCCATCGGCTGAGGGACAGCCGTTCAGATAGTGCGCTTCATTTCTGACGGCGGCTTCCGCTGAGGTTGTGAGCATCAGGACGGGCGGATGGAATCGCGGCCCGGCCGGCGTGGCCTGCGGCCGCCGTTGCGAGCAGGTCAAGGGGGCTCCGTGCGGGGTTCCGGAGCTCCTTGACGACATGCGTGTTGACAGCCTTCTGGATCACCGAGTCGCTCAGATGATGGCGACGCACGACCCCGG
>CAYHHH010000013.1:8215-18299 GCA_964356125.1 uncultured Bifidobacteriaceae bacterium | reverse complement strand
TTGACAGCCTTCTGGATCACCGAGTCGCTCAGATGATGGCGACGCACGACCCCGGCGCGCGGATCGGTTGACAGCGTTCGACTTGGAAAGACCCAGAACCATCCCAGCTCGCGGCCGGCATTTGGGTACTTGCGCTCGACTGCATCGAGAAGCCAGACGCCGGCGAGTCCCGACGCGCGGTCGGCGCTGTACAGCGCCTCGGATTGGCGTAAGTGCGCGCGCAGCTCGTCACGGCCCACCTCGGCCAGCAGGGTCGAGCGATCTTTGGCGCCCTTGCCGCCACGCACGAAGATGAGCCCCTGGTCGAAGTCGATGTCTTTGACGCGCAGCTCGCAGCACTCCGAGACACGCAGCCCTCCTCCGTAGATCAACGCTGCCATGAGCCAGACGGTGCCCCGCATGGCGCCGAGCAACGCCGCCGTCTCCGGCACGCTCAGCACCACCGGGAGATGCACGCCGCGCTTGGCCCGCGTCTGGAGCGACAGATGCTCGACGTCCAGCCCGAGCACTTCTCGGTAGAGGAAGAGGATCGAGCAGAGCGCCTGGTTCTGGGTGCTGGCTGACACGCGCTGGCGCGCGGCCAGATGTGTCAGAAAATCCCGAGCCCCCATTCGCCTCCACGCGTGGATGCGGTGCGCCCTGCTGATCGGTCAGGTAGGCGAAGAAGCGACGTGCCCAGTCGGCGTAACTACACTCTGTACGATAGGAGTAATGGCGGGTTCTGATCCGCTACCGCAGCAGTTCGAGGGCACGGAGGGGATCGGCGTGTCCTTGGTCGGCCAGGGGCTCGTCCGAGGCAGGGCGCGTCAGGAACTGGCGCACCCAGCGCACACAGTACGGAGCGGCCCTCTCCTTCACCAGCTGTGCTTTCAGGAGAAACTCGCCGAATTGCTGCAGCGACGCATCCAGTTCCCGCACGGTTGACCTCGATTACGCGGAGAGCAACTGGAATGCCACGAACAGGCAATTGGCGCTCTCCACCTAACCGCCAGGATCGCCCGTCTACGGCGACGGCACCAATTGGCGACGGAAGCGACGTCGCCCTCCCGTAAAGTCGTGCTGCAAGGCCACTTGATCAAAGACGGAGAACGTGGGCAGAATGTCCGCACACGACACGGCACTTCTGGAGGATACGTGGGATGGAAACGGCAGTTGGCACCGTCCACCCATACAACGTTATGCCGATCAATTCTCGGAACGACCGAGACGACGATAAGATGGCGAGGTGGGGTACAGCTTCGAATGGGATCCGAAGAAGGCAGCTTCGAACCTCAAGGACCACGGTGTCTCCTTCGATGAGGCCACCACCGTTTTCGGTGACATCTTGGCCATGAATATGCCGGATCCGGATCATTCCGAGGGCGAGGAGCGCTTTCTCGTGCTCGGGATGTCGCGCGCTTCGAGGCTGGTGGTGGTCTCGTACGCCGAGCGGCCGCCACGAACACGGATCATCAGCGCCCGACTGGCTACGGGCCATGAGAGGCGGAAATATGAAAACGACTAAGGCAAGAAAACCGGCCGCCGATGCGGACACGATGCGCCCCGAGTACGACTTTTCCAACGCGGTGCGGGGCGTAACGGCTGCCCGCTATGCGCAGGGAACGAATGTGGTGCTTCTCGAGCCGGACGTGGCTCGGCTTTTTCCAGACAGCCAGGCGGTTAACGAGGCGCTACGTACGCTTGCCAGGCTTACTCGCGTCTCGCCTCGCCCAAGGGCGCGGCACAAACGGACGGCATAACATCGCGCTGCACCCGACAGCCGCGATGTCAGATACGGCGAGCGGCTGCGGGTGAGCGCGCACGTTAGACCTCAAACCTGATCGCGGGGACACTTCGAAAATACCTGGTTCGAGGCGTAGAATTTCGGAGTGAAGGTTCGGTTTTACATCGATCCAGCGACGGAGCAGCCCCACATCTATAGCCACTCCGTCGCTGAGGAAGAAGTCGAGGACGTCTTGGCGCGACCGATGGAGGATCGCGCCGGTCGTGATGGATCACGGATCGCTCTCGGTCAAACCGAGGCGGGTCGGTACTTGAGGGCGATCTACGTGCCAGACCCAATTCCGGGCTCCGTGTTCGTCATCACCGCGCACGAACTCGGCGAGAAAGCCCGTCAGGCGTTGCGCCGGCGCCAGAAGTCTTCAAAACGGAAGAAACCATGAAGAAACAGAATCGATTCCCACCGGGTTGGAACAACGCTCGAGTGCAACGAGTACTCGATCACTACGAAGTGCAGTCCGACGTCGAGGCTGTGGCTGAGGACGAGGCGGCATACCGATCCACGACGACAACGGTGATGAAGATACCGGTCAAGCTCGTTCCCGCGGTTAGAGCGCTCTTGGCAAAACGCCGGGCCAGTTGATGAGGCCTAACATGGCATGCAGCCGGCGGCGGCCGGTGTGATCGTGAACCGCCGCGGCTGAAATCTGATCGTCTAGGCCGCCGAAATGACGAGTAGAGGAACTTCGAACTGAAGGAGGCACCCATGCTCAATGCCCTTGCCACGCCCAAGCACCGCCGCGTGACTCTCATCTTCCTGGCAGTCTTCTGCCTCGCGGCAATCGCCACCCTTGCGATCGGGCTTGACGGCAACACTCCGGCTCTCGTGCTCGCGTCGGTGGCCGCAATCGCCCTCGTCCTCGCCTTCGTGCACCCTTGGCGTCGAGCGCGGCAGTTCAAATACCTGTTCTACGCTTCGGGGCTCGGCTTCGGTGTCTTTGTGCTTCTGCACAACCTCTTGGACGCTGGTGCCGTGGCGACGGCAAGCGCCGGGCCGCTACATGCCATCCTCCAGGGGCTTAGTGTGGGCGCTTTCCTTGCCGCCGTCTTCGTCTGTCCGCCTGCGATGGTCATTGGCCTCGCGGGTGCGCTGATCATGTTCTTCAGAGGTCGCAAAGGCGGTCAGCCAGAACCGGCTGCCTAACGACTATCAAGGCGCTGCAGCCGACAAGCGGCGCGGTCGCTTGGAGCTGATTCGAAACAATCGTGAGCGCCGCTCGCGGCTGAACGGCAGGCGGTTAGACCGCAGAAAGAATTATTCGGGTAGGACGAGACATCGTGAACGCCATAGAAGGCTTTCAACACTACCGTGAATTCTCTGAACGACATCCGCATTCGGCCCCTCGGCACCGAAGACGCGTCGCACCTCTGGGAGGCGGTCCGAGAGTCTCTGGCCGAACTCCAACCGTGGATGCCGTGGTGCCATCCTGCATACGCCATGGAAGAGTCTCGAGCCTGGCTTGAAACCCAGGTGGCGGCGTTTCGGGAAGGTACCGCGTTCGAGTTTGCGATTGTGTCAGCGAACGGGCAATACCTCGGCGGCTGTGGCCTCAATCAAGTCGACAAGGCGAACCATCGAGCCAATCTCGGCTACTGGGTGCGAACTTCCGCGACCAATCGAGGCGTGGCCGGCCGCGCCGTCTGCTTGCTTCGAGACTGGGCATTTCAGAATACCAACTTTGTCCGGCTCGAGATCGTCATTGCCGTGAACAACGCTGCGAGCCATCGGGTTGCTGAAAAATGCGGGGCAATTCGAGAGGGCACCTTGAAGAATCGGCTCCTTCTCCATGGTTCGGCTCACGATGCGACGATGCTCTCGTTCGCCCGTGAAATGCCCAACATCGTCACCACGACGCGCTAGCCGCTGCAGCCGACGAGCGGCGACGAACTCTGACACAGATGGTACGAGGAGAGAGACGGGCGCCTCTCGGCACATGAACGTTGCCGCAGCGATTGTTCAGTGTCCGGAACGAGTTGATGCTTGAGGCTGCTGACTATCGGTTCAGATACGCATCCAGCTCCGACCGCTTGACGCGGTACGACGACCCGATTTTCTTCGCGGGCAGCTCGCCCGACTCGATGAGCGCGAGCGCATCGGGCTCTGGCACGCTGAGACGGCGCGCGACATCGGCCGGCGTCAGCAGCTCGGCGGCGCCCAGGCCTCCCTGTGCCTGCAGAATCTGCTGCGCCATCGACAGGCCGACGGCGAGCTCGGCGGCCGTGCCCGCGGCGCCGCCCCCCTTTTCCATCCCCTGCGCCATCTGATATTTCACGTATTCGTTGAGGTCGCCGATGACGGCCATGCTCGATCGCGTGTCGATCGCCTGCTCGACTTCGGCCGGCACCGACACGTTCTCGACGATGAAGCTCGACAGCTCCAATCCGTACTTCGCCTTAATCACCGGATTGATCACGGGCAGGAGCGCTTCGCCAATCTCTCTGTACCGGCTCGCGATCTGCAGCACCGGAATCTTGGCGGCCGCTATCGCATCGCTAACCGCGCTGACGAAGCGCGACCGCATGACGTCGATGAACTCGTCGACCGTGAAGTCGTGATCCGATCCGGCGACCTCACGCAGGAAGGTCCGCGGGTCGACGATCTTGAAATCGTACACGCCGAACGCCCGCACCCGCACCACGCCGAGGCCGTCGTCCGGCATCATCACGGGATTGGTCGTGCCCCACTTGTTGCCGGTGAAGAGCCGTGTGTTGAGAAAATAGACATCGGCCTTGAACGGCGAGTCGAAGGCGTACTTCCACGACCGCAGCCGCGTGAGCACCGGAATGTTGTCGGTGACGAGCGTGTGCCTGCCGGGTCTGAACGTGTCGCCGAACTGGCCGAGATACACGAACTGCGCGCATTGCGATTCGCGTACAATCAGCTGCGCGCCGTTCTTGATGGCCTTGTCCGCGTCCGCGAAGCGGTGCGTGAGCGTGTTCCTCGTGTCGTCTGTCCACTCGACGATTTCGATGTACTCGCCCTTGATGAAATCCATCAGACCCATGACGTGGAGCCTCCACCGGACTTATCGGCCGTGACCGCAGGTACCTCCACTCTCCGGTGCCCGAGCTGCGGCGCCCCCGCGGCGCCCGACGCGGGGCGCTGTCTGTACTGCCAATCACGCCTGGCGACCATCGGGTGTCCCGTGTGCATGGCGCTGCTGTTTCAAGGCGCCGCCTTCTGTCCGTCGTGCGGGGCGGCGCGCAGCCGCGCTGAAGAGACACAGCCGCACGCAACCAAATGCCCTTCGTGCCGCGGTGACATGCACTGGATTCGAATCGGCGAGGTCGATCTGCTCGAGTGCGCGGGCTGCGACGGCACATGGATCGAGGCGGCCGCTTTCGACAGGCTGTGCACGGACCGCGAGCGGCAAGCGGCCCTCGCGCACAAAGGGATCGCATTGAAGGATGCCGGGGATGCGCCCGCAACGGCGGCGGCGGCTGTCCGCTATCGGCCCTGCCCTCAGTGCGGAAAGATGATGAATCGCCAGAACTTCGCCCGCCTCTCAGGCACCATCGTCGACACGTGCAGCGGCCACGGGACGTTTCTCGATCGCGGCGAGTTACATCAAGTCGTGAAATTCATCCTCGAGGGCGGATTCAGCCGCATGCGCATGGCCGAGCTGGAACGGCTGAAGGAAGAGACGCGGAGACTACGCGAGCTCGAACTGCACCTGAGTCGGTCGCGCGGCGGACAAGGATAAGAATCACCTTACCCCTCACCCCTCTCCCCTCACCCCTCTCCCCTTTTTCGGGATGCTCAAGGTCTTCCACTTCGGGCCGGCATAATGCTTGGCGAGCAGCACAATCTGGCCGACGTGCGCCGAGTAGTGTGACATCTGGCGGTTGATCGCCTGCACGACCGTGTGCGGCTCGCCCCGGATGGCGACGGTCCGGCCGAGATCGCCCGGCCCGAGCGACATGATGGTCGTGAACAGGAGATCCCATCCGGCGTCCCAGTGCGCGATGATGGCCTCGCGCGTGTCGCCGGCTTCGCGCTCGAACTCGTTGTCGCGGTGGCGATCGGGTTTTTCTCCGTCGGTCGTCAGGAAGTCGGTCCACCGCGAGCGCATGTTACCCGCCACGTGCTTGACGATGAGCGCGATGCCGTTGGCGTCGGGGTCGAGCAGCGCGAAGAACTGCGCGTCCTCGACCTGTGCCATCGCCTTGTCGGCCTGCGCCTTCAGCTTGCGCAGTTGAAACACGCAATCGTCGAGGTGGTGCTGCTCGATCAATGCGCCTTCTCGATATGGACGAGATAGGCCTCGACCATCAGCAGGTTTCGCTCGCCCGACTGCTTCACGACGCCGAGCATGCGCTCCATCTTGACGACTTCCTCGAGCTGCTCGTCGATGAACCACTGCAGAAAGCTCTGCGCCAGGTAATCGTTCTCTTTATTGGCCTGCGCCATCAGCGCGGTGATCTGCCGCGTGACTTCCTTTTCCCAGTTCAGGGCCGCCTGCACGGCGTCCTCGGCGCTCGCGAAGCTGGCCTTCGGCGAGGGGATCGCCGGAATGTGCAGCCCGCCACTGGTGTCCTGCACGTACTTGACGAACTTCATGGCGTGCCGCTTCTCTTCTTCGGCCTGTTCTTCGAACAGCTTGGCGAGCAGCATGAGCGACCGCTTGGAGAAGTGCGCCGCAATCGCAAGGTACTGCAGGCTGGCGCCGAATTCGTGGCCGATCTGTTTGTTGAAAGCTTTC
This sequence comes from uncultured Bifidobacteriaceae bacterium, assembly GCA_964356125.1. Taxonomy (GTDB): domain Bacteria; phylum Acidobacteriota; class Vicinamibacteria; order Vicinamibacterales; family JAMQPK01; genus JAMQPK01. Next base: position 11,817 of record CAYHHH010000013.1, on the reverse strand, counting down.
GCGAGCTCTGGGCTGATTAACATGGGTGGTCTCCTCTTGACGATTATAAGGGGGTTCGTAGGGATCGTAGGTCGCGTGGGGCGCGTGGGTTACAACTCCCCTTCTCTAAAAATCAACTCTGCCTCCGATTCGAAGATGGGTCCCACGATCTCGATGTGGCGCCCGGCGCGGCCGAGCACGTCGCGCGCGCTGGCGACCAGCATTTGCGGCGACACCCCCGAGAGGCGGTGCAGCCGATCGCCGCTCAGGCCGAACACGAGCCGGCTGACGCCGCTCCAGAACATCGCGCCGGCGCACATGGCGCACGGTTCCGCGCTCGTATACAGCGTCGAGGTCGCGAGCACGTCCGGCGTGAAGTCCTTGACGGCGCGCCTCAGCAGATTCATCTCGGCGTGGGCGAGGACCTGCTCCTCCGTCATCTGGCTGTTCTCCGCCACCGCCAGCACGGCGCCGTTGCCGGCCACCAGCATCGCGCCGAACGGGCGGTTCCCGTGCGCGCGCGCCCGCCGCGCGATCGCAAACACCTCGCGCATGTGTGCTTCGTGGATCGAAAAATCGACCGCCAACGCCGTCAGTCTTTCGGATTGGTCGCGAAGACCGTCAACTCGGTCGTGAAGCCGCGATCGTGCATCTCGAGCGCCGACTTCACGACGTGGGCGATGTCTTCGGCCTGGAGCTTGGTCGGATTGTCGTCGTTCTGCGAAAACCCGGCGGTCGCGGCGAAGTTGGTGAGCACCTCGCTCGGATTGATCAGGATCACCCGGACGTTGTGCGGCCGCAGCTCCGCGCGCCAGCACTCCGTCATGCCGCGCACCGCGAATTTGCTGGCGTAGTAGGCGGTGCCGTTCGCCGCCCCGCGCACGCCGGCGGTCGATCCGATATTGATGATGTTGCCGCGTTTCCGCTCGATGAAGTGCTTCGCGGCCTCCCTCGACATGAGCATCATGCCCACGACGTTGGTCTGCAGGATGGCGTCGAACTTCGCGCGATCCATCTCGACGAGCGGGCGCCGCTCGCCGAATGCGGCGTTGTTCACCAGGATGTCCAGGTGGCCGAACGTGTCGAGGAACTCGCGATACGTCCGCTTCACGTCGTCTTCGCTGCTGACGTCGGCCTTGATCGGATGTGCGCCGATGGCCTTCGCGGCTTCGGCCAGTCTGTTCTGATTGCGCCCGGTAATGGCTACGCGCGAGCCCGCATCGATGAGCGACTTTGCGATCGCGAGACCGATACCGCTCGATCCGCCGGTGACAAGCGCCGTTGCGTTCGTGAGATTCATTTAGACGTCAACCCTTCCTTGAGATATGCGATGAGTGGTGGATACGTTTTCTCCGGCGCCTCGAAGTGCGGGACGTGGCCCAGGCCGGGAATGAGATGCAGCTTGCCGTTGCCGTTCGGAATGCTGTCGGCGATGAACTTCATGCGCGCCTGAAACACGCTCGCGGGACCCGCGAGGCTGTCCTCGGCGCCGCCGAAGGCCAGTGTCGGCGCCTTGATGTGCGCCCAGTCGTTCACGACGGGATCGAGATACGTCATCTGTCCGAGCAGCGCCTGTACCATCGCGTAGCGAGGCCAGTCGGCGCTCAGCGTCCAGGCGTAGCGAATCTTCGGATACCTGTCGAACTCCGGCTTCCACGCCGCCGGGTTATGTGAGAAGTATCTGAAGATGCCGGCGTGTATCTGTTGATACGTCGTACCGAGGTTGCGCGTGTACGCTTCGTCTATGCTGCCCCAGGGGCGCTCGTAGCGCGGATCGAGAAGTCCGATCGGGTTGTAGATGACCACGCGCTCGGCCACATCGGGATACTGCGTCGCGAAGCGCGCCGCCAGCATGCCGCCCATCGAGTGGCCGACGATGAACGCCTTGTCGATCTTCAGGTGCTGCAGCAGCAGACGCGTGTTGCGCGCCATGTCGTGGAAGTTGTACGGAATGATCGGCTTCGACGAGCGGCCGAACCCGATTTGATCGGGCACCACCACCCGGAAGCCTTCTCTGCGCAGCGCCTCGATCGGGCCGCCCCAGTAGAAGCCGGCGAAGTTCATCCCATGAAAGAGCACGACGGTGCGGCCGTTCGGCTGCCCCTGCGCCGGCACATCCATGTAGGCCATCCGGATGTCCTGTCCGTACAGCGTCATGGGCAGGTACGAGACCGGGTGCGGATACGGCACGTCCTCGCAGGTAATGCTGCCCGGCTTTATGTCAGCCGGCGTGGGGGGCGCGGATTGCGCAAACGCCGCGACCGGAACGAGAGACGCCGTCAGCAGGACTGCGAGCCACTTCATATCAGCCTCCGTTGGGAATTCTACCGGCTACCGGCTACGAGCTGCCAGCTATCCGATACAGATGCGTCAGGCTGCGGATAAAGATGGAGCCCTGCGCGACGGCCATCGAGGCAAGTGTGGCGCCGTCGAGCTCGTTGACGGCAAGCTTCTGGAAGGCCGTGCCGGGCGCCATCACCGTGGCGACCCCTTCTTCGCTCAAAAAGTAGATGCGGCCGTCGGCGAAGATTGGCGACGCCGAGTAATTGCCGCCGAGCCGCTCCTGCCAGCGGAGCGTGCCGGTTTTGGCGTCGAGGCAGGAGAGCACGCCGAGGTCGCTGATGACATAGAGCTCGTTGCCGACGGCGATCGGCGACGGCGTGAACGGCGCGCCGCGCGTCGTCGACCACGCGATGTGCGTCGCGGTGACATCGCCCTTTCCATCAGGCCGGACCGCCAGCACCGCCGGCTGGAAGAACCCGGTCGTGATGTAGACGAGGCCGTTCGCGAACACCGGACTAGGCACGTTCGAGAACCCGTTTTCGTAGCGCACTATCCATATTTCCCGGCCGGTCGCCGCGTCGTAGGCCGCCGCCCGATAGGCGCCGACGCTGACGACCTGATCGCGGCCGTTGACGGAGATGACGAGCGGCGTCGTGTAGGCCTGGTCGAACGGCTTGCGCCGCTCGGTCTTCCACGTCACATGACCGGTGCGCTTGTCGAGCGCGATCACCCACGCCTCGTAGTGGCCGTCGCCGCTGAAAATCAACAGATCGCCGTGGAGCGCCGGCGATCCGCCGCTGCCATGCTGCGACGCGTAAGGAAATTTCTTCGTCCAGACGATCGCGCCGGTCGTGGCGTCGAGCGCGGCCGTGCCGTCGCCGCCGAAGTGCACGTAGACGCGATCCCCCTCGACGATCGGCGTGGGCGAGGCATGACTGTTCTTCGGGTTCTTGAGATTCGCGTCCGACAGCTTGAAGACTTCCACGTCGAGGAGCTCGCGCCCGGTCGCGGCCTCGAGTGCGATCGCGCGCAACGACGCGCCACCTGTCGCCGCCACGGACGTCGTGATCCAGACCCGCCCATTGCTGATGACCGGCGACGACCATCCGCGGCCGCGCACCGGCACTTTCCAGAGAACGTTTTTCGTCTCACTCCACTCGACAGGGATGCCGCGCTCGCTGGAGTGGCCCTGACCGGTGGGGCCTCGAAACTGCGGCCATTGGGAAGCCGCTGGCGCGGCCAGTAAGTAGAAAGTAAGAAGTAGAAAGTAGAAAGTAACCTTCGAAGTCACACTGATCCTTCGCACTTACTTTTTACTTTCCACTTCTTACTTTCCACTT
>CAYHHH010000013.1:0-8115 GCA_964356125.1 uncultured Bifidobacteriaceae bacterium | reverse complement strand
TTACTTTCCACTTCTTACTTTCCACTTGGCAGCGCAAACACATAATACCCTTGCGACCCCTCTGCCCCGCCTTCCCATGCAATGTTGCCTTCGCCTGGCCTGTCGACGCTGCTGCCGTAGAACGCCACGAACTGCCGGCCGTTCACCTCGTACACCGCGGGAATGCCCGCGAAGTTCGGGGTCATCTTCTTTTCCCACAGGATCGTTCCGTTGTCTTTGTCGAACGCGCGGACCGTGCGGTCGGCGAAATGCGCGATGAAGATCAGTCCGCCGGCGGTGACGACCGGGCCGTTGCGATGCACGCGATAGTTATTGCCCGTACCGGTGATCCCCTTTGCCGCAAGCGACGGCACCACGCCGAGCGGCGCCTTCCACTTGATGTCGCCCGTATTGAGATCGTACGCGGTGATCTGCGCCCACGGCGGGCTCATCGCGTTCATGCCGTTGGCGGCGAAGAACATCGATCCGAGCCGGCCGGTATAACGCGGCTGCGGCGACATCGTGTCGATCGCGGCGCTGGGCTCCGCGAGCTGCAGCGGCGTGTGCAGGGCCGGCTGATCCGCCGAGCGCACGTACAGCATGCCGGTCTCGGGATCGGCGGCAGCGCCGCCCCAGTTCGCGCCGCCGAGCTCGCCGGGCACGGAAATCTGATCCTTCGTGATGCTGAGCGGCGTGAAGATGCCTTCGTTGCGCGCGCTGCGCAGGATGCCGATGATGCGCGCGCGCTCGGCCTCGTCGAGGTACGGGTTCACGTCGGCCTCGGTGAACGCCAGCCGCGAGAACGGCGCAGGTTTCGTCGGAAACGGCTGCGTCGGCGACGACTGCTCGCCGGGCACGTCGCTCTGCGGCACCGGCCGCTCCTCGATCGGCCAGATCGGCTGGCCGGTGACGCGATTGAACACATACAGCAGCCCGAACTTCGTGGCCTGCGCGACGATGTCGACCGGCTTGCCGTTCTGCTTCACCGTCAGCAACTTCGGTCCGGTGACGAGATCGTAGTCCCACAGATCGTGATGCAGCAGCTGGTAATGCCAGAGGCGCTTCCCCGTGCGCAGATCGAGGGCGAGCAGCGTGTTGCCGAAGAGGTTGTCCCCTTTGCGATCGCCGCCCCACAGATCGAACGTGGGCGAGCCGAGCGGGAAATATCCGATGCCGCGCGTCTCGTCGATCGCAAACTCGGCCCACGTGTTTGCGCCGCCGGCGGTCTTCCACGCGTCGGGCGGCCACGTCTCGTAGCCGAACTCTCCTGGACGAGGAATCGTGTGGAACGTCCAGACGAGTCTGCCGGTCAGCACGTCGAACGCGCGGATGTCTCCGGGCGGCGAGTTGTACCCTTCACCGGGGGCCGATCCCAGCACCAGCAGATTTCCGAAGACCTGGCCCGGCGATCCCGACTGCGCGCCGCCGGTCGGCACCGGCGTGCGTCCGAGCCCCTCGCGCAGGTTCACGAGGCCGTTCACCCCGAAGCTCGCGATCGGCTTGCCCGTGCGCGCGTCGAGCTGCTGCAGATAGCTACGCGACGCGAAGATGATGCGGCGATCCGATCGGTCGGCGCTCTCCCAGTAGTTGAACCCGCGATTGGTCGGCGTGCCTTCGGTCGCAAAGGTCCAAATTTCCTTGCCGGTCACTGCGTCCAGCGCAAACACCGCGCTGTCTTTGCCGACGACATACATCACGTTGTCGACGACGAGCGGGCTGAAGGCGAAGCGCCCGGCCGGTCCCGGCGCCGGATGGAACCATTGCAGCTCGAGCTGATGGACGTTGCTCTTGTTGATCTGCTTGAGCGCCGAATACTGGGCCCCCTCGATGCTGCCCCCCGGCTGGGACCAGGTCGCATACAGCCGTGGGCCCGACTGGCCGCGCACGATGGGCACTCGCGAAAGCGCGAGGAGTGACAACACAATGCCGATCCCAAGCGCGAATCTATTTCGACCAGTCATCTCAAACCTCTTTCACAGAATTTGATGCAAGCACTCTAACGCAGTCTTGGTGTCTCAACACGGAGGCACGGAGGCACAGAGACACGCACGGAGAAATGTATTTCTCCGTGGACGGCGTCAGTGGACTCCGTGGCAGCCGTCGACGCGCGCCGTAGGCGCGCCCGCGAGAACGAAAGAGGGAAAACACAAGAAGGGCAGGAACACCGAACTTCTTGTGTTTTCCCTCTTTCGTTCTCGCGCGTTGGCCGCAAAGCGGCCAACGACGTCGACGGCTGCCCGTGTCTCCGTGTTGAGAATTTCTTCGTGCTCTTCGCGTCTTCGTGTTCCTACCGCACTGCCGTTGGCGCTACTGTCGATCCAGTCCCCCCCTGAATTTTCAGCGGCTGGACGATGAGCGCGAATTCGTAGACCTGCTTGCCGGCGAGCTCGTCGAGCCTCAGGTTCTCCAGCAGATGGATGCCGTTGACCACGAGCGCGATCTGGTGAACCGGGTTGCTGAGATTCGGATCGGGATCGGGCGTGACGCCGACCGGCCCATTGTCCGTGCCGATCAACATCGGATCCTGCTTCGCCAGCCACTCCGCCGCCGCCGTCGTCAGTCCCGGATTCGTTTTCAGGTAGCGCGCGCCGTCCGTGTCCCACAGACGTCCCCAGCCGGTGTTGATGATGACCGCGTCTCCCGGCTGCAGCGTCAGCTTCTGCCGCTGAAGCGCCTGCTGGAGATCGGCAACGGTGATGGGATAGGTGTCGGGCAGCATCGGCACACCTTTGAGCGCCGCGACGTCGATCAGCACGCCGCGCGTGATGAGCGATCCGACATGCTCGATGCCGAGCTTCGTGAAGCCCGTGCGCGTGGCGACATCTCCGACCTTTACGCAGTTGTACAGGCTGTCGCCGATCGTCTGGTGCGTGAAGCCATCGAACTGCACGCCGACCTGGCCGATCTCGGAGAAGACGATCTCTTCGTTGCTGCCGCGCCTGTTCGAGCCTGCGTTCATGGTCGTGCGCTTCGTTTCCATCTGGAAACGGCGGCCGACCGAGAACGGCATGTCGGACTTCAGCACGCGGCCGAGCTCGAAGACTTCCCCCGTGCGAATCAGCCGCGTCGCGCGGAGCACGGTGTCCGGCTTCATGTGATTGCCGGCGCCGCGCTGGTCGGCGGCGCCCCATTTCGATGGGCAGCGCTGGGTCTCAACTGGCGGAGTCCACGATTGCGCATGCGCCGATGCCGCACACACCAATCCAATCGCAGCCGCTGCGCATACAACTCGCATGTGCTCTCCTAATCCCTAATCCCTAGTTCGTGCGTTTCGCCTTCGCGCTTGGCGTCTCATCGACGGCGAGATCGCCCAGCATGTACTGAATCGCCGCCAGCAGATGGCCGGTCCATCGCTTGTCGGTATACATGATCGTCGTGTGGCCGAGCGGCGTGAAGTACGTCCGCCCCTTGCCGTAGCCCTTCACCCACGCCACGCCGTAATCCTGATCGGGCCGCGTGCTGAGCTCGCTGAACCGCCCGCCGAATCCGCGATCCGACTTCTCCACGTCGATGCTCATCAGCACGCGCTGCTTCTCGCGCGAGTACGGCGAGTACGGCGGAAAGATGTAGAACTCGTCCGTGTGCTTGAATGGCTCGGTTCCGAACGGTTTCATGAGCGGGCTCGCCGGATCGTCGATCTTGATCACCTGCTCCTCGGTGCGGTGCATGCCGGCCCAGCCGCCCATCATCTCGGCAAACTCCGGCCAGTTCAGGTTCGCGTACGTCACCGCGTGGTTGCCGCCGAGGCCGCCGCCTTCGCGCACGAAGCGCAGGATCCCCTCGCGCACGGCAGGATCGTTGTGCACCATGCCGCACACGTTGTTGAAGAACACCGCGTCGAACTCCTTGATCTTCGGATACTTCAGCAGCTCTTGATCGTTGCTGAACGTCGCTTCGAACGCACCGGAATACTTCGCCATCAGCTCGATCATGTAGTTGCCGTGCGGGATCGTGTCGTGGCCGGAATACATCTGGATGTCGGCGACGAGCAGCTTGCGCGGGCGCGCCGGCTTCGCGGGCGCCTGGCGCGGAATGGCCGCGTCGATCTGCGCGCGCATCTCGGGGGCCAGCCGATCGCCGCCGCGAATCTGTCCGGCAGGAGTCTTGAGCATGTCGTCGACACGCGCGGACATCGCCGGCCACATCACGCGCTCGAACGCCTGCAGGCTCTTCACCATGTCGGCTTCGGTCGTGCCGATTGATTCCACCGTTATCGTCAGCGGTCTCACTCCAGCCTTGTAGGCGGCGAGGAAGAAGTCGCCGAGCCCGGCGGCGCCGTCGCCGAGCGCCACGGCGCGCGCGCGGGCGTTCAGCGCGCTGCGATCCGAGGCCGTCACGTGCAGCAGCTTCCCTTTCACCAGGGTGAGGCCGTCGGCCGCCTTGACGCCGGCTTGCGCCCAGCCGCCGAGATGCGCGCTTACACCCATCCGCGTGCCGCGGCCCTCGAGCGCGGCCATCACGGCTTTCGGTTCGCCTTTGCTCTCGAGCGCGACGTTGATGTCGAATTCCTCGGCCAGTGTGTCGATTTCGGCAAGGTTGGCCGTATCGGCGCTGGTGATGATGAGCGGCACGTTGATCGACTTCGCGAACTCGAAGACACGGCGCCGCATCGCGCTGTCTGCGCCGATGTTGTCGACGCGATACGCCGCGATCGACTCAGCGATTTCGCGCAGCCGATAGACGACGGCCGCGCGCTCGTTTGTCTGCAGACGCTGGTCGAGCGGCTTCGGCACCTCAAAGCTGGTGATCTGCGTGCTCGACGCCTCGACGTTGGCGACCGGCCAGAGATCCGCGCGCGTCAGCGCGTCCGAGAAGGTCATGCCCCTCAACGCGGCCATCGGCGCGGCGACGCGCCAGCCGAACCACATGTTGTTATCTTGAGCGCCCATGCGAATAGTCGCGAGCCCGCCGCCGTTCGGGCGCTTCGACACCGACGGCACCGGCGCCGGTTGCGCCGCACCGCCGCCGCGCCCGCCCCTGCCGCCGCCCTGCCCCTGTCCCGCGGGCGTCGCCGGCGGTTGCTGCGCGAAGTTCACGGACGCCGCCGCCATCAACAGAACGAAGATCGCCGTCGAAATACGTGTGATCATGGATGTCCCCTTGAAGAGCTGAATGATGGGTGAAACGGGCCTAGTTTACCGTTAAACCCCTCAGGTAGTGCTCAACTTAAGTTGAGCCCTACACACGAGGAGTTGAGCCCTACACACGAGGAGTTGAGCCCTACACGCGAGGAGTTGAGCCCTACACGCGAGCGAGGCGCTTCAGTATTTGTATCTGTCCGGCGTGGTAGAGATCGTGGGCGGCCACGCCTGAGAGCAGCGCGAAGTTGCTGACTTTCTTTCCGGGCGGGGTGCGGGAAAGGTCCTTCGCCGAAAGCCGCACGACCGCCGCGCGCAGGGCGTTGTGCATGTCGTCGAGCAGCGCCAGATCGATTTTCCAGGCCTTGTCCATCGATGCGCCTGGTACAGCTGGCCGTTGGAACCAGTTCGACCCTTTCAGGGGAAACGATCCGCGCGAGCCGCCCGTGAATCGGCGCGCCGCGGCGTACTTCCAGTAGGCCGCGTGCACGGCAATTTCCCAGATGTTGTGACGGCCACGCGCCGGCCTCCACGCCGCCTGCGCCGGCGTCACGCGCCGCAGCGACCCGCGAAGGTTGGTCCCATGCCAGGATGTTTTGTTGTAGGCCTGGTCGATGATCGCGACCAGCTGCGCCACCTCTGGACTCATCGACTTTCGACTTTGGACTTTGGACCTTGGACTTTCGACTTACTGTTTCTGCCCCGCCGCCCAGTCCGTGAGCCTCGTGCCCTTGATGCCGAACTCCCGCTCGAGCGACGGGATGTCGACGTCGTACCCGACACGGTCGAACCACTCGAGCATCGTCGCGAAGTCTTCGTTGTTCTTGCGGACCTCGGAGATCGGTATCTGCACGAATGAAATAGTGCGACCGAGTCCTCGGCTCAACGCCATCGCGACATCGAGCATCGTCGCTTCATCGGCCGCGAGATCGATTTCGCGGCGGTTCAGCGTGCCGGCACTGGTGAAGCCGCGTGCCACGTACTTGCCGATGTCGCCGACGGAAATCATCTGCAGTTTCAGGTCGGGCCGCATCGCGGCATGAATGGTGTCGCCGTTCAGAAACCAGGGTGATGTGAGGTTCTCCATGAAGAAGACCGGCCGGAAGATCGCGTACGACGGGAAGCCCGCCGCGCGGATCGTGTCTTCGACACGGTACTTGTTGTCGAAATGCGGGATGCCCGTCTTGCGGTGCGCCGATCCCACCGACGAGTACACGTAATGCTGGACGCCGGCCTCACGCGCGAGGCTCGCCAGGCGCTTACCCTGTTCCTCTTCGCGCTCAACGCCCGCTTCCCACGTGTTCTGCACGCCGAAAACGCCCCACGCGCCCTTCAACGCGCTCTTCAGCGACGCGGGGTCGTCCAGATCGCCCTGCACCAGCTCTGCTCCCGTCGCAGATGCCACCGCTTTCGCCGCATCGCTGTCGGGATGCCGCGTCATCGCGCGCAGCGCGAATCCTTGACCCGCCAGCTCGCGCGCCGTCGCGCCCCCCTGCTTGCCGGTGGCCCCTGTAATCAGAATTGTGCGTTCGTTCGCCATGATCGGTCCTATTGGGGTTTCGCCACGAACTTCATCGCCATCGCGATCATCGATCCGACATCTGCCACGTTGGCTGGCAGCACGATCGTGTTGCTCTTTTTCGCGAGCTCGCCGAACTGGCCGATGTACTGCTCGGCGACGCGCAACTGCACGGCTTCCTGTCCGCCCGGCAGCTTGATCGCTTCAGCGACGCTGCGGATGCCCGCCGCGGTCGCGGTCGCCACCGACGTGATCGCCGAAGCCTGCCCTTCCGCTTCGTTGATCTGCTGCAACTTGCGCGCCTCGGACTGCTTGATCACTTCCTGCTTCATGCCTTCCGCGGTGTTGATGGCCGCGTCGCGCGTGCCTTCGGACGTGAGGATGACCGCGCGCTTCTCGCGCTCGGCGCGCATCTGCTTCTCCATCGCCGCGAGAATGTCGGAGGGGGGCGTGATGTTCTTGATCTCGTAGCGCAGCACCTTGACGCCCCACGACTCGGACGCCTTGTCGAGCTCGCTGACGACCTGCGTGTTGATGTTGGTGCGCTCCTCGAACGTTCTGTCCAGATCGATCTTGCCGACTTCGCTTCTCAGCGTCGTCTGTGCAAGCTGGGTAATGGCGAAGAGATAGTCCGTGATGCCGTAGGACGCCCGCTCCGGATTCAGCACCTTGAGATACAGCACGCCGTCGACGCCGACCTGCACGTTGTCGCGCGTGATGCAGACCTGCGCCGCAATGTCGAGTGCGATCTCCTTCAACGAATGCCGGTAACGGATCACATCGACGAAGGGCAGCAGCACGTGAAACCCCGCGTTGAGAATGCCGTGAAAGCGGCCGAGGCGCTCGACGACGTACGCGCTTTGCTGCGGCACGACGACCGCCGTCTTCGCAACGACGATGAGCACGAGGAACGTGAGGATCAGTAATGCGAGAATGCCACCCGTCATGAGCGCTCTCTTTCTGGTTTGAGAAAAATCGTCAGACGATCGACGTCGACCACTTTGCACCGCTCGCCGCGCGCGATCGTCGCGGTGTCCGTGTTCCGCGCCGACCACACCGCGCCGCGCAGCTCGGCGCGCCCGATGGCGCCCGCCGGAATGTCTTCGAGCGGCAGCGCGACGTCTCCGACGAGCGAGTCGACGTCCTTGCCCGGCCCATCGAGCTGCATCCACTTCATCAGCGGGCTCCGGAAGACGAGCAGTGACACGATGGAAAGGGTTGAAAAGAGCACCAGCTGGAACCACACGGGCCCCGCCCAATCGAGGACATGAAGGCCCGCGATGGCGAGCGCGGCGATGCCGAAGAAGATGACGTAGAACCCGCCCGACGCCGCCATCTCGAGGGCGACCAGGATGAGGCCGATGACGAACCAGTGCCACCACAACATCGAGGGCATTGTAGTCGAAAGTCGAAAGTCGAAAGTCGAAAGTCGACAGTCGACAGTCGACAGTCGGCGGTCTCAGTCAACAGTCGTCAGGGGAATAGCTTCTCAATCACGACTTCGTCGACGTATTTGCCGTCAATTTTTGCCTGCCGCTC
>CAYHHH010000012.1:37757-60889 GCA_964356125.1 uncultured Bifidobacteriaceae bacterium | reverse complement strand
TCATGCCGATCCACCGGCTGGACGAGCAGCCGACGCGGCACGCCGTGCTCGGTGACATCACGTGCGACTCGGACGGCAAGGTCGATCAGTTCATCGATCGCCGCGATGTGCGGCGCACGCTGCCGCTGCACGCGTTGAACGGCTCCCCGTACTACCTGGGCATCTTCCTCGTCGGCGCGTATCAGGAAATTCTCGGCGACCTGCACAACCTCTACGGCGACACGCACGCGGTGCACGTGAGCCTCGACGCCGACAACCGCGTCGTGCTCGACGCGGTCATCAAAGGCGACACGGTCCGCGAGGTGCTGTCCTACGTGCAGTTCGACGGCGACGCCCTCATCAGCAAGCTGCGGGTCGACGTCGAAACCGCCGTCCGCGACGGCCGCATCGACTACGAAGAATCGGGCCGCCTGGTCCAGTTCTTCGAAGACGGGCTCCACGGGTACACCTACCTCGAAGAGCGCAAAGCGTAAGAGTCGGAAGAGTCGGGAAGAGTCCAGGAGTCCAGGAGTCGGTAGGGCGCGACTTCAGTCGCGCATATCGGTAGGGTCCGGCTTCAGCCGGACCGTGATCCGTCAAACAAAAAGCCGGGATCCGCGACGCGAATCCCGGCTCAGTGCTAATCCCTAATCCCCAATCCCAAATCCCCAGTCAGGGATGGGGTCATTTGATTTCGTCGTAGATCGCCTGCGCGGCCGAGCGGACGCTCCCCTCCTGGGCTGGGGTGTAACCCTGGAACTTCGCGGGAATCGTGTAGCTCTTCGCGAAGGCATCGACGGTCGTGCCCGCCTTCTTTGCGGCGCGTGCCGCCGCTGCGAACTCGCGCATGAACGTCGCGTACTCCATCACTTCGGGACCGGTCATCGTCAACGCGTGTCCGGTGACAAACGTGTCCGCCAGCTTGCTCAGAGTGCTGTGCGCCTTCGCGACGGAATCACCGTATTCCACGCCACTGCCGCTGTTGTTCGAATCGACGATCGGAACGCGCTTGCCGGGCACAATGTCGCCCGCCGTGACAACACGGTTGGCCGGGAACAGCACCCATGCGTCGCCGTTCGTGTGGCCGCGGCCGAAGTAATAGAGGTCGACCTGGTCAGGGCCGGTGAACAGCGTCAAGCGGTCTTTGAACGTCCGCTTCGGCAGCCCCTTGCCCTGGTTCTGCTCGAAGATCGTGGGCCTGTTTGCGCCCGGCTTCCCCATGCCCGGCGGCGACATCATCTCCTTCATGTTCGCCGCGGTGTTGTCGTGCACGACGATATCCACGGTCGCCGGAAATTCCACATTGCCGCTCACGTGGTCGCCGTGCGAGTGGGTATTGATGATGGTTGTGACCGGCTTCGGGCTCAGCTCCCGGATCTTCGCCAGAATCGGCGCGCCCCACCCCGGGTTCTTGGTGTCGACGACGGTGATGCCGTTCGACTGCACGAACACGGTCGTGTTGCCGCCGCCGCCCGTCAGCACGAACAGGTTATCTTTGAGCTTCTGCACCTCGACGACCATGGGCTTCTGTCCGCCCTGCTGCGCGATGCCATACGAGACGGCGCCGGCGGCGATCAAAGCCGTGAGCACTACGATGCGTTTCATACCAGCCCTCCAGGAAAAAAGATCCGTTCCACGAACCAGAATGCGCCGGCGACCATGACGAAGATGGAGCCGGCCAACACGAGCCGCCGCGCGGCGGTCTCGCTGCGCGATCGAATCCAGATGAGCAGCGACGCGACGAGCACGACGAACACAAGCTGACCAATCTCGACGCCGACGTTGAACGCCAACAGCGTCCAGCCGAGCGCGCGGCTGGGCAGATCCATCTCGCGAAGCACGTTCGCGAAGCCGAACCCGTGAATCAGGCCGAACGCACACGCAATCCACGCGCGCATGTCTCGCCCGCCGGCGCTGACGAGCAGATTGTCCGCACCCACGTACACGATGCTGAGCGCGATAGCCGGCTCGATGGCGTTCGCGGGGGGTATCACCATCCCGAGCGCGGCCAGAGACAACGTAAGGCTGTGCGCTATGGTAAACGCAGTGACGACGAGCAGCAACTGCTTCAGCGTGCCGCCCAGCAGCAGAAGGCCGACGAGGAACAGCAGATGGTCCGCGCCTATGAGGATGTGGTGCACACCCGCGGGCACGAACCGCTGCAGCACCGCGCGGACTCCCTGCCGCGTGCCGGTGAAATACTCGAACGCGGTCCGATCCTTGTCGAGAATCGCCTGAGCCGCGACGGCCCCGTTTTCGTACACGTTCAAGAATGTCTTGTGCTGCGGGTCGTACGGAAACATGAGCGTGGCGACGTCGAGCCGCCCAGCCGGCCGCGGCAGCATGTAGGTCGCATGGAGGCGCATCGACTGGCGATCGGGCACACCTTCGGGCGCCGACCACGTGGCGTTGCGAAGGGCCTCGCCGTCGGCGGCAAGCGTGAGCCGACTCTGAACAAGTCTGGCGATCGCACCGCCCTGCGTGCTGAGCGTCTCGCGCCCGAGGAGTGTTTCCGGCGGTTGAATGTTCAGATCGTTTGCGACGTCGAAGGTGTGAACGACGACCGTCAACTCGACCCTGCCCGCCTCGACGCGCGCATCGATGTAGCTGAAGGGAACAGGATGCGCGTCAGCAGAGACGCACGTGCCACCCAGACACACCAGAACCAATACAACCGCTCTCAGCGCACTCCTGCCCACGGATGCCGCCATGGTAACAGCCGGACCGTGATCACGGTAGCGCAGGGCTTGAGCCCTGCCTGCCCGTCATCGCCCGGAAGCACCGGTGCTGCAAACACGAAGCTCGGCGTGGCAAAACACGCCGCCTTCTACAGTTTGCTGCACCGGTGCTCCCGGCCGCTGACGCGCGTCCGTCGGGCGCGACTTCAGTCGCGCATCGTCAATAGTGTCCGGCTTCAGCCGGACCGTGATCAACAATGTGCAACAATCCGCGAAGATGCACGCCTTCTGCGCGAAGAGATGGAGATGCTCGATGCATAAGGCGACGGCGCTTCTACTCGTGCTGGTCGCATCAGCATCAATTTACGCGCAGACGGTCGCCGCGCCCGGCGTCCATCCGATTTCCGGCCGGCGCTTTGCGAACGTCATGGGCTGGCAGGGGGCGGAGTGGCTCGAGCGGTCGGAACGTGCGGATGAAGAGCAACCAGACAACGCGCTCGACGCGCTTGGGCCGCTGACAGGATTGACGCTCGCAGACATCGGCGCGGGATCAGGTTATTTCACCGTTCGGCTTGCGGCGCGCGCGGGCGCGAAAGGGCGCGTGTATGCGAACGACCTTCAACCCGAGATGCTGAAGATGCTCGCGGCGCGCCTCGCTCGCGAGAACGTGCGGAACGTCACGCTCGTGCAAGGCGCGATCGACGATCCGAAGTTACAGGCCGCGTCTGTCGACCTCGCGCTGATGGTCGACGTGTACCACGAGTTCTCCGAGCCGCAGAACATGCTGCGCGCGATTCACGCGGCGCTGAAACCCGGCGGGCGGCTTGTGCTGCTGGAGTACAGAAAAGAGGACCCCGGCGTGCCCATCCGGTTTGAGCACAAGATGTCGGTCGTCGAGGCGAAGATGGAGCTCGAAGCCGAGGGGTTTGCCCTCTCGAAGGTCGACGACCGCCTGCCCCGCCAGCACATCCTGATTTTTTCGAAATAGCCCTGTTGTAGGATCTGCCAATGACGAGGGCCAACCGGCGTGAGTTCATCAAGACGACAGCAGCCACCGCAGCGGCCCTCGCAAGCGGCCATCTGCAGATGCAGCCGGCCGCGCAGACGCTGGCGGCGCCGTCGGCCGATCCGCTCGTCCTCGAGCTGGCGAACGAGGCCCTCAACATTGCGCGCGGCAGCGGCGCGTCGTATGCGGATGTGCGCGTCGGACGCTATCGTCGTCAGATTATTCAGACACGCGAGCGTCAGGTCGCGTCGGTCACCGACGAAGAGTCGTACGGGCTCGGCATCCGCACGCTCGTCGACGGGTGCTGGGGGTTCGCGGCCACGAGCGCGATGAGCCGCACCGGCGTTCAGACCGCCGCGAGCGAAGCCATCACGCTGTCGCGCGCCGCGCGTACCGTGCAGCGGCGTCCGGTCGAGCTCGCGCCGGCGGCGCCCGTCACGGGCACCTGGATCACGCCGGTGCAGCGCGACCCGATCGACGTGCCACTCGAAGAGAAGATCGCCCTGCTGCTCGGCGCGAACGAGGCTGCCCTTCGCGTGAAGAACGTTCGTTTCGTCAGCTCGGGATTTCAGCTGCTGCGCGAGGTGAAAACACTCGTCACGTCGGAAGGCACCAACGTGACGCAGACGTTCATCCGTGTCGGGCCGTACTTCAGCGCCACCGCGATCGCCACCGGCGACTTTCAAAGCTACGACGAGGAGCTCGCGCCCCGCGGCCAGGGCTGGGAATACATCGAATCGCTCAACCTGCGTGGTAATGCCGAGCGCTGGGCATCCATCGCCGCCGAGAAGCTCTCGGCCAAAAGCGTCGAGGCCGGCCAATACGATTTGATTCTCGATCCGACGAACCTGTGGCTGACGATTCATGAGTCGATCGGGCATCCGACGGAGCTCGATCGGGCGGTCGGCCAGGAAGCGAACTACGCCGGCACCAGCTTTGTGGCGCCGCCGGAGAAAACGATCGGTACGCTGAAATACGGCCCGGAGTTCATGAACGTGCAGGCCGATCGCACGCAGGTGGGCTCGCTCGCGCGCGTCGCCTGGGACGACGAGGGGGTGCCCGCAGACCAGTGGCTGATTATCGACAAGGGCATCTTCAAGGACTACCAGACCACGCGCGAGCAGGCGAAGTGGATTCAACATCTCACCGGGGTGCAGCGGTCGCATGGATGCTCGTTCGCGGAGTCGTGGAACGCGGTGCAGTTCCAGCGGATGCCGAACATCTCGCTGCTGCCGGGCGAGCGTGACATCACGCTCGATGATATTGTCTCTGCGACCGACCGCGGTATCGTGATCAAGAACCGCGGATCGTGGTCGATCGACAATCAGCGGTACAACTTCCAGTTCTCGGGTCAGTCGTACCACGAGGTGCGCAACGGCAAGATCGTCGGCATGCTCCGCGACGTCGCCTATCAGAGCAACACTCCGGTCTTCTGGAACTCGCTGGACATGATGGGCGGCACATCGTCGTACTGGCTGGGCGGATCGTTCAACGACGGCAAAGGCGAGCCGAGCCAGTCGAGCTCCGTGAGCCACGGCTGCCCGCCGTGCCGCTTCCGGAACGTCACCATCCTCAACACGGCACAGAAATCATGACGCGCGAAGAAGCGAAAGCGCTCGCCGATCGCGTCCTCGCGCTCAGCAGGAGCGCCGATCAGACACGGGTCAACATCACCAGCACGTGGAGCGGCAACACCCGCTTCGCCGATGCGAGCATCACGACGTCCGGCGGCATCACCGACGTCATCGTCGATGTCACGGTCACGATCGGACGGCGCCGCGCTTCTGCGTCCACCAACGTGCTCGAAGACGCGAGCCTGCGGCGCACGGTCGACCTCGCCGCGCAGCTGGCCCGCTTGTCGCCGGACGATCCCGAGCTGATGCCGGAACTGGGGCCGCAAAACCACGCGGCCGTGAACGCCTATCTCGAAGACACCGCGAATCTGACGCCAGCGGCGCGCGCCGGCGCGGTGCGCCGCACCATCGACGGGACGGGTGGGGGCCAGATTTTTTCAGCCGGCTTTCTCGACGTGCACGCCATCGCTGTCGCTGTCGCGACAAGCAACGGGCTGTTCGCGTTTCACCGGACGACTGACGCCGATTTCTCGATGACGGCGCGGACGCCTGACGGCACGGGCAGCGGCTGGGCCAGCGCCGGATCGCGCGACTGGGGAAAGATCGATCCTGCGGCCATCGGCCGCGCGGCCGCGCGCAAAGCCGAAGCCAGCCGCAACCCGCAGCCGATCGAGGCGCGGCCGATGACGGCTGTGCTCGAGCCGCAGGCGGTCAACGATCTCGTGCCGCTCCTCTCCGGCTCGCTGAACGCCCGCGCGGCCGACGAAGGGCGCAGCGCATTTTCGAAGGCTGGCGGCGGCACGCGCATCGGCGAGAAAGTGATGGACGAGCGGGTAACGCTCCACTCCGATCCGGCCGATCCCGATTTGCTGGCGATGCCGTTCGATATCGAGGGCTTTCCGCTCAGGCGCATCGTCTGGATTGAGAAAGGAATACTGAGGAATCTCTCGTACACCCGTTTCTGGGCACAACAGCAGAAGGTACCGCCGACGGGCACAAGCGTCTACGACGGCGGCTCGAACGTGCTCGCCGGCGGACTGAAGATGACCGGCGGCTCGAAAACCACGGACGAGCTGATCGCCGGCTGCGAACACGGCGTCCTCGTCACACACTTTTTTTACATTCGCTCGCTCGATCCGCGGACCGTGCTCTACACCGGCCTCACCCGCGACGGCGCGTTCCTCATCGAAAAGGGCAAGGTCATGCGGCCGCTGAAGAATCTGCGGTGGAACGAAAGCCCGCTGCTGATGCTGAACCGGCTGGAAGACATCGGCCGCTCCGAGCCCGTTACCGCCGGCCGTCACATGCCCGCGGTGCGCATCCGCGACTTCAACTTCACGTCGCTGTCCGACGCGGTGTAGAAGAGCTTGGGGATTAGGGAGTGGCGATTAGGAAGTCGATAGTCGCAAGTCGATAGTCGCAAGTCGACAGTCGCTGGATGCGGCTTGCCTCCCCGAAGCGATGTGCATTGCGGCGCGAAGGCGGGTGGCACGGGGCTTTAGCCCTGTCGCATGCGATTTGGGTTCCCCAGTCGGGATCTAGCGGAAGGCAACTCTCACCGCCTCCCGCTCTTTCGCGCCGGCGCTGAGCGCGAAGAACTCTTCCTCGGCAAACCCGAACGTGCCGGCCACGATATTCGACGGAAAGACGCCGATCGCGATGTTGTAGTCGCGAACGTTGGCGTTGTAATACCGCCGCGCAAATTCGATGGCATCCTCGAGCTCTCGGAGCTGCTTCATGAGATCGTGAAAGTGCGCGTCGGCCTTCAGGCCCGGATAGGCCTCGACGAGCACGAGCAGCGAACGAAGCGTCTCGGTGAACAGCCCCTCGGCCTGCGCCTTCGCAGATGGCGTGCGCGCCCGCATCGCCGCCGACCGCATCTCGGTCACTCGCGTCAGCGTCTCGCGCTCATGCGTGGTATAGCCCTGCACGGTCTCCACGAGATTCGGCACCAGCTCGTACCGCTTCCGCAAGTGCACATCGATGTCGGACCACGACGAGCGAACCGCGTACCTCAGGCGTACGAGCCTGTTGTAGATCGTGATGACCACGATGATGAAGACCGCGGCGCCGACCGTGCCTGCAATCGCTTCCGGGCTCATGTGTGCCTCATTTGCGTCTGCCTTCCGCGGACGCGGCCTCTGCGGCCGTCATGCCGCTCCGACTCAGGCGCCTGGCCTCGTGAGCGCCGAAGCCGGCGTCTCTCCACCGGGCCGCCTCGGCGCCGTCGCGCCAGCCCTCATCTCTCCAGATGTGCGCGCCGGGAGCATGGAAGCGGGCATTGCGCCACTGGATGGCATCGATGGGATCGGTGAAGCCGTTCTCGCGCCACTCTTCGATCTCGTACACGCTCAGCCCGCTGCCCTGCCACTGGCGGTCTCGATGGGCGGAGACGGCGCTGACGACGAAGTACGGCAGCCCGAACGAAATCACCGCGCACGCCACGAATACGATTCGCGCGAAACGGCTCGGCACGCCGCTCACCCTGGCCCTCATCGCGGCGCTCCTGTTCGCGTCCGCTGTTCGGCGGCCTCGATCGGCCCGTGCCCCTTCTCGCGCCACGCCCTCGCCTCCGCTGCAGTAAACGAGCGCTTTCGCCATGAAGCCGCCTCGCCCACGCTGAAGCCGGCCGCGATCCATCCGGCCGCCGACAGCGCATCGAACGCCTCGCGCCGCCACTCGGCCGCGGTCAGCGGTACGAATCCCGCCTGCGTCCATTCTTTGGCGTCGATTGGCGCGAATCGCATCTGTCGCCAGGCGCCGGCCGCGCCGGGCTCGAATCCGTTCGCCCGCCATTGCAACGCCTCCGGCAGCGTGGATACGCCGTGACTCCACCAGAGCGGGGGATCGGTCTGAGCAAATCCCCGGTCCTGCCACTGCGCGATTCGCGCGTGCTGGACCACACGCACCAGGAACATCGGGCCGGCGATACACACCAGCGCCGCCAGCGCGAACGCCAGCCTGGCTCTCATGCGTCGACCCTGCGCGGCATCAACGTGCGCAGTGATGCCATGAGATCGCGTGGGCTGAAGCCGCCCGAGCTGCCCGTGTACCAATCGATCTCGGGATCGAGAATCGACACCCGTTCGTAGTCGACGTCGAACGCAACGGCGTACGCGAGATGCGCGGCAATGCCTTCTCGGTACGAGACGTCGAGAAAGCGTTTGAAGCCATGAATCTCGTCGAAGAGCCTGCGGGCGGCAGGCGTCGGCGCCTTCAACAGCGGCCAGAACAGCAGCGTCATGCCGATCGCAACGGCCAGCATGAAGAGGACATGCCAGGGTCCGGCATCGCCGCGCACAGGGTCGGCCACAGCCACGGCGAGCACGATGCCGGCCATCGACAGCACCACGCCGGGCCAGAGATATCGGCGATTGGCCACGATGTACGTGGCTCGCTCGATCCGCAGCGCCTTGGCCAACGCCCCGCGTGCCGCGCGCAACCGGCGGCGGGCGTCCGCGGTGCCTACGTTCAATTCATTCGCGCCGTCGAACAGCCGCTGCAGGAATTCCTCCTCGTGTGCAGAGCAGCCTCGAGGATCAGCGGCGCGTTTGGCGAGCCGATAACGCCCGTCTTGCTCGCGAATGTGGATCGACCCCGACTGCGCCAGCCGAATCAGCGTGGCCACGACGCTCTTCCCGTCTACCCGGCGCGGTCCCACGAGGTGCCGCATCAGCGCTGGGCTGACGTCGACGGGTGGCTGATACACCTGCACAATCGGACCCTGCGTTGGATCTCGACCGACGCGATGCCAGGCCAGCACGAAATACACGAACGCGGCCGCGAGGCCGCCGGCAAAGAAGGCGAGGCTCGAGAGAATGCGCCCTTCCGCGCGATCGAAGCGCCGAACGCGCTGCAGCAGTCCAGGCCGCGCAACGTCCTTCGGCAGGCTGACGATCGCGTCGAACGCCATGTCGGCCGTCAAGGGCCGCAGGGCGCGGTAGGTGATCACGTCACCCCCAGGCGTTTCGTCAACAGTCGCGGAGAAATATTTGCGGCCGGTCGGCCCAGCGAAGCCATCGGTGCTCACGGTGTTGGCACCGCGCGGCAATCGAATCGTGGCTGTTGCCTGATAGACCGGCACCTTCATCGAGGAGTCTTTCAGCCCGAACGAGAACTGATCGTGGTCCTCATGGGCGATCAGGCGATCGTCAGTGGTGAACGCGATGACGATCGTGTGTGCCCCCAGTTCGAGCGCGCGCGCTTCAGGGCCGACACAGACGGAAACGTTGCCATCGGCATCGTGGTCGGTGGTGTGCGTGGCTGGAACGCCGTTGTGCAGCAGAGCGGTGATCCGGTACGTCGGCCATGCCCGGACAGCCGACGCATCGCGTCGACGCAGCCCGCCCGACGAAGGGAACACCCGTGCGAAGCACCGCTCGATCGCTCCTCCCGGCCGATTGACGAACTCGATGGTCTCTGTGACATCGACGGTCGCGTCGGACCTCAGCACGATGTCGCTGCGGAACGAACGAATCACGTCGGCCGTCGTCGCAGGATTGCCGCTCGCACGTTCCTCGGCATCGACGGCGCTGCGCCCCAACTTCTGTTCGCGCGCGGCTGCAGCGGCCGTGAATCCCGCGTCGCGCCATTGCATCCCCTCATCGAAACCGAAACCCGCCGCTTTCCACCCGATGGCGTCCGCGATGTTCACGTCGTACACAGCAGCCCGTCTCGCCTCGTCGAGCGTGAAGCCGCTGTTGCGCCACTGCGCCGCCCAGTCGGCCGAATAGAGGGGTCTGGACCGATACGCCTTCTCGCCGTATCTCCACGCCAGCGCATCCACGGCGCTGAAGCCGGCCTGTCTCCACTCAGCGGCGTCCTCCGGAAAAAACTTCAGGCGCCACCATTCGCCGGCATCGGCGGGCGAGAATCCGCGGTCGCGAAACTCTGTCGCGCGCAGCGAGCCGCCCACGCCATGCTCAATCCATTGAAGGGCCTGCGCCGCGGTAAATCCCTGGTCGCGAAAATTGCGCGCGGTGTAGACGTTGACGGTCTTGACCCAGGCGCGCGCTTCGGCGGGAGTGAAGCGCTCACCTTTCCACTGGCGCGCCCACTGCGCAAACGGAATTCCGGCAGCGATCCACTGTGCCGCCTCGACAGCCTCGATGCCGGCTTTCTGCCATTCCGCTTGTGCATCGGCGTGCACAGGCGCGTTGGCCGGCGTTTGTGCAAGGGCGAATGTCAGCGGCGCCAGCGCGAGCGCGAAGATGCAAAGAGAGCGCACGGTCGATATATCGGCGCCAACCCTTCCGAGGGCAAGATCTTCAACGCCGAGTCGCCGGGACGCCGAGCGTGTTGCGTCGTGGCTCCTGTCACCTGCAGTCGAAGAAACAGACGACGACGTGACTGAGGTCAAAGCGAGGCCGACGATGATTCAGAAGCAACTCGAGGAGATGAGCGCAAGACAGGGCTGAAGCCCTGTGCCACCGGCGATGGCCGGGTCTAAACAACAAGACCCGGCCTACGTACTAATCCCTAATCCCTGGCTTTATTTGGGTGCGTCGTACACATGATTCAGCGACGGCATCGTGCTGTTCGTGAGGCGGCAGTTCAACCCTTCCTTGCCCCAGAACTGCGGCGAGTGAAACGTGCCGGGCACGGCGTACACGATGTCGCCCTGCCGCGCGATGACCGCGTTCTTCTCGTCGCCTTCGAATACCCAGCGCAGCTCACCCAGCATGACGAGCCAGGCTTCCGCCGTGTCGGTGTGCAGATGTCCGCGATTGCCCGTCTCGGTCGGGAACGTCGCCGGCCGATAGCCGCAGATGAAGTTGCCCCGCGCGCGGTTGGCGCGTATCGCTTCCTGCGTGAAATTTTTCTTCGTCGCGTTGCGCTTCGAGAGCTCGTACACGTTCACGTGGTACGGCCACGGCTTGCCGCCGTTGCCCTCGTTGTACACGTCGAGAGGATTCGGCCCCGTGCTCATCGTGACCGGCACGTACTCGACCCCTTTCGGAGTCGTCTCGGGCTTCTTCTCGAACACCGGCGTCGACGCGGGGCCGAGCGTCACTTCGTAACGGATGGCGGGCGCCGGCCCGACGACCTCGAGCGAATGCAGAAGCCGCTCGGGAACGAACACGTACGACCCTTTGGTGGCGTTGATGATCTCGAAGGTGCGATCGGCCTTTTCGACTTCGAAGCGAACCTCGCCTTCGAGCACGGCGAACCAGATGGCCGAATCCGGATACATCCGCCGCTCGTGCTTCGTGCCGACCGGCTCCTGCACGAGGAACGAGACCGAGTTGCGGTCGTCGATAACAGGCTCCCGCCACGTCGCCTGGCCCTTGTGCTTCGCCTTCACATCTTCGAAGCGGGTAATCCGCTTCATCGGCGGCTGATATTCGCCAACGAGCGGCTTCGGATAGAACAGCACGCGCGGCGCCTCCTGCGCGGAGACGACTGTTGAAATGAGCAGCAAAAGCAACAACGCGATTCGCATTCGAACCTCCCCTACGCGACCTACGCGACCCACGATCCCTACGCGACCCTACTTCCCTGCGAGCATTACTACGCCCACAAATGAGGGATTTGCCCCAGCCGGCGTCGGTGGACCGACCGGCGCGAGCGTGCCTTTGTTCTGATCGATGCGGAAGATCGCCACGTTCGCCGCATCCTGATTCGCGACCAGCATCAGCGTGCCCGTGGGATCGATCGTGAAATTGCGCGGACGCTTGATGTCGCGCGACTCGTGGCCGACGAGCGTCATGCGCCCATCGTCACCGAGACGATAGATGACGATGCTGTCGTGACCGCGGTTCGAGCCGTAGAGAAATCTGCCGGATCGATGCACGTGGACGTCGGCGCCCGATGCGCCCACTTTGTCGGCCGCGGCGGGCAGCGTCGGCAGAATCTGCAGCTCGCGCAGCAGCCCGGCCTTCGCGTCATAGGTGTACGCGGTCATCGTCATATCGAGCTCGTTGATGACGTACGCGAACCGGCCGTTTGGATGGAAGTCGAGATGACGTGGTCCAGCGTCCGCGGCGGCCGCGACCTGGGGCGGCATGTTCGGTTTCATCCGTCCGGACGCGGGGTCGAAGACAAGCTGCGCCACGGCCGGGCCACCCTTGAGCGGCACGTACACGAAGCGGTTGCCTGGGTCCGACCGAATCTGATGCGCCATCGTGCCGATGCCGAACTCGCGCGTGTCGACGGCCGCGCCAAGCCGGCCGTCGGCGCCAATCGGCATCGAGGCGATCGTGCCCTGCTTCAGCACACTGTGATTGATCAGATCGCCGCCATAGTTGGCGACCAGCAGCCAGCGGCCCGTGCGGTCGGTCGAGAGATGCGCGGTGATGCTGCCGGCCGACGGCACGTCGTTGATCGGCGTCAGCGCGCCGGTCGCCTGATCGATCGCAAACGATCGCACGCGTCCCGGATCGGTCTCGTTCGCCGAGAACAGAAATTGTGCCGCCGGATCGAACGCCAGGAACGAAGGATCCTGTCCAACGTTCGTAGCACGTCCGGCCGGCACCAGCTTCCCGCTCGCCGTATCGAGCCGGAAGATCGTGATTTCTGGACGATAGCCCGACACATAGACAAAGGGCACGCGGGGCTCCTGCGCCGCGGTCCGTCCGGACGGAAGCCCGACGACCAGCAGCATCGCGAAAACAAAGAGGTTCCGTGTCATGAACGGTGGGGCTATGATACTCGTCCCGGCACCAACCGAAAGGATTCTCCCATGCGTGCAATCCGCTCAGCTCGTTTTACTCTGTGGCTTGGCTGTGTGCTGGCGTACTTCGCCGCCACGTACGCCGCCGACCGCTCGCCCGCGAACATGGCGAACGCCGCCAGTACATTTCTCTCGTCGCTGACGCCCGAACAGAAGCAGGTCGCGGCGTTTGCTTTCGACAACGTCGCCGAACGCGAGCGCTTCGGGTTCGTGCCGACCGAGATGCATCCGCGCGTCGGCCTCACCATCGAGAAGATGACCCCGCCGCAGCGCGAGGCCGCGCACAACCTCTTGAAAGCCGGCCTCAGCCAGAAAGGCTACGCGACAACCGCGGCCATCATGGAGCTCGAGGGCATCCTGAATGCGATTGAGAATCCTCCCGGGTCCAACCCGCCGAAGCTCGAGCGCAATCCGCTGAAGTACTTCGTGTGGGTGTTCGGCACGCCGAGCGCCAAGGGCACCTGGGGTTGGAAGGTGGAAGGCCACCATGTGTCGCTCAATTTCACGATCGTGAATGGCAGCATGGTGGCGACGGCGCCGCACTTCTTCGGATCGAATCCTGCTGAAGTGATGGACGGCCCGAAGAAAGGGCTGCGCGTTCTGGGATACGAGGAAGATCCGGGTCGCGAGCTCCTGATGTCGCTGACCGAGGCGCAGCGCGCGAAAGCGGTCTTCAACACCACCGCCCCGAACGATATCGTGACGCGCAACACGCCAGCTGTGAAGCCACTTGAGCCGGCGGGCGTTCCGGCGACCGAGCTGCAGCCGAAGCAGCGTGAGATGCTCATGCGCATCGTCGATGCCTTCACCTCGGTGATGGCGCCTGACATCGCTGCCGATCGGATGGCGGCGCTCAAGAAGGGCGGCCTCGACAACATCAGCTTCGCGTGGGCCGGTGAGTTCGAGCGCGGCAAGAAGCACTACTACCGCGTGCAGGGCCCGACGTTCCTGATCGAATTCGACAACACACAGGGCAACGGCAACCACGTGCACTCGGTGTGGCGCGACTTCAACGGCGACTTTGGACGCGACTTGCTCCGCGAGCACGTGACCAGCGTCAAGCACTAACGCTGAAACCCCGATCAGGGGGGAGGGGAGAGAGAAGAGGGAAGAAATTCCCGCCTTTCTTCCCTCACCCCTCTCCCCTCTTCCCTGCTGTTCGCCTACCCGTTTACACGAACCCGGAATTTCAGTACTGCCTCTGCCCCTGCCGCGACCGGCACCATGAACTGCGCCGCG
Organism: uncultured Bifidobacteriaceae bacterium; assembly: GCA_964356125.1. Taxonomy (GTDB): domain Bacteria; phylum Acidobacteriota; class Vicinamibacteria; order Vicinamibacterales; family JAMQPK01; genus JAMQPK01. The sequence continues at coordinate 46,741 of CAYHHH010000012.1, read as the reverse complement.
AATGCGGCGGTCTTGGTGTACTTGTGCGACGAGTGCAGCATGCGCCAGGTGGCGGCGCCGACCGGCTCGTTCACCTCGACGGTGATGGGCGTGGACTTCCGATTGCGCAGCGTAATCGCGTATTCGATCTCGTAGACGTTCGACGCAATTTTCTCGAAATCGACCATCGTGCGCTCGCAGACGACGTCGAAGGCATGGCCGATCTTCAGGTTCAGCACTTCGTCTTTCGGCGTGTGCTGAATGCGATCCTCGCCGACGAACTGCACGCCGCCGGTCGAGTCTGACTGATACACGCGCACGGTGCCCGACGGCATCGGCATGCCGAGCCCCCCCTTCTCCTCGTTCTTGAACTGGTAAAACACCTCGACGTTATCCTTGATCGGCGCACCCGGTCGCTGATTGTTGTGATAGTACAACTGGTTGCCGTTGACGATGTAGCGCTTCTGCACCGGGAAGCCCGTGCCCGAGAGCATGCTCACCTGCTTCGTCTCGTTGTTGTTGATCGTCGTCTTTCGGCCGAGCGTGTAGAGGTGATAGTCCGAGAAGGCTTCCTGCGCCATCGGCACCGCAGGGGCTTCCGCTCGCGCGGACAACTGGTCGGCCATCATCATGCGGTTGAGGTTCTCCCGCACGCGGTTCAATTCGCCGGCGACCAGCTGCAGCTTCGCGTTCCGAAACGCGGTGCCGCTGCCGTTGGTCAACGTGACCCATCCGTCGATGTCGCCGGCTTTGTCATCGCGCCCCACGGTGAGCACGTAGTCGGCGTTCCACGACAGCTTGCCGGCCAGATACGCTGCCTCGACGCGATGACGCGTCCCGCCGCCGTTGTCGAGCGTCCAGATCAACGTCGGCCGCGTGAAGAGCGTGTCTGGCAGCTCGGGAAAACGAATGTGATCGGCGTGAAGACCGGTCACGATCTCGCCGTTGATGCGCCACACCGGCTGATTGTTGTAGCTGAGCAGGCGCGCGGTGACGTCCTCTTCTTCGGTCGTGCCGTTCACTTGACGCGTGCGCACCAGCGTCACATCGCGGCCGACGTACTTGCGGAGCAGCTTCTCCGGCTCCAGTAGATCGTATTCGTAGTTCTGCTCGAGCACGCTCACACGCGATGGCTCGCTGAGCGATCGGAAGTGCACCGTTGCGGGATTGACGGTCGCGGCGATGTCCATGAAGCTCAGGTCGAACGTGCCGCGCGGCAGCTCGATCGTGCGCACGTCGCGGACGAGCGCGATGTCTGAGTTGTACACCGTGACGTTGAGATCGATCTGATCGTCGAGGGTGGTCGAGCCTTGAGCGGCTGCGGCCTTGACCGTTTCGATAGCAGGGTTGCGAGCACCCGAGAAGACCAGAACACCGACGCAGATCGATGCGATGAGAAAGATCCTGGACATGAACAGCTCCTTGTGAAGAGCGGGGTTCTACCCCACTGTTCTTAGAACGGAGCCGCGGAATTTTCTTGCACGCGCGTCCAGGACTGGCCGCCGTTGGCCGTGTAAAACTGTGCGTTATCGGAGGTTGTGGCGACGGCGCGGTCGCTGTCGACCCCCCGCACGGACACGATGTTGGGTGCGGGAAGCGTGATCGTCGTCCACGTCTTGCCGCCATCCCGCGAACGTTCGACAGACACCGGCTGGACGACGCGCCATCGCATCAACGGATTCGACGGCGAGATCGACTCGGCTGACGTCGCTGTCAGATTCATGGATGTCATCGATCGCGGCGCGGGTGCGGGTGCCGCGGCCGGCGGGGGCCCCTCAGGAGCAACAGGTGCGGAGGGTGCACGCTCACGTCTCAGCTCGTCGCGAAATTGAGGCTTCTCCTGTGGTTCCGGGTTCCCGGTTCGAGGTGCCGGGTTCTGGTTCAGGGGTCTGGGTTCGATAGTCGAACCTGGAACTGAACCGGAACCTGGAACCGGAACCGGAACCTTAAGATCCTGTGAAACCGTCGATTCGACCGGCGCGATCGGCCGCTCGGGCACCGCAACCCAGATCGCTACCGCGGTGGCCGCGGCCGCGAGCGGTGCGGCCCAGCGGAACAGGCGCGCCGGCGTCCACGCGTGCGTAACCAATGGCGCGGGAGCCGTGCGTTCCATCGCGGCGAGCACCGCCATGCAGCGCGAGCAGTTCGACGTATGCAGCTCGACGGCGGCGGCCGCCTTGGTGCCCAGGCCGCCATCGGCCCACGCCGCCAGCGTCTCGGCGTCGAGACAGCCCTCGGACGCCGGCGCCGGCGATCGGCGAAGCATGTTGCCCAGCCAGGTGTCCTGTTCGCGTTCGTTGCCCATGGGTTCTCTCTTCATATAGAACGATCCTGCTTACTTTTCTTGCGCCTGGAAGATTTCATCCAGATTCGTGGCGCCTGCGTCTTCCGTCGCACACTCGAAACACCGGGCGATTTGTGCGTCGCTCAACCCGCGGGCGCGAAAATCCCGCTCCACGGCCTCACGTATGCCCTGTCGCGTCCGGGCCAGCTGCCGCGAGGTGGTGGCCTCGTGCTCTTTCAACAACGCCCCGGTTTTCGCGAGCGTCATCTGCTGCGCGTAGTAGCAGCCGAGACGCAATCGATCGCGCGGATCGAGGCGCGCGACGGCCGTTTCGAGCACGGCACGCAGCAGGTCCACGAAGCGAATGCAATCGGGGTCGGCCGCCGCCGGCGGCACGCGGCCCGGCAGCTCTTCCGGCAGCGGCTCGGTGCGTCGCTCGACACGCACGCGGTCGATATGGCGCTGCGCGAGCACGGCGCGCAGCCAGGTGGCGAGGCTGCTGCGTCCGTGAAAATATCGCAACAGCGACTGGCGCGTTCCACCGCGCTGGTCGACACCGTAGAGGTCGGCGTAGAGAGAGTCGGCCAGCTCGCGCGCGCCGCCAGAGGGATCGAGCGCGTCCGCCGCGCGATACAGCCCAGGGCGCATTTCGAGCACGAAGTGATCCCAGGCGGCGGCGTCACCGAGCGCGCATGCGCAGGCCAACGCGAGATCCTCGAGATGAAGCGACGAGAGGTAGCGCGACACCTCCCGCGGCGAGACCCCCGCCGCGGGAAATGCCTTGGCGCAGCTCGTCTCGAGAGCGGCGATGAACGCCGCGTGCGGCACGCGCCATCGCTCTGCGTTGGCCTGGCGGTAGAGCCGCTCGGCAAGGGCGTGATCGACGCGGCTGCTCAAATGGGCCTTCACGGTCACTTATCCGGTTGTATAAGTCTAACGATACGCTACGATCCACTCACGTGGCCGACGACCCCAAGGACGATACGACTACTCTGCTCAGCGACCAGCCCACGGTCGAGCTGATCATCCGCGCGCGCGGGGGCGACGCGGCGGCTATCGACGCCATTCTGCAGCGGTGCCTGCCATCTCTGAAGAGATGGGCGCACGGGCGGCTGCCCGCTGCGGCTCGCGGCCATCTCGACACCGGCGATCTCGTGCAGGATGCCGCGATGAATGCCATCGCGCGGCTCGACACCTTCGAGCCTCGACACGTCGGCGCGATGCAGGCCTACCTGCGGCAATCAGTGATCAACAGAATTCGCGACGAAATGCGCCGCTTCGTGCGGCGTCCCGTCAATGTGGAGCTTCCGGTCGACTTGTCGTCGGACGCGCCGTCGCCCGAGGAACAGGCAATCCACGAGCAGACCTACGCGCGGTACCGCACCGCGATGAACGGCCTCAAGCCGCGCGAGCGCGAGCTCGTCATCGCCCGCGTCGAGGCGCAATGGACGACGCCGGAAATCGCGGAGCATTTCGGATTCAATACCGTCGACGGCGCGAGGATGGCGGTGAACCGGGCGATGCAGCGGCTGGCGGCGGAAATGAAGTCGCAGGCGCAGCTCTAGCGCGCTGCCGCCACGGCGCCGCGCGCTTCGAGGAAGGACGCGACGGCGTCGTACTTCTGCGCGCGTGCCGAATCGAGGGCCGTGCGGCCGTCCGTGCTCGCAACCGTGACGTCGGCGCCCAGCTCGACCGCAACCGTGACGGTCTCGAGGACTAACGCATCACGCTGGGTGCGGTCGATCGGCACCCACGCGGTGCCGCCTCCCATCCCCAGCGCGGCCATGATGGCTGTGGTGCGTTCCTTCCGCCGCTGATACCCTTCGCCCTGCACGTAGTTCGAGTCGTGAATCACTTTCGGATCGGCGCCGTGCTTCGCAAGCAGGCGCATGACGTTCGGCTGCGTGAAGCGCGCCGCCAGCCAGTAGGGCGTCGCGTCCACGAGCGCCGGCATGAAGTGATAGTCGTCTGACGATCGCCGCGTCGGCGTCCACACTTGCACGGGCGCGTTGGGATTCGCACCTCGCGCAAGCAGCGCCGCGACCGTCGGCTCGTCCCTCCGCATGATGGCGCAATGAAGCGCGGTGAATCCCGGCTTGTCGTTGTTTGGATCGGCGCCCCTGTCGAGCAGATAGCGCGCGATGTCGCCGTAGCCGGAGAACGCGGCCAGCGTGGTGGCGCTCACGCCCCACGCATCGTGGTCGTTCACGTTGGCGCCACCTTCGACCAGCAGTGTCGCCGACGCTAAATCGCCCACGCGCGCCGCGAACATGAGCGCGGTGTCGGCGCCGTGCGGAATCATCCGGTTGTACTCGGGGAGGCCGTGCGGCGGCACCGCCATCATCTGCGTCCAGCGTTCCGTGCGCGCGTGCACGTCGGCGCCACGCGCGACGAGCAGTGTGACGACCTCGGCGTGCTTCTGTGCGACCGCCCACATCAGCGCGGTCTGCGCGCGCGGGCCGCGCGCATCGGGGTTTGCCCCTTTCGCGAGCAGCAGATCGACGACAGGCGCCTTGCCCGCGCGCGACGCGGCCATGAGCGGCGTCTCGCCCGACAGCAGCGCGATGTTCGGGTTCGCGCCTGCGTCGAGCAGCCGCGCGACGATGGGCGCGCTGCCGTTCAGGCTGGCCGCCCACAACGGCGTGGCGCCGATATCGTTCGCGGCGTTCACATGCGCGCCGGACTTGATGAGGCGATCGACCCTGGCGAGATCGTCCGCATACGCGGCCCAGTGCAACGGCGTCGAGCCGTCGCCGGAAGGTGGTTCCTGCGCGAAGGCCGGTGTGATGAGCGCCAAGGACAGGGCTAAAGCCCTGTGCCACCTAAGCGCCCCTCTCGCACCCCTCGCACCTGTCATAGCGCCAGCGCGTCGAGTTGCACTTTTCCTGTACTGCCGCCGATGCGGTCGACCGGCACGTCCATCGTGTCCATCAGCGTCATCAGCAGATTCGCCATCGACGGTTTGTCGGTATAGGTCAGATGGCGGCCACCTTTCAGCTTCCCTGCTCCGCCGCCCATCACGAGCAGCGGGAGATTCTCGCCCGAATGGCGCGTGCTGTTGGAGATGCCAGACCCGTACAGGATCGTCATGTGATCGAGGAGCGACCCGTCGCCGTCGGGCGTCGCGGAGAGCTTCGCGAGATATGTCGCGAAGAGCTCCGTGTGATAGCGATTGATCTTCGACATGTGCGCGATGATCTCGGGCTGGTCCTGATGGTGCGACAGCGGATGATGCGCCTCGGGCACGCCGATCTGCGGATACGGCCGCGCGCTCTGTTCCTTGCCCAGCATGAAAGAGATCACGCGCGTCAGATCGCTCTGATACGCGAGCAGCTGCAGATCGAGCATCAGGGCCAGGTGATCTTCGAACACCGGCGGCGCCCCCTGCGGCTGCTCCATGTCGGGCAGCTCGAGATCGGCCTGCTGCTCCGCGCGCTGAATGCGGCGCTCGACGTCGCGCACCGCATCGGTGTACTGCTCCACCTTGACGCGATCCTGCGGTCCGAGCTCGGCGCGCAGGCTCGCGAGCTTCTCGTTGACCGAGTCGAGCAGGCTCTTGTGCTGGCGCAGCCGCGCTTCGCGGGCCGCGCGATCGGTGCTGCCCGTGTCGCCGAACAGCTTCTCGAACACCGCGCGCGGATTCCACTCCATCGGCAGCGGCTGCGTCGGGCTGCGCCACGACAGCGTGTGCGTGTACACGCAGCTGAGGTTCCCCGTGCACGCGCCCGCATTCGCGGGCGGGTCCATCGCCATTTCGAGCGACGCGATCTGCGTTTCGCCGGCGTGGTGCCTCGCGAGCAGCTGGTCCATCGAGGTGTCGGCAAAAATTTCGATCTCGGTCTTGCCGCCACGCGGCGTGCCGGTGAGAAACGCGCCGGACGCGCCCGCGTGAATCGCAACCCAGTTGGCGTGGATGCCCGACAGCACGAGCATCTGATTCCGGAACGGCTCGAGCGGCTGCAGGATGGGCGACAGCTCGAACGCGCGTCCCTCGCCCTTGGGCGACCAATACTCCATCGCCATGCCGTTCGGCACGTAGAAGGCGAGGAAGCGATGCACCGGTTTCTTCGCGCGCTGCGACGCCAGCGCCATCGCGGGGGTCATCGCATCGAGAAGCGGGAGCGCGAGCGTCGCGCCGAGGCCGCGCAGTATCGTGCGCCGCGGAAGTGACTTAGTTGTGAGGAACATGCTCTCGCCTCATCTGAAATGCCGGACTCTTGACGATGCCCAATATCAACGCCGACCAGCGGAAATCCTGCGCCTCTGCGTCGCGGACGATGCTGCGGATGGCGGGACGGTCGTAGTACTCGACCCTGCGCCCCAGCGCATACGCGAGCAATTTCTCGGTGACCGTGCGCGGGAACTGCTCGCGGCGCTCCAGCAGAAGCGCGCGCAATCCGCGCAGCCCCTCAACGTGCGCCCCGCTCATCGTCGTGCCCGCCGCGTCGACCGGCTTGCCGGCCTCGTCGGACGTGCGCCAGCCGCCGATGACGTCGAAGTTCTCGAGCGCAAACCCGAGCGGGTCGATCACGGCGTGGCAGCTCGAGCACGTCGGGTTGGTGCGGTGCTCCGCTAGACGCTCGCGAATCGTCCGCGGCACCCCGTCTGGCTTCACAGGCACGAGAGTGGTGTCGACGCCGGCAGGCGGCGGCGTGGTCTGCAGACCGAAGATGTTGTTCAGCAGGAATTTGCCACGCAGCACCGGCGACGTGCGATCGGGATACGACGTCGTCGACAGCAAGGCGCCCTGCGCAAGCAAGCCGCCGCGCCTGTCCGGATCGGGCAATGCGACTCGCCGGAAGCGGCTGCCGTAAATGCCAGGAATGCCGTAATGGCGCGCGAGCTTTTCGTTGGCGAACGTGTAGTCCGCGTTCAGCAGCTCGAGCACGCTGCGGTCCTCACGCAGCGTGCTGCCGACAAACAGCTCGGTCTCCCGTTTGAAGGCCGCCATCAGCGTGAGGTCGTAATTCGGATAGCGCTCGGGATCGACCACGACTTCGGCCACACGGCGCAGGTTGAGCCACTGCGCGGCGAAGTCGTCGACGAGCGCGTCGGTCGCGCGCGGATCGGCGAGCATCCGCTTCACTTGCCGCTCGATCACCGCCGGATCGCTCAGCTTGCGCTGCTCGGCAAGCGTCAGCAGCTGGTCGTCGGGAATGCTCGACCAGAGAAAAAAGGAGAGGCGCGACGCCAGCTCGAGATCAGACAGGCGATACGGCTCGTTGCGCAACTGAAGTTGCGCCCTACCGGTGCTGGCAGCGGGTTTAGGGTCACGGTACACGCGCAACAGGAAATCCGGGTCGACCAGCATGCGCTCGAGCGCGAACTGCACGCCCGCCTCGAAGGTGCCCTCGTCCCGGCGGCCCTCATCGTAGAACTTCATCAGCGTCTGTACATCGGCGGCGTTTACAGGACGCCGATACGCCAGTCGCGCCAGACGCGAGACGATCGTGCTCGCACAGCCGCGCTCATCTGACGCAGTACGCGGCCGGCAGACGAACAGGGTTCCAGGTTCCGCGTTCCGCGTTCCCCGTTCGAACGCGGAACTGGAACGCTGGAACCCGGAACCTGGAACCTTGGAACCATAAGGTCCTGCGATCTGTAATGCCCCCACGTTCGCGTAGCCCATGTAAACTTCGTCGTTCGTAATCACGCGGCCGCGCTGCAGCGGCTGCGGCAGCCCCTCGGGCTCCCACAACTGGCGGACGAACGACACGCCGACGACGCGAGAGCCCGCCGTGACAGGGACGCGCACCTCGATGCCGGCGTCGCCGTCGAGCTGCATGTATTTCTCCCACTCAGGCGCGCCCGCGTATCCAGGCTCGCCGTCGCCGGCATAGCTCGCACCGGCCGCGCGGCCCTGCGCTCTTCCGCCGACCGCGAAGCGCTTCAGCAGCCTGCCGTCGAGCCGTACGTCGAGCATCTGCTCCCATCCCATGCCTTTGAGATAGTCCTGATAGTTGCGCTGCAGACGCACCGTGAATCGATATTCGCCGTCCACCGGAAAGTGATAACGCACAGCGAGGCCGCCGCGCGATCCGAGCGGCAAGTCTTCGCTCTGCCGATCTTCCTGCGTCACGTGAAGCGGAATTTCGAAGGTATCGATCGACGGACGCGACGGCGGCAGCGCCGTCGCCCGGCGCGTCACCTGCCGCGCGACCGACATGTAGCGCTCGAGATGCGCGGTCGAGATCGAGAGCACGTCGGCGAAGTTGTCGAAGCTGCCGTCGGCGGTTTCGTCGCCTGGCAGCTGCGATGCGACGTCGAGGCTGTGCGGATCGAATCCGAACAGATCGCGGATCGCGTTGCCGTACTCGGTGCGATTCAGGCGATGCACGGCGCCGATGCGCCCGGGATCGGGTCGCACGGCCCACGCGCGATCGAGCGCGCGCTCGAGCGCGTCCGCCGCGGCGAGATAGGTGGCCGCGTCGGGGCGCGGCCGCCCCGGCGGCGGCATCGATCCGGCGCGCAGCTTTTCGACGACGGTCTCCCAGATCTGTGCGTGGCTGCCGGGGTTCGTCGCGTCGAGGCGATCGAGCGCAAGTCCGCCTGTGCGCGTTCGCTCGTTGTGACAGGTGATGCAGTACTTCGTCACCAGACTGGGTGCGACAGGTGCGACAGGTGCGACAGGTGCGTTAGGTGCGCTAGGTGCGTTAGGTGCGCTATGCGCTTGTCGCGCTGACGCGCGCGGGCCAGCCAGAGCAATCGCCAGGCAGGCTGC
>CAYHHH010000012.1:26596-37657 GCA_964356125.1 uncultured Bifidobacteriaceae bacterium | reverse complement strand
GCGCTTGTCGCGCTGACGCGCGCGGGCCAGCCAGAGCAATCGCCAGGCAGGCTGCTACGCCGACCGCGAAGAGCGGGGTGCGCATCGGATTGGCTTCATTCTGCCCGACACGCTAACTACAAGTAAAGGAAGTGTTTGTATCGACCGATAAGCACGGCGGATGAGCCAGCCCGAACGATACGACGCCGTGTACAGACTCGAATCGCCCCTGAAGTGTCCGCACTGTGGTGAAACCGTCACCACCCTGAAGGCGGTGCGGCTGCTGCGCGATCAAGTGAACTTTACGTCCACGCTGCCCCGTCGCGGGCGCGTGGTCGCCTGCCCGAACTGCCAGGCTATCCTGCCTGCCGAGCTGACGAACCTCTAGGGGCGTCGCTTCTCCAGTATCTCGCGCAAGGGGGCGCGGAGCCGGTGCCAGAATTCCGAATAGCGCGCGTCGAGATGCCGATCGACCCGCAGATTGATCCACATCGCTAGAATCGCGCCCGCCAGCAGCCACGGATAGTTCCAGACCATGCGCGCCGTCACCGCGATCCAGTTCGTGCTCACGATCGTGCGAATCAGCGCGAGCGTGCGATCTCGTCCGCCGGCGATCGATCGCAGATCGGCGTAATACGTACTGAGGATCAGCAGCACGCCCGCGAGGGTTGTCAGGATCATCAGCCAGTACGCCGTGGCCCCGAGCAGATGTGCGCGGCGCTCTCGCTCCATCAGCGAGCTGCCGTCGTCATGGTGTGACTTCACGAGGCCGCGGATCGGTTCGGCCACCTCCGGCGAGCTCGACGTCACGACGACGCTGTCAGGCGGAACCGATCCCGGCGCATAGCCTTCGGTGTTCCGCGCAATCCGCTGGAACACGGTGCGGTGCACTTTGGGCGTGACGCGGTTTTTCCGGCACAGCTCGGCGACGTTGCGCGGCTTCCACCGGTAGAACATGCCGGGCCCCGATCGCGGGTCGTACATCTTGTCGTCGACGTCGGTGCCGTCTCGATAGAGCACGCGATGCTGCGGCAGAAATCGCAGACCGTGTTGCTCGGCTTTGCGCATCATCCAGTCGAGCGCGACGAGCGACATCCCCTGCCGTGGATATCCGCCGCCGACGTTCGAGTGAGAGCCGGCGAACCACACCTGATCGAGGCGCCCACTGTCGCCGGGCTGCTCGCACCACAACACCGGCTCGAAGCTCTGCCGCGCCTCGTCAAGCGAAAGGGCGTGGCAGGCGTGCGCGATCTCCGGGCTGAGTGTGGTGTCTGGAAACTTGAACCGGTACACCATGCTGTTGATGACGTTCGCTATCCCGAACGGCGAGCCGACCGCGTCGACGGTGTCCCACACGCCGACGAATTCGATGATCTTCCGGTCGGGATCGGCGAACGCCTCGATGCCGACGGAGTACTGCTGTCGAAGATCCTCGTCGGTGATGGCCACCTTGCCGCGCATCATGCGGGACAAGGCCGTCTGGTATTTGCGGCGATAGTGCGCGTAGGCCTGGCGAATCGCGCGGCGGAATCCGAGATTTGTCGGATAGCGCGTGGGATCCAGAATGCCGCAGCTCGTCACGAGGCCCGCCAGCGTCCTGACCGTGAAGGCGCCGCGGCTGAAGCCGAACAGAAAGATGCGATCGTCGGGATCGTATACCCGCGCGAGCTCGCCGTAGAGCTGCTTCACGTTGCGGCTCAGCCCCCACCCGAAGACGCCGCCGAACATGCGCAGCCACTTCAGCGACTCGGTGCCGACGCCGTCGTGATAAATCGCCACCTGCTGCACGGCTGCGCTGTCGAAGCGGTGGCCGTTCTGATCCACCGCCTCGTAGAGCTTGAAGACATTGGTGCCCCGGCCTGAGATGGTGCTGTTGCCCGTGCCGTCGGCGCAGATGATGATGCTCTTCGGCATTCGCCGATCAGGGTTTGAAGGTGGGCGCGCGCGTCGGTGTCAGCTCGTCGGTGGCTGTTTCAGTGATGCACCTCGCATGAGGCTCGTTGCAGTCCGGATGCGTCCCTTTCGCCACCGTGTAGTGCACCCGATCGTCCGTGGCGATTGTGCGGACGCTGTTCTTCACGTAATCCTTCGGCCACTTCACGTCCGTGGCCGGCTTCGACGCCGTGGAGGCCTCGAGCACCCGCACCGGATCGATCGCGAGCCCGCACGCGGCCGCCTTGCGCAGCATCCAGCAGAAGGCGATGTTGTTGAGCCCGAGGTTGCCGTTCCCGCCGCCGATATCGGAATGCGCGCCGCGGAACCAGACCTCGTGCGCGCCCTTCAGGCGGGTGACGCGGAACGTCTGCCTCCGCTCGTCGAGCGCCATCGCGTGACAGCAGTACTCGACCGTCTGCGGCAGCTTGAGCGTGTATCCGAGGTTGTATTCCTGGAAGAGGAACGGCCCGAGGTTGATCGGAATGCCGAACGACCCGACGACGTCCCACAATCCGACGAAGCGAATCACGGGCGGCTTCCCTGTTCTCGGATCGATGACCTGCTTGTAGACGCGGTTGGTAAAGGCCAGCGCGAGCGCCGCGCCGCGGCTGAAGCCGACCACATCAACCGTGGCGTCGCCGGCTGAGAGGCGCGCGCGCAGATGGCCGATCGCGTCGTTGATGCGGTCCTGGCCGCCGACGCCGAATGCGCCGCCGAAGATTTGCCCGAACCTGCCGAACCGCGTGCCGACGCCGTTCGTGTAGTAGCCGTCGCTGCCGGAGTAGGCGTCGCGGAATTTCAGGACGTTGGTATTGGTGTGGTACTCGTTGTCGGGCGTCGTCTGGACGTCGGTTTTTTCCGAGTTCCATGTCCCGTTGAAGGCATAGAGGGCCATGACCAATCTCCGCGCCGGATGGTAGCATGCTCTGTGTATGGCCGGACGGCACGAGCAAACGGACAGTGCAATCAAGGATCGCGCCGAGCACAAGACTGAAGAGCCGAAGCTCTATAACGTGATTCTGCTGAACGACGACTACACGACGATGGAGTTCGTACTACACATTTTGGAGACGCTCTTTCAAAAATCGCCGGCCGAGGCGTTTCGCATCATGATGCACGTGCACAGGAACGGGCGCGGCCTCGCGGGCGTGTATACCTGGGAAGTCGCCGAAACGAAGGCCGACAAGGTTGCGACGCTCGCCAGCGAGGCCGGATACCCATTGCGTGCGACTATAGAGGAAGCCTGATGTTTTCCACCTCCGTCGAAGTCGTGCTGCACATCGCGTTTCGCGAGGCCGTCTCGCGCCGCCACGCCTATCTCACGCTCGAGCACCTGTTGTACGCGGTCGCCCACGATCCCGACGGCGAGCGCATTCTCGCGGCCTGCGGTGCGGATCTGTCGCTGCTGCGGCGGAACGTCGCCGACAGCCTGGACGACTCGGTCGAAGCGCTGCCGCGCGGACAGGAGCGCGAGCCCGAGCAGACGACGGCATTTCGCCGGGCGTTGCAGGCCGCGGTGCTCCACGTGCAGAGCGCGCAGCGGCAGGAAGCGCAGGTGGGCGATCTGATCGCGGCCATCCTGCAGCAGCCCCAGACGCGCGCGGCGAAGCTGCTGGGCGAACAGGGCGTCACGCGCCTCGACGTGCTCGAGTACCTCGCGCACGGCATCACGAAGACGCCGATCCATCACGATGACGGCGGTGCCGACCTGGGCGAAGGCCACGACGGCATTGCCGGCAGCGGCGATCCTGGTCCGGCAACGGCGAAGGATCCGCTCTCCGCGTACTGCACGAACCTGACAGCGCGTGCGCGGCAGGGCGCCCTCGATCCGCTCATCGGCCGCGCCGACGAGCTGCAGCGCACCATCGAGGTGCTCTCGCGGCGGCGCAAGAACAATCCCGTGTTCGTTGGAGACGCCGGCGTCGGCAAGACCGCAATGGCCGAGGGGCTGGCGATGCGGCTGCTTTCCGATGACGTGCAGGACACGTTGAAGGACGCCGAGATCTTCGCGCTCGACACGGGCGCGCTGCTCGCGGGCTCGCGGTTCCGCGGCGACTTCGAAGAGCGCTTCAAGGCGGTCGTCAAGGCATTGAGCCTGCGGCCGAAGGCCATTCTCTTCATCGACGAGATACATTCAACGGTCGGCGCGGGCGCGGTGACCGGCGGCACGATGGATCTCGCAACCATGCTCAAGCCGCTGCTCACGGCCGGCGAGCTGCGCGTAATCGGCTCGACGACGTTCGAGGAATTCAAGCACATCGAGAAGGATCGCGCGCTGGCGCGCCGCCTTCAGAAGATCGCGATCGACGAGCCGTCGATCGAAGAGACCGTGCGCATTCTCGCCGGGCTGCGCAGCCGGTACGAAGACCATCACCGCGTGACATACACGGATGCCGCGCTCGAGAGCGCCGCGAAGCTCGCGGCGCGCCACTTGCGCGACTACCGCCTGCCCGACAGCGCCATCGATCTCATCGACGAGGCGGGCGCGGTGAGCCGACTGAAAAGGGGACGGGAATCTTTTTCGGCTGATTCCAACGAAAAAGATTCCCGTCCCCTTTTCGTCGACGTCGCCGACATCGAGCCGATCGTCGCGCGGATGGCGCGCATTCCCGCGCGACAGGCATCATCTTCGGATCGCGAACGCCTGCGCCTCCTGGAAGAGTCGCTCGAGCGGGTCGTCTTCGGCCAGAAGGAAGCAGTGCACCTCGTTGCGCAGGCCATCAAACGCTCGCGCGCCGGTCTCGCGCTGCCCGAACGACCGGCCGGCTGTTTCCTGTTCACCGGGCCCACGGGCGTCGGGAAGACCGAGCTCGCCAAGCAGCTGGCGCTGCAGCTCGGCAACGAGTTCATCCGCTTTGACATGAGCGAGTACATGGAGAAGCACGCGGTCGCGCGTCTCATCGGCGCACCGCCTGGATACGTGGGCTTCGAACAGGGCGGCCAGCTCGTGGACGCCGTGCGCACGCACCCCTACAGCGTCGTCCTGCTCGACGAGATCGAGAAGGCGCACGAGGACATCTACAACATCCTGCTGCAGGTGATGGACCACGCGACGCTCACCGACAACACGGGCCGCAAGGCCGACTTCCGCAACACCGTGCTCATTCTCACGTCGAACGCCGGGTCGCGCGAGATGAGCGCCGGCTCGGTTGGATTCGGCATCGCCGGGCCGGATGGAAAAGCCAAATCGGCCATCGATCGGGTCTTCAGCCCGGAGTTCCGCAATCGCCTCGACGCGATCGTGACCTTCAAGGCGCTTTCACCCGAGGCGATGGAAACCATCGTCGAGAAGTTCGTGATGCAGCTTGAGAGCCAGCTGAAAGATCGCAAAGTCGCCATTACGTTGACGCCGGACGCGCGCTCCTGGCTCGCGAAGAAGGGCTACGACCCGAAAATGGGCGCCCGCCCGCTCGGCCGCATCATCCAGCGCGAGGTGCGCGATCCGCTGACGGATGAAATCTTGTTTGGCAAGCTGGAAAATGGTGGGACGGTGACGATCGGCGTCACTGACAATGCCCTGACATTCGCTTACGATGCCGATGGTTCTTGAACAGGAGTTCAGGAGATCAAGAGTTTTCTTTTAAAAAGAATTTCTCCTGATCTTTTGATCTCCTGTTCAAGATTCTTGTGCGTCGCGTCGTCGCGCTCTTCGCGTCTTCGTGCGTGGACTGTCGACTCCCCTAATCCCCAATCCCGAATCCCTACCGGTGCACTCCAGGTGCTTCATGCCCCGTCCGTTCTACATACTCAATGTACGACCCCGGATACGCGTGTGGGGTCGTCTCCGTGCCCGTCTCGCCTCCCAACTCCAGCACACGATTACTGAGCGCGCGCAGGAAGGCGCGATCGTGCGAGACAAAAAGCATGGTGCCGTCGAAGTTGCTGAGCGATTCGAGCAGCATTTCCTTCGTCGCCAGATCGAGGTGATTCGTCGGCTCGTCGAGCACGAGGAAATTCGGCGGGTTCAAGAGCATGCGCGCCATGACGAGCCGGGTCTTCTCGCCGCCTGAGAGCATGCGGATTTTCTTGTCGATGTCGTCGCCCGAGAACTGAAAGGCCCCCGCGAGGCTTCGCAGGACGCCGACCGACTCCTGAGGAAAGTCGCGCTGCAACTGTTCCTCGATCGTCAGGTCTGGATTCAGCACGTCCAGCGCCTGCTGCGAGAAGTAGCCCATCTTCAGGCTGGCGCCGAGCGTCACGTTGCCTTCATCAGGCTGCACCGCGCCCGCCACCATCTTTAACAGCGTCGATTTGCCGGCGCCGTTCTTTCCCATCACGCACCAGCGCTCGCCTCGCCGGATGTTCAGGTTGAGATCCTCGTGGACCGTGCGCTTCCCGTACCGCTTCGTGAGGTGCTCGATCGTCGCGACCTGTTCGCCCGACCGCGGCGGCTGGCGGAAATCGAACTTCACGATCCGGCGCTTCTTCGGCAGCTCGATCTTTTCGATCTTGTCGAGCGCCTTCACGCGGCTCTGCACCTGGGCGGCCTTCGCGGCATGAGTCTGGAAGCGGTCGATGAACCGCTGCTCTTTGGCGAACATCGCCTGCTGCCGCGCGTACGCCGCTTCGCGATTGGCCTCACGTATCGCACGCTCGCGCTCGTAGAAGTCGTAGTTGCCGGAGTAGGTCGTAATTTCGCCGGCGTCGATCTCCGCGATCTTCGAGACGACGCGGTTCATGAACTCGCGGTCGTGCGACGTCATCAGGAGCCCGCCGGTTCGCGATTTCAGGAAGTCCTCGAGCCAGATGATCGATTCGATGTCGAGATGGTTCGTCGGCTCGTCCATCAGCAGGATGTCGGGCTCGCCGAGCAGCACGCGCGCCATCGCGACGCGCATCTTCCAGCCGCCCGAGAGCGCCCCCACATCCCCATCGATCCGCTCGTCATCGAACCCGAGACCGTGCAGAATCTCGCGCGTGCGGCTCTCGAGCGCGTAGCCGCCGAGGTGCTCGTATTCTTCCTGCACGACGCCGAAGCGCTCGAGCGTGGCGTCCAGGGCATCAGCCTGAGCGGGGTCGGACATCACGCGCTGAAGATCTTCGAGCTCGTGATGCAGCGCACCAAGGCGGCCGCTGCCCGCGATCGCTTCGTCCAGCACCGAGCGGCCGGACATCTCCTCGACATCCTGGCGGAAATAACCGACGGTCACCTTCTTCGGCACGGACACGTCACCCTCGTCTGGGCCCTCCTCGCCGACGATCATCCGGAAGAGGGTCGTCTTTCCCGATCCGTTCGGACCGACGAGCCCGACCTTCTCCCCTTCGTTCAACTGGAACGAGGCATCGACAAACAACACCTGTTTGCCGTACTGCTTGTTGATTTTCGAGAATGAGATCATGCCTGCGGCGATTCGGCGAGCAGCTCGACGCTCGGGTGCTGGCGCACGAAGTAGTCGAGCTCCCATTGCGAGCTGAACAGGATGATCTTCCGTTCGAGGCGGTCGGCCGCAACGGTGCCCTGCCCTCCGAGGGTGAATTTCGCGAGCGGATCGGCCAGCCATCGCGCGGCCGTGTAGGTGGCGGGCTCGATGACCACATCGACGTTGTACTCGCTGCGCAGCCGGCTCGTGATGACGTCCAGCTGCAGCTGTCCGACCACGCCGACGATCGGCTCGCGGCGCCCGGAGGTTGTGTAAAACACCTGCATCAGCCCTTCTTCTTCGAGCTGCTTCAGGCCTTCGTCGAACTGCTTATAACGCGTGTCTTTCAGGCGCACGCGGCCGAAGTGCTCTGCCGGGAACCGCGGCACGCCCTGGAATTTCAGCGGCTGCCCGGTGTGCACCGTATCGCCGATCGCGAACTGCCCCGGGTTGACGAGGCCGAGAATGTCGCCGGCATACGCGACGTCAATCGTTTCGCGGTCGCGGCCGAAAAAACGGTACGCGCGCGACGCGCGCAACTGCTTGCCGACACGGCTGTTCCACAGCACCATGTCTTTTTCGAAACGGCCGGAACACACGCGCACGAACGCCACGCGATCGCGGTGGCGGGGATCCATGTTCGCCTGAATCTTGAAGACAAAGCCGGTGAACCGCTCGTCGGTCGGCGCCACGTCGCCTGAATCGCTGTACCGCGCACTCGGAGATGGCGCCATGTCCACGATGGCCTGCAGAAATGGCTCGAGGCCGAAGTTCGTGAGCGCGCTGCCGAAGAAGACCGGCGTTTGAATGCCGGCCAGATACTCCTCGATATCGAACTGCGTGCCCGCCGTGCGGATGACGTCGAGCGACTCGCGGAAATGCGCGTACACCTGCTCGCCGATCACCGCGCGCGCCTCAGGCGCCTCAATCGACGAGATGTCGACGGGCGCGCGATACTGCCCCTGCGCCTCGCGCTCGTACAGGTGCAGTTTCTGTCCCTTGATGTCGTACACGCCGCGGAACCGTTCCGCATCGCCGACAGGCCAGTTCACCGGCGCGGCGGCGATGCCCAGCGTGGTTTCGATGTCGTCCATCAGCGCGAGCGGATCTCTGGCGGGGCGATCGAACTTGTTGACGAACGTCAGAATCGGCAGCCGGTGCCGCCGGCAGACCTCGTAGAGCTTGCGCGTCTGCGTTTCGACGCCGTTCGCCGCGTCGATCACCATGACGACGCTGTCGGTGGCGATCAGGGCGCGATAGGTGTCTTCGCTGAAGTCTTTATGGCCCGGGGTATCGAGGAGCGACATGCGGCGCCCCTGAATCTCGAATTCGAGCGCGGCAGAGGTAATCGAGATGCCGCGCTGCTGCTCGAGCTCCATCCAGTCGGACGTCGCGGCCTTGCGGTCCTTCCGCCCGCGAACCGCGCCGGCCAGCTCGATGGCGCCGGCGTACAACAGCAGCTTTTCCGTGAGCGTGGTCTTGCCCGCGTCGGGATGCGAGATGATGGCGAACGTCCGCCGGCGCGCGACCTCGCGCTCGAGCTCGCTTGTCGCCGAGTGGCCGATTTTTGGTTGAAGTTCTGCGCTCACGAGAGTTCCAGCGTTCGTTGCACGCCCAGCCTGGCTACGAGTTCCGCATCGCCGGTTGCGAGACGCCAGCCACGAAGCTCAGCATGAGCCACGATCAAGCGATCGAACGGGTCGCGCGTCCAACCGACCCCGACCGCCTGAGAAAACCAGTCCGCTGCGGGCGGATCGTCCAGAAGCCATCGCGCATCGCCGACGAGCTGGTCGACACCGTATCCCGAACGCAGCCGCAGTCGGCCGGCCTCGACGAGGATCTGCAATTCCAGGAGACTTGCCGGTGACGCGTACAACGTGACGTTTTTCTCGAGCCGTTTCGTCCGGCGATCTCGCTGATGTAGCCAGATGAGCGCGTTGGTGTCGAGCAGAATCACTCGCTCGACCGCCCGCCTCTGAACTCGAGGCCGTCCGCAGTCCAATCCCACGTCCACTGCCCTCGCGCAACGTCGGGATCGATAGACTCGATCATCTTTTGCCGACCGCCTCGCCGCGGGCTCCCTTCGGGTCGAATAACGAACCGGACTCCTCGCCGTTCAATGACCGCCGGCCGCCCCTGCTCCGCTGCATCGAGAAGATCAGAGAACCGCGCTCGCGCTTCGGCGACCGAGTATCGCTTCATATGTGCATTGTACATCGGCGGGCATCGCGACGGGTGCCGCCGCAGCTCGAGCTCGCTAGGGATGGACGTCGTCTGGAGAATCTGGTTTGCGGTGGCTCACCGTCGAGGTTGCGGTCCTTCCAAGTCCAGCGCGGTCGCATCCCATTCCTCGGACCGCTGCAGATCGGCGGCGGGATCGAGCCGTTCGATCTGCTTCCGTCGCGGGGCCCGGGCCGGTTCGAGCGCCGCCGACCGGTACTGGTCCGCTGAGCTGGCGGCGTCGGAAGACCTCGTCCGGGCTTTGAGAGAGGGACGGCGTTTCATGAATCCAATTGTACATCCGCAATAGGCTGGATAGTCGTATATCGATAAAATATTATTGCATTTCGATACCAATTTATCGTATAACGATGAGCAGATGGCCATTCGCGTCAAACTCGATCATCTGTTGCTCGACCGCAGGATCACCCTCACTGAGCTGGCCGATCGCATCGGCATCACGATCGCCAACCTGTCGGTCCTGAAGACGAACAAGGCGAAGGCCATGCGGTTTTCCACGCTCGAGGCCCTCTGCCGCGAGCTCGACTGCCAGCCAGGGGATTTGCTGGAATGGACGCGCGAGAAGCCCTAAGATGACGCTGATGAGCCCTCGCGGCAAAGTCCTCGTCTTTGTCTGCATCGCGGTGTTCGCCTTTACGGCGATCGCGGCGGTGCCGATGCTGGCGCTGTTCGATGCGCAGACGCCGATCGACGCGCTGTTCTCGGCGCCCGCGTCAGCCCCTGCGCCGCCCATCGAAGACGTCGCGCTCCCCACGTCTCCTGTCATCGACGCTCAGTCCCCGCGCGCTCCCCCTCTCGCATAGCGCTCTTTTTCAGACATCGCCGACCTAACCCGTAGGGCTCAACTCCTAACCCGTAGGGCTCAACTCCTAACCCGTAGAGCTCAACTTAAGTTGAGCGCTACAGCGATTCAAGGAGAACTATGCGCGTATCTTCGCGGCTGCGCACGCTGCTCGTGTGCGCGATGCTTGAGTATGCGGCGATGATGGGATCGCCCATGCGCCCGGAAGAGATCGAGGATCTGATGCGGCAGTTGAATCAGCCGAAGCTGGCTCATGCGCTGCGTGATGAAGACGACAGCGGCGACGGGGATCCGGAACTAGAATGTCCCATGCCCAAATTGACGGTAGAAGGTTTCGGAACGTTCGACGTCGCCGATAACAAGCGTCTCGTCCTCGCCATCGAGCAGGACGCCAAGGTCGACATCCTGCACGCGTGCGGCGGCAACGCCCGGTGCACGACCTGCCGCGTCGAATTCATCGATGGGGAACCGCCGGCGATGACGGCCGCCGAGAAGGAACGGCTCGAACAGCGAGGGCTGTCCGGTGTGCGGCTGTCCTGCCAGATCGTGTGCGATCACGATATGGCTGTGCGCGCTATCAGCCGCCTCGAGGGATCGGGGCGCCCCGATCCAGGCCGCACGCCGGAAGAGACGATTCAGCCGCCGCCGGTTTGGGGTTCGTAGGGTTCGTGGGGTTCGTGAGGTCGTCGCGATCACTGCGCGCCGATGACGAATGTGCCGACGTAGTCGCCGCGCGCAATCGGT
>CAYHHH010000012.1:21662-26496 GCA_964356125.1 uncultured Bifidobacteriaceae bacterium | reverse complement strand
CGATCACTGCGCGCCGATGACGAATGTGCCGACGTAGTCGCCGCGCGCAATCGGTAGTGAGCGTGCCGGAGGATCTTCGGGCGGTATCAGAAAAAGGACGTCCGCCAATGCTTCCCCAGCAGATACGCACGTCGCGTCAATCGGACAGCGGGAGTCCGACGCCACATCGGCGAAAACGAGCGATACACCGCCAGCTACCGCGGCCCTCTCGCCGAGCCGGAGCTCAAACGATTCACCGAGCGCCACTGGTGAGGGCTGAGAAGGGTTACCGCCGCAGCCGCTCGAAAGCACCAGCCCAGCACGCCCGCGCGACCCACGATCCCTACGATCCCCTCAGAACGGAAACTTCACCGTCGCGTCTCCCGCGTAGCGCTTCATTTTCAGCGTCAGCTTCCCGCCCGACCCCGGGTTCAGCGTCACCGTGAAATTCGGTTTACCGACCGGCACCGTCTGGCCGTTCGACTCGACCGACTCGATCACGTGCTCGCCGTAGGCGCCGCCCTGCACGACCACCGTTCGCGCCGTTGTCGCGCTGACATTCACGAGGGTGACGACGGTGCCCGTGTCGCTCATTTCGGAGACAAGCGCCGCGACATCCTCAGGCAAGCCGGCGCGCGTGCGCTCGGGATCGAAATAGCGCAGCCGCGAGTTGACGAGATTGCCCCTGCGATCGGGTTCCATGCCGCCTTGCGTCAGGTGAATCAGCGCCGTCGTCGTGACGGGATTCAGGTCGAGCATGTTGTCGGCGAGGCGCTTGTCCGGTTTCGACTGATCCTTGCGCATGCCTTCGACCCGCGTCCGGATTCTCGCGAGATCCGCGGCCATCGCCGTCTCCGGGTAGCCCGGGTTTCTACCCTGCAGGTATTCGAGCCAGGGGTTGGTGGTCACGCGCGCGAGATCGTCGGCCTTCTGCGAGAAGTACCACACCTCGAGGGCGCCGACGTTCCACAGACGATCGCGCCAGCCGTACCATCCGGCCTGCGTCGCTTTGGGGTTAGTCTGCAGGTCGACGCCATACATCGACGGATACATCGTCTTTCCATCGACCGTGCGCGTATTCGCGTTCACGGCGTTGGTCATGTCGCGCCATGCGTCGATGTACTTCTGATCGCCCGTCAGCAGCAGCGCGTTGTTGAACCCGATGATCGGGCGCTCGATGCGGTTGCGGTTCTCACGCCGGTTCGTTACGGGATTCACGGGGCTGAATCCCCAGCCGTAGGCGCTTCCCCACCACTTTCCGCTCGGTCCGCCAGTCTTGCCGTCGAGGTCGACGAACGTCGGGATGATGCCGTTGTTCTGCTTCATCCGCGCGAGCCATGCGTCGGCGTAATCGACGACCCACTGTTTGTATTTCTGCTCTCCGGTCGCAAAGTACGCGTTCGCAGGCAGCGTCGTCGCCACGAGATTCAGCGCGTGGTCGCCGACGACGTCGTGGTACTCCTGGTAATGCTTCAGGAACTCGTCGAAGTTGCGCTCGCCGTGCAGGGCGTCGAAGCCTGTCATGTCGAATGGCTCGCCGACCCAATCTTCCGACGTCGCCTTGCGCAGCAGCGGTCCCTTGCTGCCGTTCATCATGCTGCGGATGATCTTGTGCTTCGGGTCGTAGTTGGGCGCCTCGGGATCTTCGCCCATGTAGAAGCCCGAGAACCGCCGCACGCGCTCGAGATATTTCGGATCCGCCGGCACCGAGAGCGCCATGCGGTTGAAGAGCTGCAGCCCCTCGCCGTGGTGCTGCCAGTCGGACAGCGCGCTGAACTCCTTGTAGTACATCCCGTCGACGCCCGCGGGCACCGCCTTGGTCGTCCTGGCCTCGGTGTACTGCTTGATCATCCCTTCGTGACCCTTCAGGTACATCTGGACGATCTCATCGCTCGCGCCCAGCGCGTGCAGCTCGGGCCAGTAATTGAAATTCTCGAACGCGTCGTCCGGGCCGTCGTTCGCGCCCCAGCGCACGAAGCACAGCAGATACCCGCGATCGTCGAAATATTTCTGGAAGAACTCGCGCGCGGCCGGGACGTTCTCGGCCAGCAGCTGCCGCTCCATCTGCGCCCATTTCGGCGCGGCCATCGGCGACGCGATCGTGACCGTCGATGCGGGCCCGGCCGGCACCGAATCCGCGGTCGAACACGCGGCGGCGAGCATTGCGAGAACGAGGACAGCGAAGACATGTTTCATAAGGGCCTCGTGGACGGGAAAGGGAAGGCCGGATGTTAGCATGGACCTATCGTGCTGGATGAAAAGGACATCGAAGAACGCTTCGTGCGGGCCTCGGGCCCCGGGGGGCAGAACGTCAACAAGGTGTCGACGGCGGTGCAGCTGCGCTTCAACGTCGGCGCCTCATCGCTGCCCGAGGAGGTGAAAGATCGGCTTCGGAGCCTCGCCGGAAGCCGCATGATCGCGGACGATGTCCTGCTCATCGACAGCCGCGAGCATCGGACGCAGGGGCAGAACCGGGAGGCCGCGCGGGCGCGGCTCAGCGCGCTTCTCGATCACGCGGCACGGCGTCCAAAAAAAAGACGCCCCACCAAACCGAAAGCGGGCGCGCGCGAAAAGCGGATTGCCTCGAAAAAGCGGCGCGGCGAGGTCAAGCAGCTGCGGGGGCGATCCCGCACGCATGACGAATAATGGGGTGCGGCCAAGGCTCCGGCGACGCCGCAAGTACGACGCTGGCGCCGTCAGCGAGTACTGGATTGAGCAGCACCGCGGGCGTTCGCAAGACGCCACGCGGTAATACGCCTCCCGACGATCCAGATAATCAGCACGACCCCAGCCAGTGCCAGCAGCGGCGCGAGCACGGCGAGCACCGCTATCAGAATCGCGCCACCTAACTCCAGCGTCGCGAGAATCGGATTGCCGAAACCAGCGGTCGCAGCGGAGCTTTTCAAACGCAGCACCGACGTCGAGGCGTGCACGACGCCGGCCGTGCCGCCTGCGCCGATAATCGCGATGCTGTATTGCAGCCAGGGAGGCAGGTCGGTCAGCAGCGACGCGCTGGCGACGATGCCCGCCAGCACCGCCACCGGCGCCGAAAGCGTATCGAGCATGTTGTCGAAGAACGGCACGTAGTAGGCCGCAATCTCCAGCACCATCGCCGTCGCGAGCGCGACGGACGCCGAGGTCGTCGCGAGCCACGCGAACGACGGCGACAGCTCAACCCAGCCCGTGCGTGCCGCGAGACTCAAGACCAAGAGCGGCACGAACACGCGAAATCCCGCGGCCGCGGCCAGCGCCAGCCCCACGCCGATTCCAAGCAGCGATTCGGGTGTCATGCCCTCTGAAATCAGCATAGCTGATTTTCATGGTGCTCAGAACTTCCAGACGACGCGCGCGCCAATAGCGCCTTCGTCGTAGTTGTTCCCCACCCTGGCCGGGCCGCCCCACACCCATCGCGCTTCCGGCGCGATGTGGAGACGGTCGAAGATACGCACGGGCACGCTCGCGCCGAACAACAGGCCGCCGCGCGCGCGACGCCCACCGCCATCGGGCATTGTGGCGTCCGCCTGCTCGATGGTGAATCCCTCGGGCACGCGCAGCACCGTCATGTCGTCGGTGTAGTTGTATTGCCGCCCGCTGATGCCTGCGCGAAGGGCCAGGTTCACCCTCCCCGGATGGCGCGTCTCGACGGCAACTGTCGCCGCGAATCCGAGTCCCGCCTTGTTGACGGTCGTACGCCTCGCGATGACGGCAAGACGATCGTAATCCTCGCGAGTCGTTCCGTACGAGAAGAAGTCCCCCTCGTAGCTGCGCCGCGACTCGCCAGACGCCATCGTGACCTCCCCCTCGATGCGCATGTCCCGCCACACGCGATACGACACGCCGACTCCCGCCACGGGCAGGCGCGCATTCTGGTGACCCTCGAACGACACGCGATCGGTGCGCACGATCGCGCTCACGTCGAGCCGCTCGCTCACCTGCGCGGACGCGGATGCGATGCCTGCAAGCCACACAACGGCGACGGCCAGGACATGTCTCATATCAATCCTCCTGGCCGTACATGCGCCGGGAGCTGCGCAAACAGCTCATAATGAGAGGAATGGCGGGATTAACCAGAGATCTATAGATCTCAGATATCTCAGATCTATGGATCTTTAGTTCTTCCGATCCACCAGCGCGCGACGTAGACGCACGCGGCGACCATTGAAATGAAGATGACGAGCGGGAGCAGGATCGAGAGGAACCCGAGGACGAGCGAGGCGGCGAACTGTCCAGCGGTCACGCGCGCTTCAGCTCGCCGCGCCGCAGCTGCTGATAGAGCACCAGCGCCTCGCGGATGAGGCGCAGCGCGTCTGGCGGGCCCAGCAGATCCTCGACGACGACCTGCTTGTGCTCGAGCACTTTGTAGTCCTCGAAGAAGCGCCGAATCTCGCGCAGCACGTGGTTCGGCAGCTGCGCGTGGTCGGTGTACTCCATGAACGCGGGATCGCCGATGCTGACGGCGACGATCTTGTCGTCAAGCCCCTTCTCGTCGCGCATGCGCATGACGCCGATCGCGCGCGCCTCGACGAGCGTCAGCGGATGCACGGACTCCTGCCCGAGCACCAGCACGTCCAGCGGATCACCGTCATCGCAATAGGTGCGCGGAATGAACCCGTAGTTCGCGGGGTAATGCACGGCGCTGAACAGCACGCGGTCGAGCTTCAGCAGCCCGGTTTCCTTGTCGAGCTCGTACTTGTTCTTGGAGCCTTTGGGAACTTCGATAATCACCGGAAAAGAACGCTCGACGGAATAGTCGTCCACGTAGCAGTCGTGCCAGGGATGCATCGGGACAATAATAGTCCAGAGTCCAAAGTCCAGAGTCCAAAGTCCAGAGTCCAAAGTCCAGAGTCCAAAGTCC
>CAYHHH010000012.1:17445-21562 GCA_964356125.1 uncultured Bifidobacteriaceae bacterium | reverse complement strand
GAGTCCAAAGTCCAGAGTCCAAAGTCCAGAGTCCAAAGTCCAGAGTCCAAAGTCCAGAGTCCAAAGTCCTGAGTCATGCCGATAACGAGGCGCGTATTACTGCAGGCCCTGCTGGCGCATCTGGCTGCGCGGCGGGCGGACGCGCAGGCGCGGGTGCACACCAAGCCGAAACCGCTGGCCAAGGATGCAGTTACGCACGACTGGACGTCGTTTCTCGGGCCGGCGCACAACGCCACCTCTACAGAAACGCGGCTGAGCCGCACGCTGCCTCCCCCGCTCGTTTGGGAGTTTCCAAAGGGCACCAGCTACGCCTCACCGGCGGTCATCGGGGATCGGCTGCTCTTCGTGCACCGCGTCGCCGACGAAGAAGTCGTCGAGTGCCTGCATCCCGAAACAGGCGCGCGGCTGTGGAGCTTTCGGTATTCCACCGACTTCGAAGATCGCTACGGCTACAACAACGGGCCGCGATGCAGTCCGGTCATCGACGGCGAACGTGTGTACACCGTGGGCGCGCAGGGGCAGCTGCACTGCCTCGATCTCCGCTCGGGGAAGCTCATCTGGAGGCGCAATATCGGCACCGAGTACAAAGTGCCGCAGGATTTCTTCGGCACCGCATCGACGCCGCTCGTCGAGGACACGCTCCTCATCGTGAATGTCGGCGCGCCCGGCGGACCGTGCGTGGTCGGGCTCGACAAGATGACGGGGCGCGACGTGTGGCGCGCGGGGAAGGAATGGGGGCCGAGCTACGCGTCGCCCGTTCCCGCGGTGGTACACGGGAAGCGCAGGATTTTCGTGTTCGCTGGTGGAGAGTCCACGCCGCCATCCGGAGGGCTCCTGTCGATCGATCCGGCCACGGGCCGCGTCGATTTCTCCTTTCCCTGGCGCAGCCGTTCGTTCGAGTCCGTGAACGCCTCCTGCCCCGTCATCTTCGACAATAAGGTGTTCATCTCGGCGAGCTATCGAACCGGTGGAGCACTGCTCGAGATCAGACCGGACTTCACGCACCGCGTGGTGTGGACCACACAGGAGTTCGGCCTCCACTGGAACACGCCGATCTACCGAAACGGATTCCTCTACGGCTTCGACGGCCGCAACGAGCCCGACGCGTCGCTCGCGTGCATCGATGCGGCAACCGGCAAAGCGGTGTGGCGCGCTACGCCCGAGTGGAACGAGACGTTCACTGCCGGCGGTGCGCGCAGACAGCAACCGGTCGGCGCGTATCGGGGATCGCTGCTCGCGGTGGACGGCCAGTTTCTGTGCCTCGGCGAGATGGGACACCTCGTGTGGATGGATCTCACGCCGAAAGGCTACAAGGAACTCTCGAAGGCGTGGCTCTTCGCCGCGCGCGAATCCTGGGCCCTTCCGGTGCTCAGCCGCGGATTGCTGTACGTGGTGCAGAACACGAGAGATGTCGTGAATGGAGCGGGGCCGAGGCTGTTGTGCTACGACATGCGCGCATGAGACAGGGCTAAAGCCCTGTGCCACCTTCGCCGGTTGGTGGCACAGGCCTTTTAGGCCTGTCCGGTTACCGTAGTGTTTTCAGATGCACCACGGCCACCATGTGCATATACCCGCCGACCGGCGCGTACCGATCTGATGCGGCTTCTTTGATGTGCTTCAGCGCGAGATCCTTCCGGCCGAGCGCTTCTGAATACAAACCGATGTAGAGATGCGCGTAGAACTGGCCGGAGGGACGGTCGCCGGCCGCCTTCAGTACGTCCTCCGCGGTCGGAAATCAACTTCGCGAGCTGATCGAACGTCGAGGCTGACGCGGTGAAGCGCCCCTGCTCGAACTCCTCAACCGCACGATCGAGCAACGCCCGCGGACTCTGCGCCGACAGGACGGCGGCGGCGCAGACGAGCGCGCTAGCGAAGGTCCAACGCGATAAGCGTGTCATCGTTGCGGACATACAGCACACCGTCTGCGAGTGCCGGGTACGCGCGCACGGTTGCGGGGAGAATTTGGGCAGTGGCAACCTGTTGAAAGGATTTCGGCGATGCGGCGGCGAGGACCAGCGCCCCCGACTCGCGCACGATCACGAGCCGGTTGCCCGCAAGCGTCACGCTGCCCGCTCCGAACCGTTCGGTGCTCCAGAGAACTTTTCCGCTTTGCAGATCGACGGCGCGAAACAGCGGACCGAACTCCTGACGACCGTGGAATCCATACAGAACACCTTCGTGCAGCACGCTTGTCGCGTAGTGATTCGACAGCGCCTCATCCGACAACCACACGTCGGCGAGCTTCGCGCCGTCGAATCGAAGCACGCCCGCGCCTGGCCCGTACTCGGCCGAGACGAAAATGCGATCGCCGGCGATGAGCGGCGTCGCTGCGTTCACCGACGCTGCCTGCCGCGCGCGCCAGGGACGCTGAAACCGCACCTGCCCATTGGCGGGATCGAGGCCGACCAGTCCTGTTCGCGTCAGGAACACCGCGTACCGGCGGCCGAGTATCGTGGCCGCGACGCCCGATGAATAGCTCGCGGCGTCGGTTGTCGCCGTCCACACGACTTTTCCCGATTTCGCGTCGAACGCCACGATGCCGGCTTTCTTGCCGCCGACGTTGGCAATGACTTTGCCCCCTTCGACGAGCGGAGATCCGGCGGCGCCGAAGTATCCCTTGTCGACCTCGAACTGACGCATCGCGTCGACGCTCCACACCGGCTCCCCCGTCGCGAGCGCCACGGCGTGCAGCTTCCCTTCCGCGCCGTACGTATAGACAAGTCCGTCGGCGACGACGGGCACCGCGCGCGGGCCTTCGTCGAATCCAAAATCGTCGCGGTAAGTGGTGGGATACGCGTGCCGCCATTGCGGCGCGCCGGTGAGGGCATCGAACGCGTCGACGACCTCGCGGCCGTCGACGCGATGAAACAGAATCAGTCGCGTGCCGGCGACGACGGGCCCGCTGAGCCCCTGGCCGATCGCCTTGCGCCAGAGCACCCGCGGACCAGTGGAAGGCCACCTCTCATTGAGCGGCGCACCGAGGTAAACGCCGTTGCGTGAGGGTCCAAGGTACTGCGGCCAATCAGCTGCGGCAGCTGAGGTTGAAAGCAGAACGGCGAGCAGCAGCCGTAATCTCACAATCTGCCAATCTTCCAATCCACCAATGCAGCGTTAGAAGAAGGCCTGTTTGTGCCAGGTTTCCGCCGCCTTCACTTCCCATTTTCCGGCCTGCAGATCGCCGACGCGCGAGAGGGTGTTGTCGAACACGCGCGTGCTGAGGCCGACGGTGCCGGAGGCGGCCAGCTCGGCGAAGCGATCGCGCGACACGCGCTCGATGGCTTCCCCTTCGCGGTATAACACCGGGGCGTTGTTGACGAGCTCGAGGCCGAGGACGCTCTCGAGCTGCTGCATCCGGCGCACGAGCGCATCGATCGAGCAGCCCGACACGCCGGCGGCGCGTTCATCGACGCCAACGAGCACGAACTGCTCGTAGCGCAGGTCGCGACCGGCGGTCAGCGGCACGCCATGCGCGGCCCATTGGTCGATGAAGGAATCGGCCTCTTGAAGCACGCGCGCCTTTTCGGGCGGCGTCAGCGGGCGTTCTGCGGCAAAAATCCAGAGACGGGCATCGGACGGAAGCTGATCGAACGGGATACGAGGCATAACGTGGACATTGTACCGCGTCAGGGCTTTTCGGTTTTCGGCTTCTCCCGCGGAGGGGCCGGCTTCTCGTATCCGAGGATCGGCGCCGCGATCGGCCAGCACCTTCACCACCGTTGGATATGCGGCCTAGGCGGCGCCGTGCATCGCGGTGTCGCCGTTACTGTCGACCGCGTTGACGTTGGCACCCAGGTCGAGCAGCATCTTGACGGCGTCGAGCGCTTCGACTTCTTCACCGGCTTCTTCGAGCGGCTCTGTCGTGCCGAGGCCGGCGGCGGCCATCAGCGGCGTCGTGTTGCTGAAATTCGGCACCAACGGATTGGCTCCCAGTTCGACGAGCAACCGCATCAGCGGAACATCGGCGCGATCGGCAGCGAGGAGAAACGGTGTGGCGCCGCGCTTCACGAACTCGCGAACGAACTGAAGACTCGTCAGGCGGTCCGATCCCGTGGGCGTTGACGGGTCACTCACGTCGATCGAGTCCGGCTTTCGCACCCAGGTCAGGGTGTGCAGGGCG
>CAYHHH010000012.1:14247-17345 GCA_964356125.1 uncultured Bifidobacteriaceae bacterium | reverse complement strand
CGCCGCGCAAGGCGGCCGCGCGCGTGCTCAGATCGAGATCGGCAAGTTGCGCGTCGGCGTTATGGCAGTTCCAGCAGCTCTTCGAGAAGATGGTTCGAGCACCGCCCCTGCAGCGAGAAGAATCGAAGGAACTGCTCGTCGCATCGAGACTCTCCCCCGTAAGCTCTTGAATGGTACTGACTATACGGTGGCCAACGCGACCCACTTGTCGCAAATTGTCGCAAAACAGGGTCGCGTGGCGAACCTTACTGAGGTCTTTTGAACATCCCCACCATCACGGCTTTTCCGATGACGTGGCCGTCCATCGCTTTGAACAGATTGCGCCGCGTTTCCCAGGCATCGGCCGCGGCCGGGACATCCAGCGTGGTATCGAGCGCGTAGACCTCGAAGGTGTAGTGGTGCATCGGGCCGGTGGCCGGCGCGCCCGGGCCGCGATAGACGTTCCCGCTTGCGCTGATCTGGCGAATGCCGTTCGGTAGTTGCGCGCCTTCGGGCATCCCTTCCGGCAGCCCCTTTTCGGTGGCGGGAATATTCCAGACCAGCCAATGCACCTGGTCGTCTGTCGTACGATTCCGCGCGACTTCCGGATCGCGCATGTGCACGACAAAACTCTGCGTGGCGGCGGGGGCGTTGGTCCACACGAGCTGCGGCGAGATGCCGCGCTCGGCCTGCTGCACCTGGGTGTGGCGGTTCGGAACCACCCCGCCGTCTGGAAAGGCCGGCGTCGACAGCACCATCGGGGGGCCGGCCGGGCCGCGTCCGGCCTGCGGCGCGGGTGTCTGGCCGGCGGGCGCGGCCGGGGCCTGTGCACTTATGGCAACGGCAGTGACAAGAATCGCGATCGGGATGTGAAGCATCGTGGGACGCAGCATGTCTCCTCCAAATGGTCTCAGGGTTCTATCTCACCGTTGGATACTTAATCCCGAGCTGCTCGAGGTAGGTCGGGTACTTCGTCGGATCGTAGTAGTACGTTTTCATCTGCTCGCGATACTTCGCCATCGAGTCCTGGTTGAGCCAGATCGCGGGCTTGTCTTCGGGACGGATGAGCGGCGTGTAGGTCTTGTCCTTCGTCTGCACGTTGCGGAAGTAGTCCCACGATTGCTCGACGAGCTCGGGCTTCATCAACAGATCGAGCACGGTCATCACCTGCACCTTCGCGCCGGCCGTCACACCCTTGTGCGCGATCGGCGTCGCCATCGCGATGGCGTTGGCCCAGTTGTGGCCGGGGCCCGCTTCGATGTTCGCGGGATACCGCAGCGTGATCGTCGGCACGACCCACGACACATCGCCGATGTCATCGGACCCGCCGCCGCGCTTTTCGTCATCGGGCACGACGACGCGGCCGTTCAGCTTCGGCACGTCGGTCGGCAACCCGCGCTGTTCGACGCCGAGCTCTTTCTGCACGGCCTTCGCCATTGTCTGATCGGCGTCGGTCCATTGCGGCATGCCGACCGTGACGATGTTGGCGTACGCGGTCTCGGCGACCACCTTGTTCATATGCTGCGGCCACGCCGACCCCAGCACACGCGAGCTCATCGCCGTGTCGGTCATCAACGCGGCGGCCTTGGCCATGTTGTCGCCGATGTCCCACATGCGCTTGATGTTCGGATAGTCGGTCTCGCGGAAGTAGTACCAGATGGACGAGGACGGCGGAACCACGTTCGGCTGATTGCCGCCGAAGGTGATGACCGAATGCGATCGCTGTTGAATGCGCAGGTGCTCGCGGCGATAGTTCCAGCCGATGTCCATGAGCATCGCGGCATCGAGCGCGCTGCGCCCGCGCCACGGCGCGCCCGCCGAGTGCGCGCTCTCGCCCTTGAACGTGTACTCGACCGACACGAGGCCGTTGCTCGTGCTGTCGCCCCAGTTGACGCCCCAGTTGCCGCCGATGTGCGTGAAGATGACGACATCGGTGTCCTTGAAGTAGCCGTCGCGCACGTAGTACGCCTTGGTCGCGAGCAGCTCTTCGGCCACACCGGGCCACAGCTTGATGGTGCCGGAGATCTTCTCGCGCTGCATGATCTTCTTCAGCACGATCGCCGCGGTGATGTTCAGCGGCATGCCCGAGTTGTGTCCTTCGCCGTGGCCGGGGCCGCCTTCGAAAAACGGATCGTGATACGCGACGCCCGGCTTCTGCGATCCCGTCGGAATGCCGTCGATGTCCGAGCCGAGCGAGATGACCGGCTTGCCCGATCCCCACGTCGCCATCCAGGCCGTCGGGATGCCGGAGATCCCCTGCTCGATCGTGAACCCCTGCTGCCGCAGGATATTGGTCAGGTACTTCGAGGTCTCAATCTCCTGAAAGCCGAGCTCGCCGAAGCTGAACACCGAGTCGACCATCTTCTGCGTGAAGTCCTGCAAATCGTCGACGCCTGCGGCCCCCTCGGTTTTCAGCGCGCCCAGTCGCGCCTCGGCTTTCGCATCGACGGGCCGCGCGGCCGCAGCGGCGGGCGGAGCCGCGGGCTGCTGCGCGTGAGCATGCATCAGCGTGATGGCGAGAAACGCCCCCGCGGCAAGACATGAATTTCGCATGAAGGGATTTATACACGATATAGTTGAGCGTTAACCAAATCCTTTCAGGAGGCCCCCGTGCAACGACTGCTCTCTGTCATCGCTGTTGGACTGTTCGCCGCAAGTTCCGCCTTCGTGCACGCGCAGAAAACGGTCGAGTTGCATCCTGGCAAGGGCGGCAGCCCGCACGTGCGCTCGGATTGGACAATCGACGGCGCGACTATCTCCATCGAGTACGGCCGTCCATTTCTCAAGGGGCGTTCCGAAGCGCAGCTGATGCCGCCCGGCCGCGAGTGGCGCACCGGCGCCGACCAGGCCACCATCATCACGTCGGACAAGCCGCTCCAGGTCGGCGCCGTCAAGCTGGCGCCCGGCACCTACACCATCAACACGGTGCCCGGTGAAAAGGAATGGCAGCTGGTGCTCGGCCGCCTCAGCAAGCCCGGCCAGTGGGGTATTCCGTATCAGAAGGACCTGGAGATCGGCCGCACGCCGATGATGATCGGCAAAACCACAGCGCCCGTCGAGAACGTGACGATCTCGATCGACGACACACCCAAGGGCGCGACGCTGCGCGTTGAGTGGGG
>CAYHHH010000012.1:5653-14147 GCA_964356125.1 uncultured Bifidobacteriaceae bacterium | reverse complement strand
GCATGCCACGCGTTGTCGTAGTCGGCGCCGGCGCGGCCGGCACGATGGCGGCGATCTTCGCGGCCTCCGAGGGCGCGGAGACACGGCTCGTCGAGCGCACGAAGGATGGCGGCCGCAAGATTCTGATTAGCGGCGGCGGACGCTGCAACATTCTCCCCGCGCGTCTCGACGAGTCGCGCTTCGTGACTGACTCGTCGCCGCATCTTCTGCGCCGAATGATCCGCTCGTGGCCGCTGCACGAGCAGGTCGCGTTTTTCGAGCACGAGATCGGCCTGCCGCTCGTCGAGGAACCGGAGTCGGGCAAGTTGTTTCCGGCATCGCAGAGCGCGCGCGACGTGCGCGACAGGCTGCTCGCGTGCGCGCGGCGCACGGGGGTGACGCTCGTCACCGATACCCTCGTGACCAATGTCAAGCCGGCAGACGAAGGCTGGCTCATCGAGCGCCACGAGGGAGCACCGCTCGAGGCGGACGCGGTGATTCTCGCCACGGGCGGACTCTCTGTGCCGAACACGGGCAGCGATGGGCGCGGACTGGCGATCGCTGAGCGGCTCGGACATGCCATTAATCCGACGTATGCCGCGTTGACACCTCTCACGGCGAAATGGGGTCGGGATCTCTCAGGACTCTCTCTCCCCGTCACCATCACCGCGCGTTCCCGCGCGCGCGAGGCGCAGGCGACCGGCGGGTTTCTCTTCACGCATCAAGGTTACAGCGGACCGTCGGTGCTCGACGTGTCGCACGTGGCGGTGCGTTCGCTCGGCGAGGCCGGCGGTCCTGCCACGATCAGCGTGCAATGGACGCCGCTGCGTGACAGTGAATGGGCAGAGGCGCTGCGCCCGCGCAAGACGCGGACGGTGCTCGCGGCGGTCGGCGCTCACCTTCCCCATCGTCTCGCCGAAGCGCTCGTGGCGGCGGCCGGCGTCGAGCCGGCGCGCCCGCTTGCGCAGCTCGCGCGCGCCGAACGCGTGCGACTCATCGACACGCTCGTGCGCGGCGCCCTGCCGTGGACAGGCGACGAAGGCTACGCAAAGGCCGAAGTCACCGGCGGCGGCGTGAATCTCGCGGATGTCGACCCGCGAACCATGGAAAGCCGCACGCACAAGGGACTGTTCCTCTGTGGCGAGATGCTCGATGCGTTCGGTCCGATTGGCGGGTACAATTTTTTATGGGCGTGGGCGACTGGACGTGCAGCAGGTATCGGTGCCGCACGAATGCAGAATCTTCGGTAGGGCTCAACCTCTTCGGTAGGGCTCAACTTCTTCGGTAGGGCTCAACTTCTTCGGTAGGGCTCAACTTCAGTTGAGCTTCTAAATGCTATGCTTGAAGGAAGTATGTCGATGACGATCCGAGTCCTGATTGTTGAAGACCACGCGGATAGCGCCGAATTTCTGCGCCTGCTGCTCGAGCCCGAAGGCTACCTGGTCAAAACCGCCGCGACGGCGCAGCAGACGCGCGCAGAAGTGGCGGCGTTCAAGCCCGACGTGATCCTGATGGATCTGATGCTGCCTGACGTCGAAGGGCTCGATCTGCTGCGCGAGCTGCGCGTGATGAGCCCCGAATCGTGTGTGATTGTCGTAAGCGGCCACGGCAGCATCTCCGTTGCCGTCGAAGCGATGGAGAGCGGCGCGCTGAGCTTCATCGAGAAGCCGCTCAATCCCAGCGTGCTCATGGCGCAGCTGCGCAAAGCGTCGGAAAAACTCGCGCTCACCGCCGAGAACCGCCGGCTTCGCGCGGAGCTGGACGAAGGCTCGACCTACGGCCAACTGCTCGGGCGCAGCAAGCCGATGCGCCAGCTGTACCAGTTGATCAAGTCCGTCGCCCCTACCGACGCCAACGTGCTCATCACCGGCGAAAACGGCAGCGGCAAGGAAGTCGTGGCGACGGCGATTCACGAGGCGAGCAAGCGCGCGAAGGGGCCGTTCATCAAGGTGAACTGCGCTGCGATTCCCACCGAGCTGATCGAGTCGGAGCTCTTCGGCCACAAGCGCGGCGCGTTCACCGGCGCGGTGAACGACAAGCAGGGCCTGATGGAGCTGGCGAACAACGGCACGCTGATGCTCGACGAGATCGGCGATCTCGCGCCGAACCTGCAGGTGAAGCTCCTGCGCGTGCTGCAGGATCGCGAGTTCCGGCCGGTCGGCAGTACTAAAGTACTGAAAACGAACTTCCGGCTGATTTCCGCCACCAACGTCAACACCGATCAGGCGCTCAAGGAAGGGCGGCTGCGAGAAGATTTGTACTTCCGCATCAACACGCTCATGCTGCCGGTGCCCGCGCTCCGCGAGAGACCGACCGACATTCCCTTGCTGGCCGAATATTTCCTGCGGAAGTACGCGGCGCAGCACGGCAAATCGGTGATGTCGTTCCACGCCGATGCGCTGCGCGCGCTGGTGAACTTCGCATGGCCCGGCAACGTCCGCGAGCTCCAGCACGTCATCGAGCGCGCCGTCATCCTCACCCAGGGAACGCTGATTGGGCTGGACGATCTGCCCGATAATGTGACAGCTGCGGCCACGGCAAAATCCTAAATGTGTCCGTCTCCCTTAGGCATCCGCGCACAGTAAAAGACTTCGCGGTCCTCGCGATTGCGACCGCGTGCACCGTCGTCGCGCTCGTAGCCGGCGCCATCGTCGTTCGCTACGGGTTCGCGGTCAACACGCTCGCGCGCGGCATCGGCCAGACGATGTTCTATGCGGCCGATGGGAAGCCGTGGTTTCCACTCGAGGAACACCGGCGGGACGTACCCTTGAACCGCATTTCCGCCTACCTGCGCGACGCGGTCGTGGCCGTCGAAGATCATCGATTTCATTCCCATCTCGGCGTCGACCCGATCGCCGTCGGCCGTGCGGTGTGGCGCGACGTGCGAGCCGGCGGCATCGAGGAAGGCGGCAGCACGCTGACCCAGCAGCTGGCGCGCACGCTGTTTCTCACCGCGTCGCGCGGCGACTGGATGCGGAAGGGTAAGGAAGCGGTGCTCGCGGTGATGATCGAGCAGCGCCTGTCGAAGCCGCAGATCCTCGAGCTCTATCTCAATCGCATTTATCTGGGCGGCAACGTGTACGGCGTCGAGGCGATGTCGCAGAACGTGTTCGGCAAGAGCGTTTCCGACGTGACGCTGGCCGAGGCGGCCTTTCTCGCCGGGCTCATCCAGCAGCCCTCGCGGTTGTGGCCATGGTCGCATTACGACCGCGCCGTACAGCGCAGCCACGTCGTCCTGGCGCGGATGCGCGCGGAAGGGTTCATCACGGCGCCGGCCGAGAAACAGGCGCGCGCGACGCCGCCGCGCATCCTTGCCGATCCCGGCCTGAATCGGGGCGCCGCCGGGTATGCGCAGGATTATCTGCGGCAGCAATTCAAGGCGGTCTTCGAAAACGACAATCCGCCCGACTGGAAGGTTCACACGACATTCGTGCCCGCGCTGCAGCGCGAGGCCGAGCGCGCCGTCACGCAGGGGCTTGCACAATTTCGACAGGCCGGACTGCAGGCGGCGCTCGTCGTCATCGATCCGCAGACGGGCGACGTGCTCGCGCTGGTCGGCGGACGCGACTACCGCCGCACCGCGTTCAACCGGGCGACCGCTGCGAAACGTCAGCCCGGATCCGCGTTCAAACCGTTTCTCTTCGCCGCCGCGCTCGAAAGCGGCATGTCGCCGATTTCCCCCATCTCGCATCTCACCGACCGCGTGCCCGGCTACGACGAATGGGAAGTGACGAACGCCAGCCTTGAAACGCGCGACACGCTCACGCTGCGCGAAGCGCTCTTCGAGTCGAATAATCAGGCAGCGGTGAAGCTGCAGACGCAGATCGGATCGCGACCCGTACTTCGGATGGCTCAATCTGTCGGGTTGCCGCGTATGCCCGACGTGCCGTCGCTCGCGCTCGGCGTTGGCGAAGCGACACCGCTGCAACTGACAGCGGCGTATGCCGTGTTCCCGAACGGCGGCTTTGCCGTCACGCCGCGGTCGCTCACCCAGGTGCTCGACAATGACGGCTACGCCGTCTTGAACCGTCCGGTCGAGCGAAAGCCCGTCATCTCGGAAGGGATCGCCTATCAGATGGTGTCGATGCTCGCCGATGTCGTCGACGTCGGGACCGGTGCGTCGGCGCGTTCGCTCGGGGTCCGCTTCCCCGCCGCCGGCAAGACCGGTACGACCGACGACTTCAAGGACGCGTGGTTCGTCGGCTTCTCATCTTCGCTCGTGGCGGGCGTGTGGGTAGGGTTCGACAAGCCGGCGACGATCGGACCCGACGGCTACGGCGCGCGCTACGCATTGCCGATCTGGGCCGACTTCATGTCGAAGGCGGCGCGCATCCGCAAGCCCGAGGCATTCCGCGTGCCGACGACCGTCGAGGCGGTGCGCCTCTGCCGCGTCAGCCACATGGTGCCCCGCGAGACCTGTCCGATCACCTACACGGAATATTTCAAGCACGGCGACGCGATCCCGGAGGATGACTGCGACGTGCACCGCGGACCGAACGCCGCGGAAGTGATCGGCAGCGTGCTGTCGAAGATTGGCAAAGGGATTGGGAAGATCTTCGGGCGGTAAGACTTTACGGACGCGTGCCTTCGGCGGAGGCGGTGTAGCTGCGGCGGCTCCGGGCTTTCAGGCCGGGGCGCTTCACGCGCACGTCCAGCCGATGGACTTTGCCGTCGAGCGCGGCCGGGCTGAAGGCGAGGAGGTACTGACTTCGCAGCTCCTGCGCGATGCGCGTGAACGAGGAGTTCAGGTCTGCGTCTTTTTTCAGGTCGAAATAGCCGCCGCCGGTTTCGTTCGCGAACCGATTCAGGATCGAGTCGGGCTTGCTGCGCACCACCATCTGCCCGTTGAAGAACTCGGTCTCGAGGCCGATGCCGTAAATCATCACCTCGGCATCGCGCGCCCGCTCCAGGGCTTTTCCCGAGCTCAGCTTGCTGCCGAAATCGGCGCCGTCGGTGAACAGCAGGATCACCTTGCGGCCTTCCACGTTCTCCAACTGGTCGAGGCTCGCGTGCACACCGTCGTAGAGGCGCGTCTGGTTGCCGAAGTCGAGGCGCTTCAACGAGCTGACGAGGCTGTTGCGGTCGCCCGTGAACCCGGAGGCGAATTCGATTTTGTCGTTGAACGCGCCGACCATCCCCTTGTCGTGCGGCAACAGCCGCAGCAGGAACTGCTCCGCGCCGGCGTTGAGGTCGTCGAGGCGGTCCGTCATGCTGACGCTCGTATCGAGCATCACCACGACGGTGAACGGCCGCACTTCGTTGTCGAAGATGGTGATCTCCTGCGGCCGGCCGTTGTCCAAGATTTCGAAATCCTCTTTCGTGAGATCGGTGACGAGGCGATTGTTCGCGTCGACGACCGTCACAAACGACGGCACCACGCGGGAGCCCGACCGGAAGGTCGGCTCCTGGGCGGCGGCGAGTGTCAGGCCGAGCACGGCGATGCCGGCGGTGACCGGAAGAAGAGGTTTAACAGAATGCACGGATCGAGCTTACCATCGAGACATGCGGATCCGGTTCCTGACCTGTGCGGGCCTCGCCATCTGTACCTTCGTCCTTACCGCGGCCGCGCAGCAGCCGGTGTTCCGGGGGGGCGGCGACGCGGTGCGCGTCTTCGTCACGGTCACGGATGGAGACGGCCGGCTCGTGACGTCGCTCGAGCAAAAGGACTTCGAGGTGCGTGACGAGGGGAAGCCGCAGCCGATTACGCTGTTCGACAACACGCCTCAACCCATCCGACTCATCGTGATGCTGGACGTGTCGGGCAGCATGGAGGGGAACCTGCCGCTGCTGCGCAACGCCGCCGAGCAGCTCTTCGCGCGGCTCCGTCCCGACGATCTGGTACGCGTGGGGACCTTCGGGCGCGACGTGGAGATCAGTCCGATCTTCACGCGCGACGTCGACCTGTTGCGGATGGCGATGCCGACCATGATTGCGCCCGACGCACCGACGCCCCTGTGGCGCGCGCTCGACGAAGCGATCACCGCCTTCGGCACGGACGAGGGGGATGCGCGCCCCGTGATTCTCGTGCTGAGCGACGGCAAGGACAGCGGGATATTCGACTTCAGCATGAAAGGGCGTGCGGTCAGCCAGGCCGAGATCATCGATCGCGCGCGCAACGACAGCGTGATGATCTACGCGGTCGGCATGCGCAGCCGCAGCGCGCAGCGGATGCCGCCGGGAGCGGGGCGCGGCGCACTCGGCGCGATGCTCACGGCCGATCTTCCCGATCCCGGTCTCGCGCGCGTCGCGCAGGAATCGGGCGGCGGCTACGTCGAGATTCGCGCCGGCCAGGATCTCGCCGCCGCGTTCGCGCGGGTCGCCGACGAACTGCACAGCCAGTATCTGCTGGGGTTCGCGCCGCCGAAGCGCGACGGCAAGCGCCACGACCTCGAGGTGCGGCTGATGCCGAAAGGTCTCTCCGCCCGCGCCAGAAAGAGCTACGTCGCGCCGAAAAACTAATCCCCAATCCCTAATCACTAATCCCGGATCCCCGTGTTTGACATTTAGGCTCAACTGTCCTATTGTCCTATGACAGTTAGCATGCGTATTCATCTGAACTTCAAATCCGGCAAGCCCGTGTACCTCCAGGTGGTCGACCAGGTGAAGTCCGCCGCCGCGTCGGGCGCCATCCGGTCGGGCGAGCCGCTGCCGTCGATTCGCCCCCTCGCGGAAGAGCTGCGGGTCAACCGCAACACCGTGGCGAAGGCGTACGCCGAGCTCGAAAGCCAAGGGGTGATCGAGACCCTCGCCGGCAAGGGCTGCTTCCTCCGCGCGAACCACTCGCCGTTCAAGAAGGCGGTCCGTCTCGAGTTGTTGACACGCGAGATCGATGACGCCGTGACGCAGGCGCATCACCTCATGGTCGGCAAAGCGGAATTTCTCCGGCTCGCCGAAGAACGCTTTGACACCTTCGAACACCAGCGCGCACGCGCGGAGAAGTCATGATGCACACAGCTTCCGGCGGTCCCGTTATCGAGATCACGAACCTGGTTCGGCGGTTCGGCCGCGCCGATGCTGTCGACGGCCTGAACCTGCGTGTCGAGCCGGGCCGCTGCTATGGCTTCTTCGGCCGAAACGGCGCCGGCAAGACGACGACCATCAAGTGCCTGCTCAACCTGCTGCGCCCGACCAGCGGTGAGGTAAAAATGTTCGGCCTCGACCCTGCGCGGCACGAAGTGGACGTCAAATCGCGGATCGCGTATGTGCCAGACAACGTCGCGTTCTATCCCTGGATGACCGTGCGCGCGACGCTCGACTACTTCGCGTCGTTCCGCGCACGCTGGAACCAGCAGACCGAGCGCGCGCTGCTGGATCAGTTCCGGCTCGATCTCGGCCAGAAGACCAGCCACCTGTCGAAAGGACAGCGCACGCAGCTCGCGCTCATCACCGCCATCTGCGCCGAGCCTGAGGTGCTTGTGTTAGACGAGCCCACCTCCGGCCTCGACCCCATCGTGCGGCGCGAGTTCATCCAGACGATCATCGGCGCGTACCAGGATGGAAACCCGGGCCAACGAACGGTGTTCGTGTCGACGCATCTGATCTCGGAGTTCGAGGGGCTGATCGACCAGTTCACCATCATCGAGCGCGGACGCGGCGTGCTCACGCTCGACGCGGACGTCGCCCGCGATCGCTACCAGAAAATCTACGCGCGGTTCGCCGACGATCCGGGCACGATCGATCTCGGCAGCGCGCACGTGCTGCGCCGGCAGGGCCGCGAGGTCGAAGTCGTTGTCAATGGCAATGCCGCCGACGTGACGTCTCGCCTAAAAGCGCGGTCTCCGGACACGCTGACGACCGAGTCGCTGACGCTCGAAGAGATTTTCGTCGCAACGCTCGAGCCGAACAGGGCCATCGCATGAGCGTTGCCGCGATGCTGCCGCCGGTGATTTCAAAGGAAGTTCGAGCGCTCGCGATGCCATGGCTCGCCTGCGTGGCGTGCATCCTGGTGATGGGTGTCACGAACGCCCCGTACCTCTTTGGACCACTCGCGATCATCGCGTACCTGGTCGGCTCTGTCGCCCTCGGCGCGCTCTCCATCGGACACGAGTACACCGGTCGCACGCTCAGCCTGCTTTTGACGCTACCGGCGCGCCGCGAACGCCTGCTCGCCACAAAGCTCGGTGTACTGACGGTGATGCTGCTGACGTTGTGGGTCGTCGCGGACGCGCTCTTGTTCAGCTCCATGCCTGCGCCCGCGGCCGAGAAACAGATGATCTCGCTGATACCTCTGGTGTGCGCACTGTTTCTGGCGCCGTGGCTCACCATGGTCTGCCGCAGTGCGGTCGCCGGCACCGTGTTCGCGTTGACGATTCCAGGTGTCCTGGTGGTGCTTGGTGAATTACTTGGATGGGCGAAATACGGGAACGGATCTGACATGTACGCGTTCCGAATGACGTTCGTGTGGTTCGGCACGCTGGGGCTCTGCGCAATTGGCGCGGTCATGAGCTGGCGGATGTTCACGCGCCTCGAAGCGATCGAAGGACCCGGTCAGGATGTGCGTCTGCCACAGTGGCTG
>CAYHHH010000012.1:0-5553 GCA_964356125.1 uncultured Bifidobacteriaceae bacterium | reverse complement strand
TCCCGCCCAACGCGTGTGGATGCAAGTGATCCTGATGGCCACTTTCGTGGCAGCGGCAGTCATCGCCGGTGCCGCGTGGCAGGCACTCCGCCGCTAGCGGCCGGGCCGACCTGAAGGTCGGCACTACGTACTGTCCTAATCCCGAATCCCTAATCCCTATTTTCAGGGAAGGCGCGCCTCGCGCAGCCCCATCGCGACCAGCAGTCCGTTGAGAATCGCCTGCGGACGCGGCGGACAGCCGGGAATGTAGACATCCACCGGAACGACGCGATCGACCCCGCCGAGCGCGGCATACGTCCCTTCGCCGAAAATTCCGCCGCTGCAGCCGCACGCGCCGACCGCCACGACGATACGCGGCTCCGGCGCGGCCTCGTAGGTGCGGCGCAGGGCGATCTCCATATTGCGCGTCACCGGGCCGGTGACGAGCAGCAGGTCGGCGTGCCGCGGGCTGGCCACGAGGTGAATGCCGTATCGCTCGAGATCGTAGAGAGGATTGGTGGTCGCGACGATTTCCAGCTCGCACCCGTTGCAGCTTCCGGCGTCGACCTGACGCACGTGAAGCGATCGGCCGAGGCGGCCGCGAATGCGCTCGCGCAGGCGTTCGGCCGATTCGGCGAGCGTCGGGCCCGCGTGCGTCTCAACGCGCTCGAACGTGGCCTGGCCCGAGGACGAACCGACCGTGAACGACGCGGTCCGCGCGAGTTGATCGCGGCTGTAGGCCGCCACTTCGACGTCGTGCGAGACGCCGATCGCCTGCTCCGGACATTGTTCGACGCAGGCGCGGCACTGAATGCACGACGCGTAGGAAAGCGACAGCGTCTTGCGGCCCGCATCCGGAGCCGATGCCTGGATCGCCCCGGTCGGGCACACGCGCGCACAGTCGTCGCACGCCGTGCACCGGCTGAAATCGATCACAGGAAATCCAAATGCCGGCTGCGTGCCGAACGGATTCGGCTCGGTGAGGACGCCCGTCTTCAAGCTCTTCGTGATGATGGTGAGCATGCGTTCTCCGCAGCCTATCGGTCGTTTCCCGAATACGACAGATTGAAGCTTTTGTTGATGACCGGGAAATCCGGAATGATGTTGCCAGGCACGGCCTGCACGAGGGCCGGCCAGTTGAGAAAACTGGGGTCCGTCACCTTGACGCGGTCGATATCGCCGCGCTCGTCGGTCGCCACCCAGTGCGTGCACGGCCCGCGCCAGGCTTCGACCCATCCAAGCGCAGAGGCACGACCCGGCAATTGCGCGGGGAGCGGCGCCGTCAAAGGCGTATCCGGCATCATGTCCAGCACCTGGTGCAGGATCGACAAGGACTGCTCGATCTCGCGCGCGCGAATCATCAGGCGCGCCCTGACGTCTCCGCCTTCCTCGATCGGCACGTCGAATCGCACATTCGCGTACCCATCGTGCGGATGATCGCGGCGGAAGTCGGTGTCGACGCCCGATGCGCGCGCCGCGATGCCGACCACTCCGAGATCCTGCGCGGCCTGCGTGGTCAGAATGCCCGTCCCGTCGACCCGATCCGTGAAGGTGCCGGCATCGATGAGCAGCGTAATCAGCTCGTCGAACTCCTTCTCGAAGCCGCGAAGGTGGCGGTGGAGCGCGTCGCGCCCCTCGGACGAGAGATCGCGCCTGACGCCGCCGAGCGCCACGCAGCCGCGCAGCAGACGGGTCCCGAACACCTGGTCCTGCAGCCGCACGAGACCTTCGCGCAGCGCTTGAGCCCGGCTTGCGGGCACGACGAACGCCACGTCGGTCGCGAGGGCGCCGATGTCGGCCGTGTGGTTGTACAGGCGCTCGAGCTCCAGCAGAATCATGCGCAGCGCGCGAGCACGAGGCGGAACCGTGACGCCGGCGAGCCGCTCGATCGCGTGCGCGTACGCGAGCGCGTGGCCCACGGCCGTATCGCCGGAAATGGACTCGGCCAGCTGCAGCCCGTGGCCCCACGGCAGGCGCTCGAAGCGCTTCTCGATTCCCTTGTGGACGTAGAACAGTCGAAGCTGAAGGTACAGCACGGGTTCGCCCGCGACGCCGAATCGAAAGTGCCCGGGTTCGATGACGCCGGCATGCACCGGACCGACAGGCACCTGAAACACGCCCTCGCCGGTCACCGGACGGAACGGGTGAAAATCGCCCGTCACGCGCGGCACGACGCGGGTGTCCGAAAAATCTTTCCGGAGCGCCCATGCACCGTCGGGCCAGTCCTCATGCAGCGCGACGCGGGCAGGGTTCGGATGGTCCCGCGGAACCAGCCCGAACATGTCCATCACCTCGCGCTCGAACCAGTTCGCGGCCGGATATTTCGCCGCGATCGACGGAAACGACGGGTCGGCGGAATCGACCTGCGCGCTCACGCGAAGGAACGTGCGCGAGGCGGGCAGCGACCACACATGATGGACGACGAAACAATGTGCCCGCTCGCGCTCGTCGGTCGCGAAGAGTGACACGAGCCGTCCTCCCAATACTTTGACAATGCGATCGGCGAAGGTGGGCAGGGCGGCCGACTCGGCAGTCACCACCAGCTCTCCCGGGTGCTCTTCCCGAATCACGTCTTCCGCCACACCGAGCGCATTCGACACGTTCAGCACGTCCGCCTTC
This sequence comes from uncultured Bifidobacteriaceae bacterium, assembly GCA_964356125.1. Lineage (GTDB taxonomy): Bacteria > Acidobacteriota > Vicinamibacteria > Vicinamibacterales > JAMQPK01 > JAMQPK01. The sequence continues at coordinate 2,955 of CAYHHH010000012.1, read as the reverse complement.
ATACACGCCCCCATACGACCTGCGTCGCCGCGCGAATCAGCGCCATCAGCGGGCCAGGCAGGTAGAACGCCGACACGATGGCAACAGCCGCCGCAGCAATGGCCGTCGCCATCGCGAGATCGAACCGTTCCGGCAACGGGTGGCGTCGATCCGCCGGATCGCGCGGCGGTCCGAGCACGATGCGCCCGATCTGATATCCGAATCCGCAGAAGAGCACGACGAGCGCGGCGAGAAACACCGATGTCGCCACCACGTGCTGGCTCTGAAAACCCGCCCTCAGTATGGTCATCTCACTGAAGAAGATTCCGAACGGTGGAGACCCGGTGATGATGACGATCGCGAGCACGAGCAGCCCGCTTGCGACAGGCGCGCGCGTGAAGGTACCGGTACCGATCCGATCGAAGTCCGAAGAACTGTGCAGCTGCGAGAGCGTGCCGGCGGAAAACAGCGCGACCGGCTTCGCGAACGAGTGATACGTCATGTGCAGCAAGGCGCCGTAGACGCCCGCCTCGACCCCCAGGCCGACGCCCAGTGCCATGATGCCCACGTGTTCGATGCTCGAATACGCCAGCAGCCGCTTGAGATTCCACTGAACGAGGATGAACGGCGTTGCGATCAGCACCGAGAGAAGTCCCAGCGCCAGCAGCAGGTTGCCCGAGAACTCGGGACCGAGCGACGCCTTCGAAATCAAGTGGATCCGCAGAATGCAGTACAGCGCGCCGTTCAGCATCCCCACGGCCATCAGCGTCACCGCCGGCGACGGCGCTTCGCGGTACGCATCCGGCTTCCAGGTGTGCATCGGTGCAAGGCCCGCCTTCGTGCCGTAGCCGATGAGCGCAAAGACGACGCCCAGCCGCAGCGTGAACGGATGAAGCGCCGGCGCCACTTCCATGAAGCGCGTCCAGTCGAGCGCCGAGAGTCCTTCGCCCAGGTACCTCTGGCCTGAGGCGAACATCAGCACCGTGCCCAGCAGCGCGAATCCGAGACCCAGGCTGCCGAGCATTAGGAATTTCCATGCCGCTTCGAGCGAGGTGTCGCGGTCGTGGAACGTCACGAGAAAGACCGACGCGAGGGTGGTCAGCTCGACGGCGATCCACAGGATCCCCAGATTGTTCGACATCGCCACCAGAAGCATGGCGAACACGTATGCGGGAATCAGGCCGTAGAACTCGCGGCGCATGCGTGGCGTGACGAGCCCCCGGGCCTCATTGCGGCGCAGATATCCGACGCCGTAGGCTCCCGAGAGCATGCCGACGAAGCCGCACAGCACCAGCACCAGCGCCGACAGCCCGTCGACGCGCAGCGCTCCCCCGAATGCGACAGGAATGGCGCCGTTCAGAAACTGGCCGGCGGTCGCGATGCACAGCGCAAACGTCAGCGACAGGCCGCCGATCATGACCGTTTCCATCAGTTTCCGCGGGCGCCCCAGGCTGCCGATGGCGGCCGTGATCAGCGGTAATGCGAGTGTCCAGACCAGCACCTTGACGCTATCCCTTCAATTTTGAAAGACGACTGACGTCCATCGATTCGAATCGATCGACGATGCGATGGACGAGAATGCCGAGGATGAGCACGGCGAGCATCACGTCGAACGAGATGCCCAACTCGACGATGAGCGGCATGCCGGTCGTCACGCCGACCGCCACGAGGAACACCGCGTTTTCGATCGTCAGCAGCGCGAGTATCTGCGTGATGGCTTTCTTCCGCGTCACCATCAGAAACAGGCCTATCAACAGCATCGACAGCGCCACGCCGATCAGGTGATGGCCGACGCCGCGGGCGCCCAACGGAAATCCCGTACTGACGCGATACCCGATGACCGTCAGCGCCAGCGAGACCAGCAGCGAGGCGGGCACGTTGAGAAACGGCTCGATCTCGCGGTGAATGCCGATGCGATCGATCATGCGCATGAGAAACCAGGGGATGAGAATGGTCTTCAGCGCGACCGTCAGCACCGCCGTGATGTACAGGTCGTGCCGGTGCTCCGAGAATGCGATGGTGGCAGCGGCAATGCCGAGCAGCAGCGACTGTGCGGCGTAGAGCCGGATGGTGGTGAACAGCGCCTTCTGCCCCACCATCAGATACACGCTCACCAGCATGCCGGCAGCGCAGAGAATCAGGATGTCGTTTGTGATCATAAGAATCGAATCGCAAGCGCGAGAAATGCGAGCCCCAACGAGGTGGAGACGAGCTCGGGCACGCGGAACAACCGAAGCTTGGCGTTCGTGCTCTCTGCAATCGTGACGGCGATCGCCAGGACAAGAATTTTGGCGCACCAGGCCAGAAGCGCAACGACGAGCGAGCCCGGCGTGATGGTGACCGCGATGCCGACCGGCATGAAGAGATCCACGAGCAGCGTCAGATACAAGAGCTCCTTCACCGCAGAGGCCCACTCGACCAGCGCAAGGTCCGGCCCCGCGTACTCGAGCACCATCGCCTCGTGGATCATCGTCAGCTCGAGGTGCGTGGCCGGGTTGTCCACCGGGATGCGGGCATTTTCGGCCAGCAGCACCATCACAAATGCGACCGCGGCGAAGGCGAGGCTCGGATGGATCACGAACTCACGATGGGCGAGTGTTTCGACGATGGTGGTGAGCTGGGTCGAGCCCGAGAGAAAGGCCGCGGTAAACAGCGTCATCAGCATCGCCGGCTCGGCGAGAAACCCGACCAGCATTTCGCGCCGGGCCCCGAGGCCGCCGAAGGAGGTGCCGATGTCCATCGCCGCGAGCGCCGAAAATACCCGCGCGAGCGCGAACACGCCCACCAACGCGATGATGTCGGCGGCCGGCGCAAACGGCAGGCCGGTCGCCAGCACCGGAACAATGCCCGCGGCGAGCCACATGCAGCCGAACAGGATGTAGGGGGTGATCCGGAAAAGGGGTGATGCGTGCTCGGCGATCACCGCGTCCTTGTGGAAGAGTTTGGCGAGCGTGTAATAGGGGAGCAGGAGGCTCG
>CAYHHH010000011.1:54067-62923 GCA_964356125.1 uncultured Bifidobacteriaceae bacterium | reverse complement strand
TCGAAGTTCGACACGCCGATGAAGGCCGCCTTCCCTTCATCTCTCAGCTTCGTCAGCGTAGTCCACGCCTCTTCGATCGAGCCGGGGTCGTGTCCAGCCGGGCTCGCCGGCCAGACGGGCCAATGAATCTGGTAGAGGTCGATGCGATCCGTCTGCAGACGACGCAGGCTCTGCTCGACTTCTCTGCGAATCGACTGCGGATCGAGGCTGTGCGACGTATTTCCCGCGTCGTCCCACACGAGGCTGCACTTCGTGAACACGTACGGCCGCTCGCTGCGTGGGATGTCGCGCAGCGCCTGGCCGACGACTTCCTCGGAATGGCCGAGCCCGTAAATCGCCGCCGTGTCGATCCAGTTGAGGCCGCGCTCGACCGCACGCCGAATCGTCGCGATGGAATCCGCATCGTCCTGCGGCCCCCACCCGAAACGCCATTCGCCGCCCATGGCCCACGCACCAAGGCCGATGGGAGTGAGCTGGAGCGATGAGCTGCCTAAGGATCGTGTTGGAAACATTGCCATATTCTCAATTGACAATTGCCGCATTTATTGCCGAATGGCGATTGACGATTCGTGATTCTATTGCAGATCGCGAGCAATTTGACGGTTACGTGTGCTGCGGCCAGCGGCACGTTATGTGCTCATCCGACTCGCCATGAGTGAAAAAGCAGAGCAACTAAAAAAGCGGACGTTTCAGTTTGCCGTAAGCATCGTCAACCTCGTCAGAGCACTTCCGGCGACCTTCGAAGGACGACGTGTCGGTGGACAACTCTTCGATGCCGGCACTTCCGTGGCTGCAAATTACCGGGCCGCGTGTAAAGCCCGGTCTCACGCAGAATTCATCGCAAAGATAGGAATCGTCCTGGAGGAGGCGGATGAGTCTGAATTCTGGCTGGAGTTCCTCGTCGCGACGTCGATTGTCCCCGAAGCGACGGTAAAATCGCATCGGTGCGAAGCCTCAGAGCTCAGTGCAATATTCACGGCGTCCCACAAAACCGCGACGTCCCATAAACAACAACGCCGTTAAATCCCCAAATCCAATGGGCAATTGTCAATTGAGAATGTGGCAATGCGCTGAGGGCGCTTATTTGAACGTTAGCCCTCCGTATGGGTTGGGAAACCCTCGCGTCTCCTTGGGCCAGCCGCTCTTCACAATCCAATCGGAATAGCGCATCGCTTCGTCGGCATCTTCGACCCAGTTCCACTGGCCGCCGGTCGCGGGCTTGACGGGATACTCGCGGATCGCGCGCGCCAGCTCGGGGATGGCCTTCAGCGCCGCGCGAACGTTCGCCATCAACGCGGGAGTCTGGTATGTGTCACCGCGCGCGTAGACACGGAAGCCGAAATACGCGGTCGATACCGCTTCGTGAAGCCTGGCCGTGAGCAGCGTGCGCGCAAAGTAATGGTGGAGATCCTGATACTGGGCGTCCGTCAGATGCGCCTTCGCGCGATCGATGGCGCGCACCGATTCTTCCGCCAGGCGCACACCGTAGATCTTTTCGGTGCGCACGTAGCCGAAGTAGGTGTCGTCGATGAGATCGCCGGGTGTCAGCCAGCCGCGGTCGACCACCTCGGGCGTTTCCGTCAGCGGCGTGCCTTTCGCGACCTTGCCCCACGCGGGCGCCAGATGATTGACGACATCGGTCCAGTAATGGAACTTGCGATTGACGTCGTGACGCACCTGCACGTACGGCGGATCGATCCATTTGCCGGACACGCTGCGGGAGTAGCTCGACGCATATGGGTCGTAGTCGAGCTTCGAGTGGTTCGCGCTGTTCGTCCCCAGCGTGTAGAGCGACGACGTCACGATGTCGAACGCGTTCTTGAAGGCGGCCTTCACGTGCGGCAGCGCCGCGCTGCCGTAGCGCGCCGTGATGAATTCGTCGTACACGGCCTCGGCCGTCACGTTCGGGTTCTCGCTGACGCGCTTCAGTGCCAGCAGATTGATCTCTGAAGGACGCCCCACGATGCGCGTGAGACCGTAGCGATCGGTGCGCGCGACATAGCCGGTCACATGCGGGCGGCGCAGCAGATCTTTGGCGCGCTCGAGAATGTGCTCGGGCCAGGTGTTGGCAATCAGCCCCTGGCCGTTGTACTCAGCGCCCGTGTCGAACTCGATCAGCGTCGGCCGCGCGATGGTGCCGGCGAAAAAGTCGTTCGGGTGCGTGAGAAAGAAATCGTGCGGCACTTCCTTCATCGCGAGCCGTACTTCCGGCCGCCGGAATTTCGCGATCGCGCCGGCGATGTTGCGATACTCCTCGTGCGTGTACGAGAAGGTGCGCGTGTACAGCGTCAGCTTGCGCTCGCCGATGACGACATCGGCCACCGCGTTGACGACCGCCGCCAGCTTGTCCTGCGCCGTCGGCAGTTTCGCCGAGTGCTGCCGCTCGACGCGCGCGCCGGTCTCGATGAAGGTCAGCACCACGCCGTCGGCCCGCGGCGCGAGATCGAGCAGCGCGCGGTAATCGGCCTTGAACCATTCCCAGAACTTCGGATTGTCGAGATCGATCGTGCCGCCCGGCCCCGTGCGGAACTCCGCGGGGTAGTAATTGAGATCGTAGAGCGCGTGGTCCCACAGCAGCACCTGCGTGATGCCGCTCTTGTGCGCCGCATCGACCAGCCGGTTGACGAGCGCCTGCCGCTTCGCGTCCCGGATCTCGCGCAGGTCGTGCACGATGTGGTGCGACAGCTCGAGATGGTTGATGTTGTACGCCTTGGCGGCCGCAATCACCGCCATCGCGTCGGGCTCGCTGTTGGAAAGGATCGTCCAGCCGCGGACGGGAGTTTTGGCGTCGAGGGGCTCGGCCCCTGCCGGCACTGTGATGAACAGTGCCAGCAGGAGCGGCAGACTACGCGCTGGATTGAGCACGATGGTCAGGTGAGCTTCACGAGGTCGCTGATCTTGATCGCGCGCTTCTCTTCGATGCTCTTGCGCGCGGCGATGCCGGTGAGGCACGACATGGCGCCCGCACGCGAGTCTGGAAGCCTCATGTGCTCGGGAGCCGTGGTCTTGCGGAAGATCTGATCGCGTAGAACGTTGTCGCCGCCGCCGTGGCCGCCTTCGGCCGTGGCGAAGGTCGCGCGCCGGCGCAGGCCGAAGCTCTTCGTCACGTAAATCTCGGTTTCGTCCGCCTCCGGCACTTCCCACGGCTGCCGCTCGTGGTCGCGCACCTCGAGGCGGCCGAATTCGCCGTTGAATGCTGCGCGATACCCCTCGAACGGCATGTGCGCATCGAGCGAGTACGCCATCGTCGCGCCGTTCGAGTACTTCACGATCGCCTGCATCGAATCATAGATATCGATGTCGGTGCGATACACGCAGCCGTCGCGATAGTAGCCGTCGGCATCCTCGGCGCCGGCGTACAGCTTCATGCGCGTGGGGTTCGTGTTCATGTCGTAGTAGAACCGGCATTCCTTCTTGTGCGCGCACTGCCGGCAATTGGCTCCGCGAATCGTCCCGTTCTTGCCGTACACCTGCAACTGCCCGTTGGCCACGACCTCGACGGGGTCGGCGCCGAGCCACCAGTTCATGAGATCGAAATGATGCGTCGCCTTGTGCACCCACAGACTGCCGCCGCCGTTCTTGTACGCATGCCAGCGGCGGAAATAATCGGCGCCGTGGTACACGTCGAGATACCACGCGAAGTCGACCGACAGCACCTTGCCGATCTCACCCGACATCAAAATCTCTTTCACCGCGCGATGCTTCGGCGCAAAGCGATAGTTGAAGGTGACGATGATCTTCTTCTTGTTGCGCTTCTCGGCGTCGAGCACCGCCTGGCACTGCTTCTCGTCGATGACCATCGGCTTCTCGGTCATCACGTCGAAGCCGCGGTCGAGCGCTCTGATGATGTACTGGCTGTGGAACGAGTCTTTGGTCGTCACCATGACGATGTCGGGCTTGGTCTTGTCGAGCATCTCGTCGAAATTCGTGAAGGTCGGGCAGTCGACGCCCATCATCCCCTTGGAGATTTCCACGCGCTTCGGATTGATGTCGCAGAGCCCGACAAACTGCACCACGTCCGAGTACTGCTCCCTGATCTGGCGCCCCCACATGCCGGTGGCGCGATCGCCTGTGCCGATGATGGCGTAGCGCCTCCGCGCGGCGGGCGCCTGCGCGAAGGCGTCGGCCCCGAGCAACGACGTCGCGGCCACGGCTCCACTGGCGGTTTTCACGAAATCACGACGGTTCACGAGATTCTGATTAGACATTTTTCCTCCAGACATTGGACTCTGGACTCTGGACTACGTTTAACGTTGAATTCGCGCCGAGCCACCCTTTGCAAACGCGCGCACCTGCTCCACTTTGGCCATCGTCGTGTCGCCCGGAAACGTGGTGATCAGCGCGCCGTGCGCCCATCCGAGCTTCAAGGCCTCTTCCGGCGATTCGCCGTGCAGGAGGCCGTAGATCAGCCCCGACGCGAAGCCGTCACCGCCGCCCACGCGATCGCGCACGTCGAGATCGCACGTCGGCGCGACGTACGCCTTGCCAGCCATCCACGCCACCGCGCCCCACGTGTGGCGGTTCGTGGAGTGGACCTCGCGCAGCGTGGTGGCGAGGACCTTGATCTGCGGATGGCGGGAAACGACGTTGTCGATCATAGCGAGAAAGGCCCCGGAGTCCAGCCCCGACTTGGCCGCGACCTCGGGTCCGGGTATCCCCAGTCCCTTCTGCAGATCCTCCTCATTTCCCACCAGCACATCTACATGCTTGACGATGCGCGACATCACATCCAGCGCGCGCGGGTGCCCGCCGCCGGAGGCGTTCCAGAGCTTTTCGCGGTAGTTCAAATCGAAGGAGACGATCGCGCCGCTGTTCTTCGCCGCCTGCATCGCCTCGATAATCAGCTCGGCCGTCGTGTCGGAAAGCGCCGCGAAAATGCCGCCGCTGTGGAACCACCGCACGCCGCCGCCGAAGATCGCCTTCCAGTCGAAATCGCCGGGCTTCAACTGCGCCGCCGCCTCATTGCTGCGATTGTAAAAGACGACCGGCGCGCGAACGCCCTGGCCGCGATCGCTGTAGACGGTCGCCATGTTCGGACCGCGCGCGCCGTCGTGCCTGAATCGCTTGTAAAAGGGGCGCACGCCCATGGCGCGCACGCGCTCGTGAATCAGATCGCCGACCGGGTAGTCGACCATCGCGCTGGCCACGGCGGTGCGCAGGCCGAAACAATCCGACAGGTTGGCGGCCGTGTTGAACTCGCCGCCGCTGACGTGAATCTGCACGGACGCAGCCTTGTGAAACGGAACGACGCCGGAGTCGAGGCGATGCACGAGCGCCCCCAGCGACAGAAAGTCGAGCTCGCCTTTGGCCGGAATGTCGAGCGGGTTGCTCATGTGTGTGTCCAGTCGGTGTGGAAGACGCCGTCGCGGTCGACGCGGCGGTACGTGTGTGCGCCGAAGAAATCGCGCTGCCCCTGCGTGAGGTTCGCAGGCAGCCGCGCGGTGCGGTACGAGTCGTAGTACGCCAGCGACGAGCCGAGCGCAGGCACCGGAATGCCCGCCGCCACCGCCGACTGCACGACGTCGCGCAACGCCTGCTGTCCGGATGCGAGCGACGTCGAGAAGCGCTCATCGAGCATCAGGTTGACGAGCGCCGGATTCCTGGTGAACGCGGCGCGCACGTCAGAGAGCAGCGCCGCGCGGATGATGCAGCCGGCCCGCCAGATTTTTGCGACCTCCGCGAGATCGATGTCGTACTTGTACTCCTGCGACGCCTGGCGCAACAGCGCCATGCCCTGCGCGTAGGAGATGATTTTGGCGGCGTAGAGGGCGCGACGCGTGGCGTCGATTAAAACGGTCCGGCTGAAGCCGGACCCTACCGACGATGGCCCTACCGATGCCCCGGCGACCTTCGCCGGCCCCGGCAGGAGTTTGCTGGCGGCGACGCGCTCGGATTTCAGGGCCGAGAGCAGCCGCGCTTCGACGGCGGCGTTCACCGTCGGAATCGGCGCCCCAACGTCGAATGCGTTCTGGCTCATCCACTTGCCCGTGCCTTTCTGCTGCGCTTCGTCGAGGATGAGGTCGACGAGCGGCGAGCCGGTCTCACTGTCCACGCGCTCGAGCACGCGCGCGGTGATTTCCACGAGATACGACTTCAGCTCTCCTTCGTTCCATGCCGAAAACGTGTCGGCAATCTCGCGCGCCGACATGCCCGCCGCGCGCGTCAGCACGTCGTACACCTCGGCGATCAGCTGCATGTCGCCGTACTCGATGCCGTTGTGCACCATCTTCACGTAGTGGCCGGCGCCGCGGGGCCCCATGTACGAGACGCATGGCTCTCCGTCTTCGGCTTTCGCCGCCATCGCGCGAAGAATCGGCGCGAGGGCATCCCACGCCTCGCGCGGCCCGCCCGGCATCATCGAAGGCCCGCGCAATGCGCCTTCTTCTCCGCCCGACACGCCCATGCCGACGAACCGGAACCCGGCGGACGCGAGCTCGTCCGCGCGCCGATCGGTATCTTTGAAAAACGAATTGCCCCCGTCGATGAGGATGTCTTCGCGCTCGAGGTGCTGGCGCAGATGCGCGATGACGCTGTCGACCGGCGCACCTGCCGGCACCATCATCAAGACGCGCCGCGGCCGCTCGAGCACGGCCATCAGTTTCTCCGGTGCGTCGGCAGCGCCGATGTTCGATCCGCTGGGCTCGCCCGCGGCAAACGCCTGGGTCTTCTCCGCGTTGAGGTCGTAGCCCGCGACCGGAAATCCCTTGCCGGCGATATTGCGCGCCAGATTGGCGCCCATGACGCCCAGGCCAACAACGCCGATCTTGTACATAATCCTCCAGGGGTAAGGGGCGAGGGGTAAGGGGCGAGGGGTAAGGGGCAATTACCCCTTGCCCTTCACCCCTTACCCCTATTCAAGCGCCTTTCACTCGATACAGCATTTCGCCCGCGCGCGGGATGACGAGCGTCTTCGCATCCCCTTCGTAGTCGCGCCGGTCGACGCGTGCCGGATCCGTGTAGCCGAGATTGACGAGCTCGCAGTGTTCCGGCGAGATGCCGGTTGCGAGCGTCACCTGCACGCGCGGATCTTCCACGCGTGCGGCCGCGTCGTACGTGCCGTTCCCTTTCACGTGCGTCGAGTGCGCGAGGATGCCGCCGGGATACTTCTTGAAGCGATCCCACTGCGCGAGGAAGTAATCGCGGCAGTGGTACCCGACCTCGTCGATCATTCTGCCGTGCACGCGGCTCACTTCCGTCACGTGCGGCGCGTAGATGATCACCTCGCCGCCATCCGCGACCACGGGCTCGCTCTTGTACATCCCCTTGCCGGCGGTCCACAGGTCGTCGTACATCGACGGCATCACCGCGAGCACGCGATCGTAGGGCTCGTCAACCCACACGATGTGGCGCTGCGACGAGAGCGTCGCGGCCTGCCGCCACGCGTCGTGCACGTCGCCGCAGTACATGCCCGCCACGCCGTCATGCGTCACGACGACGGCCAGCAGCGAGAGCGGTGTCTGCAGCAGCGACGCGGCCTTGTTGATCACCGAGCGCACGGCCGAGTCGATCGTGCCGATCACGGCGTACGACGTAATCAGCGCGCCGAGCCAGTGCGTGAAGTGAATGATCTCGGGCGCCGCGATGCCGGGAAACAGATACTTTGTTCCGCCGGAGAAGCCGGCGACCTCGTGCGGAAAGACAGGGCCGCAGATGAGCACGTGGTCGTACTCAGTCGCGAGCCGGTTGAGCGCAACCGGGACGTCCTGACTCAGTCGGCCGCCAGTGAGCTCGGCAATGTCGCGTGCGGGAATCGTACCGAGATGCGCGTAGGCGGCCGGATCGTCCCAGCGGTGATTGAAGATGCGGTGCGCACCCGCCCGCCCGTTCGAGACCGGCTGCCCAACGAGCGCGCTGAGCTGCGCATCGTCCATCGGCGTATGCGTGCCGAGCGCGACGAGATAGTCGAGCGCCGCGACGCGCGGGCCGAGCTCCCGCTCGAGCAGCTCGAACATCATCGGCATCGGCATCGTCCGCGTGCCGTCGGGAATGATGACGAGCACGCGCCGGCCGTCGACCGACAGCGCAGCAAGGCCTTCACGCGCAATGGTATCCAGTTGCTCGCGGCTGAGGTAGCCCTCGGACACCCCGTTCCCGACGACACTCATTCGTTGGATATCGTAGTTCAAACTGAAAAAGGGGTCCCGACCCCTTTTTCATCGCCCGATGTTCCGCAGTGCCTGTTCTCCGAGCCGATCGCGCAGTTGTGCGAGGTACAGGCTCGCCGGCGTGACAGGCACGCCTGGAGATTCGTGCGTCTCCGATGGGCTTTCCGGAATCGGAATCGACCCTTTGTGCCAGAGGATCGGCGTGAAGCGTCCGGTGCACCCGATGCACCAGTTCTTCGAGCCGGGCGGCTGCTGAACCAACAGCACCTCGGCCCTCACGTTCCACGCCACCGCCCAGCCGACGCTCCATCCGTGCCCTGAACCCGCGTGCTCCCGATTCGAAAACGCGATGTTCGGCCGCAGATCGGTGCCGCCGGTGAACTCGCTGCTATCGACGAGCAGTCCGGCCGCCCACCGCTGGTGCGGGGCGATGCCGGCAGTCGTGCTCTTGAAATTCAGGACCACGTTCGGCCCCATCACGCCGACCTGCGTCACGACAGGCCACACGCCCTGCCCGGTCACGCTCGACCTGTCGAGCAGGATCTGCGTGCCGGAGATCGCAAAATCGGCCGGCGCGGCGGGTGCCGTGAACGGCAGCGTGTGCAGGATGTGGACGCGATCGATCGTGACGCGGCGGACGGTCGATCCGAACGTCGTGCTGTTGTGCGTGTCGACCGACACGACGTCGCGCACCCATCCGTCGAGGACGGCGTTCATCGAGAGCAGCGTGAACTGCGCTTCCGAGATCGGC
>CAYHHH010000011.1:10484-53967 GCA_964356125.1 uncultured Bifidobacteriaceae bacterium | reverse complement strand
GCTTTTCTGTAATCTGCCATTCTTCCAATCTCCCAATCTTCGAATTCAGTGATATACCGTGACTTTACCGTTAAAGTAAACTCGTGTGTCGACGTGCACGGCCTTTCGCGTTTAGGATCACTTTATGAGATTAAAAGGTAAGAAAGCCCTCATCACCGGTGCGAGCCGAGGTATCGGCCGCGGCATCGCCGAAATCTTCGCGGAAGAAGGCGCGGACGTCGCCGTGAACTACATCGAGAGCGCGACGCCGGCCGAAGACGTCGTCAAGGGGATTCAGGCACAGGGGCGCAAGGCGATCGCCGTCAAAGGTGACGTCGCGAAGCGCGCCGACGTCGAGGCGATGATCGACAAGGCGTGGAAGGAGCTCGGCGGGCTCGACATCCTCGTCAACAACGCGGGCATCGAGACGATCGTGCCGTTCCTCGAGCTCACCGACGAGCAGTGGACGCGCCTGGTCGACGTGAACCTTCGCGGCGCGTGGCTGTGCTCGCAGGTCTTCTGCCGCAAGGCGATCGCCGAACAGCGCAAAGGCAGCATCGTGCACATCGGCTCGATTCAGGCGGCGAAGGTGCTGCCGGGCCGCACGCACTATGCGCCGACGAAGCTGGGCCTCGAAGCGCTGACGCGCAACATGTCGGCCGAAGTCACGCCGCAGGGGATCCGCGTGAACTGCGTGCATCCCGGACTCATCGACACCGACATGACCGCGTGGGTCATGAAAAGCCCCGACATCCTTCCGCTCGTGCTGCAGCAGATTTCGCTCGGCCGCGCCGGCGCGCCGCGCGAGATCGGCCGCGTCGTCGCGTTTTTCGCGTCAGACGAGGCGAGCTATCTCACGGGGCAATCGGTCCACGTCGACGGCGGCTGGGAAGGCAAATAGCTCAATGCCACGGTTGATTGATCTGAGCATGGAAGTCTTCCAGGGGATGATGACCTATCCCAACGTGGCGAAGCCGGTCATCGTCGAGATGGAAACGTACAGCCAGATGGCGCAGAGCGTCGGCACCGACAAGTTCGGCGTCAATGAGATTACGAACCACTGCATGATCGTCACTGGCGATCACATCGGCACGCATATCGATTCGTGGGGGCATGTGAATCCCACGGCGCCGCGCGCCGAGGGGATCCCGATTGAGTATTGCTACGGCGACGGGGTCGTCCTCGACCTCACGCACAAGCAGCCCGGCGACGAGATCACGGTGCCCGACATCGAAGCGGCCGAGGCGAAGCTCGGCGGGTACAGAATCAAAGCCCTCGATATCGTCCTGCTGCGGACGGACGCGGCGAAAGAGCGGCTCGACAAGGCGTATCTCAGCAATCACCCGGGGATGACGAAGGAATCGGTGCACTACATCCTCGATCGCGGCGTGAAAGTGATGGGAATCGACGCCATCGGGTTCGATCCGCCGGTGGCCAAGATGTTCGAACGGAAAAAATTCTGGGAAGCGCATCGCGTGATGCGCGAGCGGGAGTACTATCATCTCGAGAACATGTGCAACCTGCACGAGATCCCGGCGCCGTACCACTCGTTTACCGTGAGCGTTCTCCCCGTGAAGTGGCGCGGCGCGTCAGCCGCCCCCGTTCGCGCCGTGGCGATCATCAAATGAAGAAAGGGGACGGGAATCTTTTTCGGCTGAATCTGGCGAAAAAGATTCCCGTCCCCTTTTCGAGGACAGACCCCTTGAGGAGCATCATGAAACGTAACCCCAAAGCCACCATCACTCTTCTCGCCGTCATTGCGGTACTCGCCATCGCGCAGTGGGGCCTCCAGACGGTTAGCTCGGCGCAGGCGCGCGCGACCGTGCAGGCGCCGATGTATCAGGTCGATCCGATGTGGCCCAAGCCGCTGCCGAACAACTGGGTGTTCGGGTCGGTCGTCGGCCTCAGCGTCGACTCGCGCGATCACATCTGGGTGACCCACCGCGGAAACGTCGCCCCCAAGGAGGCCGGCATGGTGGCCGGCTCGAACGGCACGCAGCAGCCGGGGGGCTCTCCCCCGCCGCAACCGGGCGACAAGCGCCCCATCTCGTCGATCTGCTGCGCAGTCGCCCCCCCGGTCCTCGAGTTCGACATGGCCGGCAACCTCGTCTCGTCGTGGGGCGGCCCCGGCGCGGGCTATCAGTGGCCGACCTCGATGCACGGCATCACGGTCGATGGCAAAGACAATGTGTGGCTCACGACCAACGCCGGGCATCAGATGTTGAAGTTCACGCGCCAGGGAAAATTCCTGCTGCAGGTCGGACGCGAAGGGCAGAGCAAGGGCAACACCGACACGGCGAATCTGAATCGCGCGGCCGAAGCGGAAGTGGATCTCGCCGCCAATGAAGTGTACGTCGCCGACGGCTACGGCAATCGCCGCGTCATCGTCTTCGATGCCGACACCGGTGCCTACAAGCGCCACTGGGGCGCGTACGGCGTGAAGCCAGACGACACGGACCCGGGCCCGTTCGATCCCGCGGCGCCGCTGCCGAAGGTCTTCCGCACGGTGCACTGCGCCGCGCTCGCGGCAGACGGCCTCGTGTATGTGTGCGACCGCGCGAACAACCGCATCCAGGTCTTCCGGAAGGACGGCACGTTCGTCAAGGAAACGCAGGTGCAGAAGAACACGCTCGGCGACGGCGTCATCTTCGACATCGCGTTCTCGGTCGACAAGCCGCAGCGCCATCTGTTCATCTCCGACGGCGCGAACCATCGCATCTGGACGCTGCTGCGCGATCCGCTGCAGGTGGTCAGCCACTTCGGCAGCGGCGGCCGTTATCCGGGCCAGTTCTACGCACCGCATAATGTGTCGCTCGACTCGAAGGGCAACATCTACACGGTCGAGACGTACGAAGGCAAGCGGCTGCAGAAGTTCAATTACAAAGGCATCGGCGCGGTGGCAGCGACGACAAACTAGTTGGTGGTTGGTGGTTGGTGGTAAGGCGTCGGACTCACCTCCGGCGCCTTTCCTGTTTGTAGACGGCGATAGAGGGACGCATATGGCGGACCGAAACAAAATCATCGATCAGTTCTTCGGCGACACGACCACGCCGATCGAGTGGGCAAATGACGAGGAGAAGAAGCTGCACTTCTGGCTCGACGACCTCCATTGCCCGCAGCCCATCTCGCCGATGTGGTTCGACATCGGCGGCTGGTGGCTGACATGCGGCTACATGTATCGCCGGTTCGGCGTGCCGTTCGGCAAGGACTGGGTCGCCAAGACGGTGAGCGGATATCTGATGAGCGCCGTCGTGCCGAGGCCGGCCGAAGAGGAAGCCGGGTTGTGGTCGTACTACAACATGGTGATGCCGGTCTACGCCGACAAGTTCCTCGACTGGTGGAAGCGCCGCTACCTGCCGGAGATTCTCCGCAACTTCGAGTACCTCGATACCTTTCCGATGGAGTCGTCTTCGCTGCCCGAGCTGATGATCCTGCTCGAAGAGGCCATCGACATCCAGGAGCGCCACTGGCGGCTGCACTGGATGCTCAACCTGGCGCAGTTCCAGGCGTCGATCACCTTCGAGAGCATTCTGATCCCGCTCATCGGCGAACAGCACAAGCCGATCGTCGGCCGCATCCTCATCTCGGACGAGGACCGCAATTGGGACTCCGTGCGCGAGCTGTGGACGTTGAAAGAGAAAGTGAAGAAGAGCGCTCAGCTGAAACGCGCGTTCGACGAGAACGAGACGGCTGATGGGGTGATGCGGGCGCTGAGCGCCTCAGACGAGGGGCGCGGGCTGCTGAAGGACGTCGACGCCTACAAGACCGAGTACGGCAACAAGTCGATGTACGCGCACGAGTATCTCTACGTCACGTGGCGCGAGAACCCGACCCCCATCGTCGAGGCGCTCCGCGGCTACCTGCTCTCCGATTACGACTGCGAGAAAGACGTGCGCCAGCTCCGCGCCAGCCGCGACGCCGCGTTGAAGGAAATGTGGTCTCTGGTGCCCGCCGGCACGTCGAATGAGGACAGGGACAAGCTGAAGACGGCGCTCGATCTGGCGCTGAAGATGACGCCGCTGACGCCCGATCATCATTTTTATATGGATCAGGGCACGTACGCGCGCATGCGGCTCGTGCTGATGGGGGTCGGCAGGAAGATCGCCGGGCTCGGCGGGCTCGATCAACCCGACGACATCATGTTCCTCAAGTACGACGAGCTGCGGACGCTCAGCGCGAACCTCTCGACCTTCGACGCGAAGTCGCTGGTCAGGGAGCGGCGTGCCGCACGCGAGAAGGCGTTCGCGGTCCGCCCCAGGCTCTGGGCGGGCACCATCACCGACTGGTCGATGTACGGCGAGCCGTACAAGCAGGTGCTCTGGGACTGGCCCGGCATTTACGAGCGATCGAAGAACGCGGCCACGCAGCCGTCGGGATCGATCAAGGGGCTGGGTGCCTCAACGGGCGTGTACGAAGGCACCGCGCGCGTGGTCGAGTCGGCCGAGCAGTTCGATCAAGTGAAAAAAGGTGAAGTGCTCGTCTGCAAGATGACGAGTCCGGCGTGGGTCGTGCTGTTCACGAAGATCGGCGGCCTCATCACCGATTCCGGTGGCGCGCTGTCGCATCCGGCTGTCGTGTCGCGTGAGTTCGGCATTCCGGCCGTCGTCGGCACGCGAACAGGCACGCAGGACATCAAGACGGGACAGCGCGTACGGTTGAACGGAGCGTCAGGTCTTGTTGAAATCCTCGGCTGACACCGTCCTGGCCTTTCGCGACCTGCCGCCGGAATCGACGGCAATCGCCGGCGGCAAAGGCGCAAGCTTGAGTCGAATGGCCGCCGCCGGGCTTCCCGTTCCGCCGGGGTTTGTGATTGCTGCCGGCGCCTTTCACGACTTCCTCGACGCGTGCGGCGGGCTCGCCCTCATCGACACCCTCACGTCCGATCTCGACGTAGACGAGGCGCCGACCGTCGAGCGCGCGGCACACGTCATCCGGCAGCTGATCGTGTCGACTCCCCTGCCGGCGCCGCTCGCTGACGCGATCCTCGCCGCACATGCCGCACTCGAGCATCGCGAGTTCGTCGCCGTGCGCTCGAGCGCCGTCTCCGAGGATGGGCTCACGGCGAGCTTCGCTGGACAGCAGGAAAGCTATCTGAACGTGCAAGGCGGCGACGCGGTTCTCGATCGTGTCAGGGAATGCTGGGCCTCGTTTTTCTCACCGCGCGCGCTCTTCTACCGGTCGCAGAAAGCCGTACTCGGAGACACGCGCATGGCGGTCGTGGTGCAGGAGATGGTGGACGCCGAGAAGAGCGGCGTCATGTTCACGGTCGATCCCATTCGCAACCGGCGCGACTGCATGATCATCGAAGGCGCGCCCGGCCTGGGCGAGGCGATCGTGTCCGGAGCAATCACGCCCGATCATTTCGTCGTCTCGCGCGATGACGCCGTGGTCTTCGACACGTTCATGTCAGACGAGGCGCGTGGCCCGGTGTTGTCCGACGCTGAATTGAAGAAGCTCCGGGACATCGGGCTGCAGCTGGAAACATTCTTCGGATCTCCACAGGACGTCGAATGGTGCATGCGCGGCGGCGAGCTGTTCGTGCTGCAGAGCCGCCCCATCACAACGCTGGGCGCGCATGGCTGATCCGCGCATCGAATCACCGTTCATCCAGCTTGGCCGCCTCTGGGTGATCGACAGCTATCCGTACAACAGCACGCACCTGTTGAAATCGCTCGAATGGGTCGACCGGATTGCGCCGGGGGCGTCCGAGGCCGTGCGGCTGGCGACGTTGACGCACGACATGGAGCGCGCATTCGGCGGGCCCGACGCGATTCCAATCAAGTTGAACGAGCGCGCCTATGAAGAGGCGCACTCGAATCGCAGCGCGAAGATCGTCGGAGACTGGCTTCGCGCGAACGGCGGCGGAAACGATCTGGTTACGAAAGTCGAGGGTTTGATTCGCGTGCACGAATGGGGCGGCTCGCCGGACGCCAATCTCGTACAGGCCGCCGACAGCCTGAGCTTTCTCGAGACGAACATCGACCTCATGCTCGGGTTTGCCAAGACGGGCAAGTACTCGAAGGCCGATATCGCATTCAAGTTCGATCGGATGTGCGAACGCATTCAATTGCCCGACGCCACAGCGCTGGCGCGGCCCATGTGGGAACAGGCGAAGGCCCGCCTCGAGGCGCTGTGAACTCCTTCGTATACCTCCGGCCCGAATCGCTGGAAGAACTGTTCGCGTTGATGCGTGCACATGGTGCGAGCGCCCGGCTGCTGTCAGGCGGAACGGATCTTCTGGTTCGCGTCAGAAAGGGATACGAGCTTCCGCCTGCGATCATCGATCTCAAGCGCGTCGCCGCGCTTCGCAACGACCTCGTTGACATTGACGGCGGCATCCGCATCGGCGCTCGCGCTGTCATGACAGACGTCATCGCGCACGCGCCGCTTCGACGGCATTTTCCCGCGCTCATCGAAGCGGCGAACGTGGTCGGGTCTGTGCAGATCCGCAATCGAGCGACGCTCGCGGGCAACATCTGCAATGCGTCGCCGGCCGCCGATACCGCGCCGGCGTTGCTCGCGTACTCCGCCTGCCTGAACCTGGTGAGCGCGACAGGGACACGGCAACTGCCGCTCGACGAGTTCTTCGCCGGCCCCGGACGCACCGTGCTCGAACCCGGCGAGATCGTCGAATCGATCGATCTGCCGCTGCCGGCGGAGCGCACCGGCGCGTCATTCCAACGACTCACCCGCCGGCACGGTGTCGACCTCGCGATCGTGAATGTCTGCTGCCTCGTCTACGAATCTGGCGGCGCGCGGTTCGCGTTCGGCGCCGTTGGGCCGCGCCCATTCGTGGTGGCATCGCGGCAGGACGCGCCCATCGATGATGCGCTGACGGGTGCGAGCCCGATTTCAGATCTGCGCGGGAGCGACGAATACCGCGCCGCCATGCTTGGCGTGCTCGCGCGGCGCGCGTTGACGATCGCGGTTGAGCGTATGCACGCCGGCGGCTGGAGCGGGGCGAGGGGCCCCCGCGACTAAATATGACCATTACGATCACGGTCAACGGCACGCCGCGGATACTCGACGTCGAGGTCCATCGCACGCTGCTCGAGGCGCTCCGCGATCAGCTGAATCTCACCGGCACAAAGGAATGCTGCGGGGAAGGGGAATGCGGCGCCTGCACGGTGCTGCTGAACGGCCGGGCGGTGAACGCCTGCCTCGTGCTCGCCGTCGAATGCGACGGTGAGGCCGTCATGACGATCGAAGGGGTCAGCACCGGCGGACAGCTCGACGCGGTGCAGCAGGCATTCATCGACAGCGGCGCCGTGCAGTGCGGATTCTGCATCCCGGGCATGATCGTCGCGGCCCGATATCTGTTGTCGACCACACCTCAACCGACGGAAGACGAGATCAAAGACGGGCTCGCCGGCAACCTGTGCCGCTGCGCGGGCTACAGCCGCATCATTGACGCGGTGGCACGTGCAGCTCAACTAAAGTTGAGCCCTACCGGAGATCAACGTAGGGCTCAACCTCGTTCTCGTAGGGCTCAACTTAAGTTGAGCCCTGCCGATGCGGACAAAGCATGACGATCATCGGCACTTCTGTTCCGCGATTAGGTGCCGTCGATCGCGTCACGGGCGCCCAGGTATATGCCGCGGACATCCGGCTCGACAACGTGCTGCACGTGAAGCTTGTCTCACTGCCTTGCGCGCACGCGCGCCTCGTGTCGATCCATCGCGACGAAGCGGCGCGCGTTCCTGGCGTGCGCGGCATCTTCGCGGCCGACGATCTGCCGCAGCCGGTTCCCCGCTACGGGCCTGTCTATGCCGATCGGCCGATGCTGGCATCGCGAGAGACAAAATTCTCAGGCGAGCCGATCGCGGCCGTTGTCGCAGACACCGCGGATGCCGCGGACGCTGCCGCCCGCCTCCTTCGCATCGATTTCGAAGAGCTGCCTGCAGTGCTGTCGATCACCGCTGCGCTCGACGGGCACGCGCCGCTCGTGCAGGACGCGGCCCTGCGGCCGGACGATCCGCTCGCCGGCACGAACACGCTGCAGCAGTGGCAGTTCGGCTGGGGGGACGTCGACGGCGCGACTGCCGATCTCGTCGTCGAGAACGACTACGCATTTCCGATGGTCACGCATTTCGCCATCGAGCCGCACGCGTTTCTCGCCGCGCCGGATGCGAACGGCGTGACCGTGTGGAGTCCCACGCAGCATCCATATGTGCTGCAGCGGGTCGTCTCCGCCGCCCTTCAATGGCCGATCGCGAGGGTTCGGATTGTCGCGCCGGATCCCGGGGGCGGGTTCGGAGGGAAAGGCTGGCCGAAGGTCGAACCGCTGATGGCGTGGCTCGCGCTCCGCCTCGGGCAGCCAGTGCGGCTCGTGCTGACCCTCGAAGAAACGTTTCAGGCCGCCAGGCGCGCGTCGGCACAGATTCACGCGCGAACCGGAGTCACGAAAGACGGCCGCATTGTTTTTCAGGACATTCGCGCGGACTTTCTGCTCGGCGCGTACGCCGATATCGGCACGCGCGTCGTATCGAAGGCCAGCTACTCGGCATGCGGGCCGTACCGCGCCGCGCATGCGCGCATCTTTGCGAGAGCACTGCTCTCGCACACGACGCCGAGCACGGCGTTCCGGGGATTCGGCACGCCGCAAGCCTCGTGGGCGGTCGAGTCACAGTTGAACGAAGCCGCGGCTGCGCTCGGCATCGATCCTGTGGAGATTCGGCGCCGGAACCTGCCGGCGAAGGGTGAGGCGTTCAACCCGAACGACACGCCTGCTGATGGTGAATGGAATCAGGCTCTCGAAAAGGCCGCCGCGGCAATTGGGTGGAGCGCTCCGCTGGCGCCGAATCGAGGGCGCGGCGTCTCTCTCGGCTTGAAGAGCTCTTCGACCGCGTCGCGGTCGGTGGCGATCGTGCGTCTGCACTTCGACGGCAGCGCATCCGTGCTGTGCGGCACTTCTGATATGGGCCAGGGGGCGCGCACAGTGATGATGCAGATTGCGGCGCAGGAGCTTGGTCTTGCGCCCGATCGCATCGCCGTTGTCATGGGCGACACGTCGGTGGTGCCGTTCGACTCGTCCACATCCGCGAGCCGATCGACCGTGTTCATGGGCAACGCCATCATCGAGGCCTGCGACAGCATCAAGAAGCAGCTGCGGCAGATGGCCGACGCGATACCCGGCACGAAAGAGATGCCGCCCGCGGACCTTCTGAAGGCGCACTTTGGTCCGCCTCGCGGCGAAGTCATCGGCATCGGCGAAGCCGGCAATGCGTACGAGCCGGGACATCCGCTCGGCGGGCGCGCGGCGTTCTGGGAACTGATGTGCGCGGCGAGCGAGGTCGAAGTGGATCCTGACACCGGCGAAGTGACCGTCCACAAGCTCGTGCTCGTCAGCGACGTCGGCAAGGCATTGAACCCGCAGCAAGTCGAGGGGCAGGACGAGGGGGCAGCCGTGATGGGGCTCGGGCATACGCTCATGGAGCAACTCGTCCTCGGCGCGGATGGGCGAATCCTCAACCTCGGATCGCTCGACTATCGCATCCCTTCAATAAAGGATGTGCCGCTTCAGTTGGAGGCGCACCTCATCGAAAATGCCGATGGCCCGGGGCCGTATGGCTCGAAGGGAGCAGGAGAGGGCGGAACGCTCGCCGTGGCGGCCGCCATCGGCGCCGCGATCAATCAGGCGGCGGGGATCACGCTGCGAGAGCTGCCACTGACGCCGGAAAAGATCTGGCGTGCACGAAACGAAAAACGAAGGAGCACCCATATGAAGCATCTCACGCTGGTGTTTTTGCTTGGCGCCGCCTTATCTGCACAATCAGCCGGCACCATCGAATCTCACGTCGCGGCGGCGAATGCGCTGAACGCCGCGACGCCAACGGCCCTCATCAATCTCTGTGAGCCTGCGCAGGCCGCCCGCGCAGGCGGCGGCGCCAGGCGAGGCGGACAACCACCGGCGGCGGGAGCCGCGGTACAGCCGGCGCGCGGACAGCAGGCGGTGCCTGCCGCGCCGGACCGATCGCGCTGGGCGCGCGAGCCACTGAAGGTGTTCGACAATCTGTATTACGTCGGCGAGCGGGAATATTCGGCGTGGGCCGTCACCACGTCAGCCGGCATCATCATCGTCGATCCGATCTACGACTACTCGGTCGAAGAACAGGTCGTCGGCGGATTGAAGAAGCTTGGGCTCGATCCCACGCAAATCAAATTCGTCGTCGTCAGCCATGCGCATCGCGATCACGCAGGCGGCGCGTGGTACCTGCAGGAGCGATTCGGCGCGCGCGTGCTGCTCACCGCGCCTGATTGGGACATGCTCGAGCGCAACACGCAGAACTGGCCGAAGCCGAAGCGCGATATGGTCGTCACCGACGGTCAGCAGCTGACGCTCGGCGGCACGACGCTGACGTTCGTGCACACATTCGGTCACACGCCGGGAACCATGTCGACGATTCTGCCCGTGAAGGACAACGGCACACCGCACGTTGCCGCGTTGTGGGGTGGAACGGGCTTCAACTTCACGATCACGCCGGAGCGGCCGGCGTCACACTGGTTCGATTCGTACATCGCCTCCGCCCGCCGATTCCGCGAGGCGACGGCGAAAGCCGGTGCCGATGTGTTCCTCTCGAATCATCCGAGCTGGGACGGATCGAACGACAAGATGGCGCGCCTCTCCGCGCGCAAGGCCGGCGAGCCGCACCCGTATGTCATCGGCGCGAAAGCCGTGCAGAGCTACTTCACGATCGCCGAGCACTGCGCGCAAGCGGGGAAGCTGAGAGCAGCGCAGTAACGTTCAGTTCACGATCTCCCGAATCACGCCGTCCCATTTGTTGAGGATGAAAATCCTCCCGTCGGGACCTTCGCCGTACCGCAGATCGGCGCGCGTCGGCGGTTTCTTGCCCTGCTCTACCGTCTTCTCTTTCACCAGGTCCAGCAGAGTCTTCGTCTGATCCTTGTCGTTGAAGACAATGCGGCGGATGGCGTCCTGCCCGCCGTTCGGCGGCAGCTTGTCGGCGTGCACGTAGAACATTTCACCAGACGGGTTGTCGCCGAAGAGCAGCAGATTCCTCAGCGCACGCAACCGGTCATGCCGGTACACATACCCCATGGTCACCGCTGAGCTGTTCTGCAGCAGCGGATCGAGCTGCCCGAACTCGACGACGGGATAGGTGACCTTCGGATCGCCGCGCGGGCTTTCCACGCTCACTTCGGATCCGTTGACGAACCTGTGGCTGCCTTCCCACACTCTCCAGCCGAGGTTCGCGCCCTTGGGAACCGTCGTCACTTCCTCGTCGATGCCCTGGCCGATGTCGGCCATGTACATCGTCCGGGTCTTCGAATCCCATGCGAATCGCTGAGGATTGCGCGCGCCGTACGCGTAGATCTCGCCCAACGTGTTGGGATCGTTGTCGTTCACGAACGGGTTGTCTTTCGGAATGCCGTACTTCCCGTTTGCGCTGATTATTCTTCGATCCGGGGGCCCCTGCCCCCCGGCGCCGAGCGGATCGATGCGGAGAATCTTGCCGAACGTCGACGCCAGGTTCTGCGCCATATTCATCGGATCGCCGCCGGCGCCGCCATCGGCGTTCCCGGCGTACAGCAGACCGTAATCGGCGCTGCCGCGCCGCGCGGTCGAGTTGAACCCTAGCTGGCCGCCGTTGTGATTCACGAACGGACGATGCCACCGCATCAGCTCGCGCGGGGCATCGCCGTCGTAGACTGCGGCGGCCGGATTCTTCGCGGTCCACTCGAGAAGCACCGCATGGTGCGCCACGTTCGAGCCCGGCGTCGTCGGCGTCCAATCCGGCGTCGGTGTGACGTTGCTGGTATCGACGTAGGTGTAGATCTTTCCGTAACCGGGCGCGCCGCGCCGGTTGAAGTCCGGGTGGAAGGCGAAGCTCTGAAAGCCGCGCTCGAAGTTCTGGAACTGCACGGGGATGTTCCAGCGCGGATCCTGGTGATCGAAGTACGGCGTCACCATTTTTCCATCGTTGCTCACCGTGTAGAGGGCGCCGTGCATGTCGTTGACGAACATGCGCCTGGTGCCCGGCTCGTAGCTCATCAGCATCGGCCGGGCCGCGTTGACGCCCACATCGGGCAGCGTGGCGAACTCGACGAAGTTCACTCTGATGGCGCCCGCGATGGCGGGAATCGGAGCCGGCCACGGATCGCGCGTGCCGTTCGGGCCGAGCGGCGGCGGACCTTGACGTCCGCGCGCCGGCGCGGCGGGCGCTCCAGCCTCCGCCGGCGGTGGCGCACCCGGTTGCGGGGGCGTCTGCGCAAGTCCCTGCGACACGGTGACGATCACGACGGCGAACGCCTGAAGGAATCTCATCACGGCTCGACGACCTCGTAAAAGTTGCGGACGCGGCTCGCGAGCATGGGAACGACCTTGCCGAGGATGTTCTCTTTGAACGCGTCGGTGGCCTGGTGCGCCTTGTATCCGTTTTCATCGACGTACTGCTCGTACAGCAGCAGCTTGCCCGGATCTTCCGGCGACTGGTTCACCATATACAGCTTGCATCCCGGTTCCGCGCGCGACAGCGGGATCATCTTCTTCAGGATGTCGATGACCTCTTGCTCCTTGCCTGCCATCACCTTGTACTCCGCAGCGACGACGTACATGTTTATCTCCTCTCGATACGATTACGTAAGATGCCGATGCCTTCGATTTCGAACTCCACCACATCGCCGGGCTTGAGCCAGCGATCCAACTCCAGCCCACTTCCCCCGGTCGTCGTCCCCGATCCCCACAACTCGCCCGGATAGATCGTCTCGTTCTGCGAGACGTGCACGATCAGATCCTCGAACGAGAACTGGCGGCCGCTGCTGCGCGAGTCGGTCCACGTTTCGCCGTTGATCTTCGC
This sequence comes from uncultured Bifidobacteriaceae bacterium, assembly GCA_964356125.1. GTDB lineage: Bacteria > Acidobacteriota > Vicinamibacteria > Vicinamibacterales > JAMQPK01 > JAMQPK01. The sequence goes on along the minus strand of CAYHHH010000011.1, from coordinate 41,170 downwards.
CGTCATCCGCAGGTTGCTGACGTCGAGCTCGTCGGCCGTCACGAGGTACGGGCCGATCGTGTTGCCCGTGTCGAAGTCCTTGCCTTTGCTCGGGCCCATGCCGAGCGGGCCTTCCTTCATCTGCTGATCGCGCGCGCTCCAGTCATTCCAGATCGTGTAGCCGGCGATGTAGCGCTTCGCGTCGGCTTTCCTGATGTTCTTGCCGCGCCGCCCGATCACGACCGCGAGCTCGAGCTCGAAGTCGAACTTCTCGCAGTACTTCGGCCATTCGATGACGTCATCGGGACCCGAGACGGTGTCGGGATCGCCTTTGTAGTACGCGGGCACTTCGTACCACACCGGCGGAATCGACGGGCGCCCGAGCGCCTTGCCCGCCGACAGCATGTGTCCTTCGAAGGTGAGGAAATCGCGAATCACGCGCGGGCGCGGCACCGGCGCGAGCAGACGCACCTCACCCGGCGCATAGCTCGTGCGTCCGCCGAATGCCTCCGCATGTGTGGAAGCGGCGTTGATGGCCTGCTCAGCGGCACGGCGCCCGATGTCGCCGGCCCCGAGAAACGCGACCATGTCGGAAGGACACAGCATGCCGCCGACGCGCTGCGCGTCGCAACCGGGATCGCTGTGCTCGAGGTGAGCGGCGTAGCCCGCCGCAAGATCGATCAGTCTGCCGTCAACGGCCGCGCCGATGCGCCGCAGCGGCCCCGCGGCTGTCGGGATCTCAAACGTCGCCAGCTTCATGAGCCCTACATCTTACTTCGTCTGCAGGCGCGACTAAAGTCGCGCCCTACCGGGAACGTATCGCGTCCGCGCCGCTTCTCGGTAGGGCGCAACTTTAGTTGCGCTTACAGCAGCGCGCGGATCGACAGGATGGTGAAGAATCCGTAGAAGCCGGACATGCCGACGAGCGCCGCGCGGCGCCAGAGCGGCGGGCGCAGCGAGGGCGGCAGTAGACGTGTGTTCAGGTACAGCAGGTGCAGCGACGCAATCGTAAAGACGAGGCCCGCGATGTTCGCCGCCAGCAGCAGCAGCCTGATGGGTTGCGCCAGGCGCAGCGCAATCATCCCCCAGACGCACACGATTCCCAGCGCCCCGTAGTACACGACGCGGACGTCGCCGCGGCTCAGCGCGCGCGCGCGATGGCTGCCCGTCCACACGATATCGGTGATCGACCGCACCATGCTCTCGATGATGTCGAGCTGCGTCTTGAAGAGAATCCACGCCGCCAGCATCGCGACGACGCCCCCGGCGATGGCGCCCGATCGCGTGGCGACGGCCGACGCGAGCGCCGCGGCCATGCCGAGACCCTGAATGTTGGTGCCGCTCGGAAGAAGCGTCACGTACAAGACCGCGGGCAGAACCATCCCCAACATCGCTCCGAGGAAGAATACGCCCCACTGATCGGCGCTCACGATGCGCCACCAGCCGCGCCACCGGCGCATGTTCTCGGACGTCGGTGTGAAGATGAAGCCCGTGTGCGCGAGGTTCACCTTATGTCCGCCCACCGCGGCGGGAATGTACCCCGCGCGCTGCCCCATGCCGTACCCCTTGTCGCGTGCCCAGCTGGACAGCGCGATGTTCACCATGCCGCCGGCACCGGAGTAGCCCGCAAGCGCCGCGAGCAGCAGGTAATCTTCGCCCGGCATAAAGCTGAACGTTCCGCGCGGCAGATCGAATCCGAGAAACCCGACGCCTGCGGCGGCCCATGTCGATCCGGGAACGAAGTACAACGCGAGCGCGAGGAATCCACCGAGAATACAGACCACCATCACCCAGTTGAGCAGCTCGAGCGTGCGCTCGATGCGGCGACCGAGCATCAACAGCAGGATGCAGACCAGAAATGTCCCGACGCCGAGCTGATACATCACCGTCACGTCAGCCGGCCCGGCAATGCGGCGCGTGGCAAGGAAGAAGATCGCGCCGGCCGACAGCCCGGCCGAGTACGGCCATCCGACCTGCAGCAAATACAGCGCGACATACAGCCAGGCCCAGAACGCGCGCGACGGCTTCGTGCGCATGAAGCCCGTAAAGACCGGCTCGCCCGTGGCGAGCGTATAGCGCATCAGCTCGGTGTTGAAGATCGTCTGGAAGAACACCGCCACGACCGTGATCCAGAGCAGCGACAGGCCGTAGCGGACGAACGCCGTCGGGCCGAGCAGAAACTCGCCGCCGCCAAGCGACAGGCCGAGCACGATCACGCCCGGGCCGACAACTTTGAACCACTGCAGGCCCGACGGCACCGGCGCCTCCGGCAACTCGGCGTGCACCCACGGATCGAGACCTGTGCGCGTTTCGCTTAGTTGCTGGCTCGCCATTCGGTCGACAGCCTCCACCGACTCTTACCGACTCCCAAGACTCTTCCGACTCTTTTGATTGGTGGACTCTATACCAGTTCGCAGCCGTGCGTTCGCGAAGCGGATCACATCGCCGGTCGGCTGTTTCAACTGGCCGTCGATCGCGAGCATGGCGATGCCGTGCACGGCCGCCCAGATGTATTGCGCCAGCTCGATCGGGTTGTCGGGCCGCACGAGCCCCTGTTTCTGCTGCGAGACGATGGCGCTGACGAGCACCTGAAAGGCGCCCGCGCCTTCCCGCGCGAGATCCGAATCGGGGCCGGCGTCGCGCACGTATCCACCGAACATCACCCGGTAATGCGAGGGGTGCGCCACGGCGAATTTCACGTAGGCGTCCCCCATGGCTTCGAGACCGGGCCGGCCGCCCCCACGCGTGTCCCACGCGGCCTGCGTCTGACGGCGCAGCGTCCGGAACCCCTCGGTGGCGACCGCCGCGAGCAGGGCCGATTTGTCGGCGAAATGACGATACAGGGCCGTGCGCGACACCCCCAGCTTCGCCCCCACGCCGCGCATGGTGAGCGCCGAGACCCCGTCCTTCTGGATCGTGCGCAGGGCTTCCTGCAGCAGCGAGCGCGACAGGTCGCCGTGATGGTACCGGTTGGCGCGTTTTCTGGCCATGGATCGCATGGTGCGGCTAGATGTTGACAATGTCAACATTGATCGCACGTGAGGACCATCACCATCATCGGCGCGATGACCGGCGGGCTCATGACCACGCCGACGCGCGCCCAGTCGGTCACCGCGCCCGATGCGGCGACACTGACGGCGATGGCGTTGTGGGCGGTGCTGACCGTGTTCGCGCTCGCACTCGCCAGCGCGCGGCGCGAGTCCGCGCGCGTGCAGGCCATCGTGTATTAAGGAGCAGAGCATGTCTCCGAACCGAATCTTCTCCACCGCGAACGTCGCGGCGCTCTGCTGCTGGCTGCTCTTGATTGTTCTTCCGGGCCGCGCGTGGGTGAATCGTCTCGTGGCCGGCGTCGCGGTGCCCGCCGCGTTCCCTGTCCTGTACACCGCCATATCCCGTGCCTGATCATGGCGTTCATGTTCGGCCCGGCGGGCTGGCTGCTGTATCTGGGAGTCCGATCGTCCGTCCGGCTAAAACCGGGCACTGCCGGTACGGTGCGCGCGTAGGCTAACCGTGAATCTCGATCCGGTCCCCGATTTTCGTCCCGATCGTCAGCAGCGTCCCGGCGGGAAGCTCGAGCACGCTGCACGCGCCTGGCTTTGGAAGCCGCATGCGCCACGGCTTTAACATCGATGCCGTATCGACGACGCGGCCGTCTGCATCCATCGCAACGACGTCGATCGTGAACCGCATGAACCAGGTATGCACGCCGTGGCAGGGCGTGATCCAGAGCGCCTCACCCGCTTCGAGGCACTTCCGCCCAAGCAGGCCCACCGCCCTCTCAAGACGGCGTGATGCCACGGTTACGCGACTCGCGACGATCTCACCTGTGTCGGCGCTGCGCGCGATCAAGTGTTTCGGTGTTGTCATTGCGTCATTGTTCAAACTGCAGATTCACTTCCGTGAGGCCGCCCTGTGTGACGTCGATTGCCGCGCGTCGCTCGCCGAATTGAGGATGCGTGGCGCTGATCTCATGCGCGCCGATGACGAGCGACAGGCCTTCGGTCGGATTTCCGGCGGGCGGCTGGCCGTCCACTTTCACTTCGGCGCCTTCCGGCACCACCACTCGCACGGTTCCCGTCGGCAGCACCACCGTGTGCGCGACGGTCTCTCCGGGGCGAAGGCTGAACGTTTCCACCGCGCGGAAGTTGAATTGCTCGTTGATGAATTCCACCACGTGCTCGCCTGGCGTCGTCATCACCCGCCCATCATCTGAGAGATTGACCGCCTTCCCGTCCACGATCACCTTCAGCGGAATCGGCGAGAAGATCGCCAGCCATCCCGAGAAGATCGACTCGGTCAGCAAGGTTGTCTGATTCGCCTTGATCGTCACCTTCCTCGTGATCGTGCCGGTACTCCCCTTCAACTCGAGCGTGTGGAGGCCGACGTCGAGATCGAAAATCGTCACGGGCGTCTTGCCGTATCGTTTCCCGTCGACGATCGCCTCGGCGCCCGGAGGGGTGGAGTTCAGCTGAAGGCGGCCAACCCGTTTTTCGACAACTTCGATGAACGGCGGCTCCTGGTGCATCGGTTGAACGACCGTTCTCGGCGCCTCTTCGCGCTTCACAAGCCACGTTAACGTACTGATCGCCGGACCCGTATTGACGACGATGACGAGACACGCAGCGACAGGCAGCGCCCACTTCGCGTGACGGCGCACGCTGCTCGCGGATATCGGGCTCTCCTCGGACTCGTCGGCGTCGGCGACGTCCTCGGCCACGGGGGGGGCGACGGCATTCGACTGCCACACGCTCAAGTAGTCGCGAATCGCCTGCGAATCCGATTCTTCGTCCTGCGCCGGCTCGATCGGCACCACCTGCCGCACCGGAAATTGCGCAACGACCGCCGTGGGGCGCGCGGTGGCGCGCGCCACCTCTGCGGCCACGGCTTCGGCCGCAGCGGCTCTCGCGTGCTGGGCCGCAGCCTCGCGCAGTTCGGCCATCTGCGCGCGGATGTCCTCGAGCTCGTCGCCCTTGTGCGATTCCGTTTTGGCCCGAACGTTCGCCAGCTCGGCTTCGAGCTGCTTGATCTGCTGGGCGGCTTTCTTATTCTCCGATTCGTCGGCCTTGCGCGTCTGGGCTGTGACGAATCGCAGGCGATCGAGCTCGGACTTCAACTGCGCTTCGACGGCCGCCCGCTCGCGAATGGCTTCCGCGTCCGCCGCGCGAATGCGCTCGGCTTCCTTGCGTGCGGCGTCGAGCTGCACGGCAAGTGACTGCTCGACTTCGGCCCGCACGCGCGCCAGTTCGCGCGCGAACGCCTGTTGAGCTTCGGCGTTGATGCGCTCGACCCTGGCACGTTCCGCTTCCATCTTGAGACGCTCGGCCTCGATGCGCCGGCGCTCGTTCTCTTCCGCCTCGGCCTTCGCCTTGTGCAGCGCATCGGTCAGGGTGGACTCGGCCTCCGACCGCACGCGGGCGACCTCAATGGCCAGCGTTTCGCGCGCTTCGCGCTCGGCCACGGCCCGGGCTTCGGCGATCGCCGTTTCGCGCATCTGCTCCGCTTCAGCCTGCACGCGGATCAGATCGGCGGCAAGCGCCTCTCGGGCCTCACGCTCCGCAGCTGCCCGCGCCTCGGCCAGCGCCGCTTCGCGAATCGCATTGGCGTCGACGTGCGGCAACGACACATCATCCGGCCGCTGCAGGCCAATCGCATTGCGCGCCCGATCCAGTGACGCGCCGAAGTCGAAGACATCGCCGTCGTCCGCCACGATCTCACTCGGCGCGCTCAACTCAACCGTCGGACCGAGGTCGATGCCCAGTTGACACACGAGCTGATTGATCTCGTCTGCAATCGAAAGCGCGGGCTTGCTGGGTGCGTTAGGTGCGATTACCGATTCGAACGGTTGTTCTTCTGTTGCTTCTTCGACGATGGCGGTGGGCTCTTCAATGACTCCCCATCCGCCCATCGCACCTGTCGCACCTGACGCACCTAACGCACCCGTGGCACCTGACGTGCTCCACGCACCTAGATGCTGGGCGATTACGGTTTCGATCGGCTCTGGCGGCGCCGGGCGATTACGGATTTCAGTGGCTCGAAGAAGCAGCGCGATCACTTCATCGGCAAATGCCGCGGGATCGGCCCCGAGCGCGACTGTCGGCTTCTGCTTCTTACGGAACCCGAATCCGGACTTCTTGCCTTTGGCTTCTTCCGCCGAGCGAAACTGCGGAATCGACAGCGTCTGGAGGTGGGACGTGCCTTCGAGCGATCGCAGCGTCGCCATCAGCGTGTCCTCATCGCGCGGCGACAGGAATGCGCTCAGGAGGATGAGGTCCGGCACGTGGCGCCCGATGGCGTCGACGGCGCGCTTCACCGAATCGACCACGACGAGGTCTGCGCCGATGCGGCGCGAGACATCCCGCAGCACCTTGGCCTGCGGCGCATCCGGTTGAATGACGAGAATGACGCTCACGAGATGACCTTCAGCATCAGCACGACGAGGACGCACGCCGACACGAGAAATGTAAACAGATAGGCGTTGTCGCCGGCGTAGCCCTGAAACACGCCCATCCCCGACACGATCGCGTGCGTGACGGTGCCGCGCAGCGAATCCACATCGGGATGGGCCGCCATCTGCTCGGCGCGCTCGCGCAAGTCCTGGTTCATCGAAATCAACATCACAAACAGCGCCAGCAGTGCGATGACCGTCACGATGACATCTCTGATCCTTCTTGGCACACGGGCGCATTCGCAAGCGTCGTACCTTCTTAGGCGTCCGTTGAATGTCGCGGATTTCCTGAATGTTTTTCATCGCGTGTGCTGTTTTGGCCTCCGCGCGCGGCGCGCGGAAACAACAATTCCCGCAGGTGGGATTACGAAAAGAGGAACGCGCGTGAAATCCAACTCGCGCGTTTGCGAAATCACGAAGTCGGTTGGTGCGTACACCAACTCTGTCGAGTTTGCCGTGTGCCGCTTCGGTGCACGCGCGCCGCGATTGTTTACCTGCACACCGCGCTAACTCGTTCGCGACGAAACGACTTGCGACGATCGCGCGTCGAAACATTTTCATGTGGTACGCCGGTTGCGTTTGGACTCGCCAGGATGCGTCGCCTTCGCGCCGCACACAAAGGAGGACACACATGCTGCTCAACTTGACGACTCGGCTGTTTCATTCGTTCCGTCGCAACGAGGACGGACAGGACCTTCTCGAATACGCGCTCCTCGTGGCGCTGATCGCGATCGTCGCGGTCACGGCCGTCACGGCGGCCGGCGTGAAGGTCGACGAAATCTTCAACCAGATCGTCACCGATCTGCCGTAAGACTCGCGGCATCGAGCACGTTCGTCCTGTGGGGGTCCGCCGTCGTGGCGGACCCTCGCGATTCGCCATCAAGTGTCGGAGGTCTCATGATTTCGCTGCAACGCCTGGGCAAGCGCGACGACGGTCAGGACCTGCTCGAGTACGGGCTGCTGGCATCGCTGATCGCGATTTTCGCGCTCGCGACGCTCAGGTTGCTCGCGTTTCAGATTACCGATGTGTTCTGGGGGGCCATTGCTGCCATCAACTTCTGAGACTGTCGTGCTGACGGCGCTCTGCGCCGGCCTCGGCAGCGCTGCCCTCGTCGATGCGGCGCGCCGGAAGATTCCCAACTGCATCTCGCTGGGAACGACGGCAGCCGGTGTCGCGCTGGCGGCATCCGGCGTGAGCGGCGTCACACCGCTTTCATCGCTGCTCGGATTCTTTCTCGGCTTCCTGTTGATGCTGCCCGGCCACGTGCTGGGCTCCACGGGGGCCGGCGACGTGAAATTGTTCGCCGCGGCCGGGGCGATCGTGGGCATTGAACAGATCGTGCCCGCGTTCCTGATGACCGCTATCGTCGGCGGCCTGCTGGCGGTGTTCATCGCCTGGCGCCGCGGCCGCCTGCTGCGCACGTTTCGACTGACCGCTCGACTGTTCGGTCTTCGTCAAGAGGCGAAGGCCGACATCGAATCGTCCGGTGAACACAACCGGTTTCCGTATGGTCCCGCGATTGCCGTCGGATGCGTGCTCGCGGTGCTTACTTAAAAGGGGAATTCCATGACGCGCGTTCGAATCTTCACCGTATTTCTGATGGCCATCCTCGCGGGCGGCGGGCTGGCCTATGGCACGTACGACTACCTGCAGAACGTCCCCGTCAAGACCGTGACCGTGCCCACGCGGAAAGTGGTCGTGGCGAATGCCGACTTGTCGCTCGGCCGCGCATTGCGTCGTGAAGATCTCTCGACCATCGACTGGCCGGCGTCTGCGGTGCCCGAAGGCGCGTTCGAAGACCCCGCGTCCATCATCGATCGCGGGTTGATCGTGCCGGTGGTCAAGAACGAGCTCATTCTTCCGGCGAAGCTCGCGTCGAAGGAAGCCGGCAGCGGGCTGCCGCCGATGATTGCGAAAGGCAAGCGCGCCTTGTCGGTGCGCGTCAACGAGGTGATCGGCGTCGCCGGCTACGTTCTGCCGGGCACGCACGTCGACGTGATTGCGACGGCCAACGCGAGCAGCCGCGCGGAAGACATTACGACCAAGGTCGTGCTCTCGAACGTGGAAGTGCTCGCCGCCGGCACGAGGCTCGAGCAGGACACGCCCGACGGCAAGCCGATGCAGGTGACCGTCGTCACGCTGCTGGTGACGCCGGAGGAATCGGAACGTCTCACGCTCGCGAGCACCGAAGGCAAGATTCAGCTCTCGCTTCGCAATCCGCTCGACACGGAATCACCTGTCACGACCGGCATCAAGCCCGGCATGCTGCTCGGAACCGTTCAGCCCAGGCCCGCGTACGCCGCGAGAAGACCCGCGCAGCCCGGACAGCCGCCTGTCGTGCCGCCGCCGTCGGTGGAAGTCATCCGTGGCGATAAACGCACGCACACCGTCGTTGGATAGGGAGCACATAAAAATGAAACGTCCTCTTGCGATTCTTCTGCTTGTCATCATGCTTCTGCCGCCGTCGGCACGCGCCGGCCAGGTGGCCGCGCGAGCGGCGGACGCCGTGGGCGCCGCCAACATCGAGCAACTCGACTTGCTCGTCGGCCGCTCGACGGTCGTGAGGATGGACAGGCCCATCACGCGAGTCTCGCTCTCGACGCCGGACATCGCCGACGTCCTCATCACCACCCCATACGAGTTCCTGGTACACGGCAAGCTGCCTGGAACGATTTCACTGCTTGTCTGGGGAGACAACGGCCGCATCACGACGTATGACGTCGCCGTAAGGCGCGACCTGAGCTCGCTCGACGCGCAGCTCCGGCGGCTCTTCCCCGGTGAAGCGATCTCGGCGACGAGCAACGGCAAGGACGTCGTGCTCGCCGGCGTCGTCTCGAGCAAATACATCGTCGATCGTGCGTCTTCGCTGGCGGTGGGATACGTCGAGAAGCCGGAGAACGTCGTCAACCTGCTGCGCCAGCAGGAAGGCCCGGCGACCAATCAGGTGATGCTGCGCGTGAGGTTCGCCGAGGTGAGCCGCAGCGCGATGCAGGAGCTGGGCGCGTCGATCTTCACCGACGTCGGCGGCAAGGGCGCGTGGACGGGCCGCAGCACGACGCAGCAGTACGCCGCGCCCACGTTCGACGAAGACAAGCTCGTCTTCAGCGATTTTCTGAATCTGTTCTTCTTCAACTCCGAGGAAAAGCTCGGCCTCCTGATCAAAGCGCTCAAAGGCAAAGGGCTCTTCCAGAGCCTCGCTGAGCCGAATCTGATCACGCAGGACGGCAAAGAAGCGAGCTTCCTTGCCGGCGGCGAGTACCCCTACCCGGTCGTGCAGGGCACCGGCGCGAATGCCGCGGTGACGATCGTGTTCAAGGAGTTCGGCGTGCGGCTCAAGTTCACGCCGACGGTCACCTCGGACGGCATGATTCAGTTGAAAGTCGCCCCCGAAGTCAGCTCACTCGATTTCGGCAACGCCGTCGTGCTCTCGGGGTTCCGCGTCCCGGCGCTCGCCACGCGCCGGACGGAGACGCAGGTCGAGCTGCGCGATGGTCAGACGTTCGCGATCGCCGGCATGCTGGATCAGAACCTGAACGAGACGATGCGCCGGGTGCCCGGCATTGGCGACATTCCGATTCTCGGCTACCTGTTCCGCAGCCAGGCGTACCAGAAGAACGCCACCGAGCTCGTCGTGATGATCACGCCGCACATCGTACGCCGCGACTCGCCCGGCGTGGCGCCGGGCCTTCCGGGGCTCGTCGAACCGTTCCTTCAGCAGCCGCCGCGGCGCTTCGCTCCGCCTCCGCCGGCGTTTACCAATCCGATGACTGAGAACGCGCCGACGTTCGCACCGAATGCGGCCGTGGCAAGCACGATCGCGCCAACAGTGCCCGGCGAACCGGTCACCCGTGTCGCGCCGATCGCGCCGATGACATACGCCGCACCTAACGCACCTAACGCACCCAACGCACCCAACGCACCTAACGCACCCAACGCACCTGTCGCACCTGGGGAGGCCGAGCGCGACGCAAAGAAAGCCGCCGAGCTTGCGGCCGTCATCGGGCGGAAGCAGGCCGAACAGGCCGCGATACAGGCGCGGAAGGCTGCGGAGCTTGCCAGGAAGGACGAGGCGAAGCGCCTCGCGGAAGAAAAGAAGCAGGCCGACATCCAGCGCAAGCAGGATGCGATTGCCGCGCGCGAGGCGGCAAAGCTCGAAGCCGAGCGTGTAGAGCGCGATCGCAAAGAGCTCGAGCGCGCACGTAAAGTTGACAACGAGCGGCAGGCAATCGAGCGCAAGGCCGCGGAGACACTCGCGGCCGAGCAGCAGGCCGAAGCGGCGCGCATCAAGGCGGCCGCGGACAAGCTCGCGAAGGAGAAGGCGGATCGCGACGCCGAGCTCCAGCGGCTGGTCGCGCAATACCAGAAGCTCACCGGTAGGGCTCAACTTAAGTTGAGCCCTACGGAAGAACCGACATCGGCGCGGTGAACCCATGGCACAACTTTCAGCAGTCATCACGACGAGCGATTCGGAATTTCGCTCGGCGATCACCAACCTTCTCCGCTCGAGCGGCCTGTCTGTCGGGCTGCTTGACGAGAAGCATGCGGCTGGCACATGGCCCGACGTCGCCGTGGTCGATATCCGCAGCGGCGCCAGCAGCTCGGTGGAGGCGATCGAGCGCATTCGTGCAACGTGGCCGACGACCTCGATCTTCGCGGTTGCGGCATCGGCCGAGCCCGAGCAGATCCTCCGGGCGATGCGCGCGGGCGCCAACGAGTATCTGGCGTGGTCGTTCGAAGAGACCGGCGCTTCGATGCAGGACAGCTTTCAAGCGGCGCTGAAGCGCACGACCGATCGGCACCGGCCGCCGAAGGACAGCTCGCGATCGGGCGTCACGCTGTCGTTTTTCGGCGCCAAGGGCGGCGCGGGCACGACGACGCTCGCCGTCAACACAGCGATCGACATCGCGCGCCTGTCGAAGCGTCCCACGTTGATTGTCGACCTGCATCAGTTCGTCGGCGAGGTCGCGCTGTTCCTCGGTGTGCGCCCCCGCTTCACGCTGATCGACGCGCTCGACAACCTGCATCGCATGGATCAGGAGTTCCTGCGCGAGCTTGTCGTCCGGCACAAGTCGGGGCTCGACATCCTGGCCGGCGGCGATCAAATCGATCGGCCGGGCAGCCACGATACGGCGGCTGTGGAGCAACTGCTCCAGCAGCTCGCGCGCTCCTACGATTTCATCATCGTCGACGCGGGTGCGGTCACGGGCGCAGTCGCCGATGTAGCGGTGTTCGCCGCGGACACGATTTATCTCGTCGCAAATCCCGACATCGCCTCCGTCCGTAATGCGCATCGCATCGTCGATCGGTTCGAGCAGCTCGGCGCGGGAAAGGATCGCCTTCGCGTCCTCCTCAACCGCATGTCCGAGCAGAACCAGATCGGTCCCAAGCAGATCGAGACGACGCTCGGACACCAGCTGTACATGATGTTCCCGAGCGACTACAGCGTCGTGTCGGCCGCCATGAATTCCGGCGTGCCGCTGACCATGACGAACCATTCGGATCTGGCCGCGCGATTCGAGCGGTTCACCAAGCAAATCATCAACCCGCATGCGCCCGGAACGGCCGAAGAGCAGAGCCGCGACCGCGCATCGTTTCTGGGGCTGTTCTAAACCATGGCCATGCCTGTCATCGTCAAACTGCCTGCACGGTCGGGACCCGTACCCGATCCGCTCACCAAAACGTCCGGCGGGCCCGATCCGATGGCTGCGCGCAGGGCGCAGTACCTCGAAGTGCGCGGCAGCGTGCACCGCAAGCTCCTGGCCAAGCTGAACCTCGAGAAGCTGGCGACGGCCGAGCGCAAGAGTGTTGAAGCTGAAATCCGGGTCCTCGTCTCGGCGCTCATCGCAGAGGCCGGTGTTCCGCTGTCGGTGACCGAGCGCGACGCCATTCTCGGCGACGTCATCGACGAAGTCTTCGGGTTCGGACCGCTCGAGCCGCTGCTGCGGGACAAGACGGTCAGCGACATTCTCGTGAACACGTACAAGCAGGTCTTCGTCGAGCGCGCCGGCAAGCTCGAATCGGTACCCGCGGCCTTCCAGGACGATGCGCATCTGCTGCGCGTGATCGATCGCATCGTCAGCGGCGTCGGCCGCCGCATCGACGACAGTTCGCCAATGGTGGACGCCCGCCTGCCGGACGGGTCGCGCGTCAACGCGATCATCGCGCCGCTCGCGGTGGACGGCCCGCTGCTGTCGATTCGCCGATTTCCGGCCGAGCGTCTGCAAGCCGAGGATCTCGTGGCCTACAAGGCGCTCGCGCCGAACATGCTCGAGTTCATGCGCCACTGCGTGGCGGCGAAGCTCAACATTCTGGTCAGCGGCGGCACGGGCGCGGGCAAAACGACGCTGCTGAACGTGCTGTCCTCGTTCATCTCCGACCGCGACCGTATCGTGACGATCGAAGACGCGGCCGAGCTTCAGCTGCGCCAGGCACACGTCGTACGGCTCGAAACACGGCCGCCGAACGTCGAAGGCAAAGGCGCGGTCAAACAGCGTCAGCTGCTCATCAACTCCCTGCGTATGCGGCCCGACCGCATCATCGTCGGTGAGGTCCGCGGCGAGGAAGCGCTCGACATGCTGCAGGCGATGAACACCGGCCACGACGGCTCGCTCACGACGGTGCACGCGAACACTCCGCGAGACGCGCTGTCGCGTTTGGAAACGATGGTCGCGATGGCGAACGTGAACCTGCCCGATAAGGCCATGCGCCAGCAGATCGCGTCGGCCATCCAGATCGTCATCCAGCAGGCGCGCATGAGCGATGGCACCAGAAAAGTGACGAGCGTCTCGGAGATCACCGGCATGGAGGGAGACATCATCACCATGCAGGAGATCTATCGCTTCGACAAGCTCGGTCTCGGCCCCGAAGGAACAGTCATCGGGCGGTTCATCGCGACCGGCGTCCGTCCGAAGGTGTGTGAGCGTCTGAAAGCATCCGGCATTCAGCTGCCGCCGGACATGTTCGACGGACAGTTGGAGGTGCGGTGATGCCGCTTCAACTGCTCGTGGCGCTCGTCTTTCTGGCATCGACGGCCACCCTGCTTGGTCTGTTCTTCCTGATCTCGCGTCGCTCGGTATCGGCGCGCGAGAAGTCGCTCGAGCAACGTTTGAGCGAGGCCGCGGGCATGTCGAGCCAGGCGGCTGTCGCGGACGGTGACGCCTCGATGCTGCGCGCGGAATCCAAGGGTCCGATGCCGACCGTCGACCGCGCGGCGCGGGAGGCATTGAAGGGCTCGTCGTTCGAGCGTTGGCTCGACCAGTCCGGCACCGGCCTCAGCCCGAGCGCGTGCATTCTCATCGCGCCCGTCCTCGGCATCGTGCTGGCATTCGCCGCGATGACGTTTGTCGGAAAGATGTGGGCGGCGGCGATTGGCTTCGCCCTCGGGCTGCTCATCCTGCCGGCGATTCTCAAACAGAAGCGCTCGGCAAGGCTCTACAAGTTCGAGGAGCACTTTCCAGAGGCGCTCGACTTGCTCTCGCGCGGCATTCGCGCCGGCCACGCGTTCAGCGCCGGCATGAAGATGGTCGCCGACGAACTGGGTGAGCCCGTGGGTCCAGAGTTCCGGAAGGCGTTCGACGAACAAAACTTCGGTCTCCCGCTGAAAGAATCGCTGAACAACCTCTGCCTGCGCGTGCCGCTGCTCGACGTGCGCTTCTTCTCCACGGCCGTGCTCATCCAACGCGAAACAGGAGGCAACCTTTCCGAAATTCTCGACAACCTGGCGGCCGTCGTCCGCGAGCGATTCAAGATTCGCCGCCAGGTCCGCGTGCACACCGCGCACGGGCGCTTCACCGGGTACGTGCTGATGGCGCTTCCGGCGTTTCTCGCCGTCGCGTTGTCGTTCATCAACCCCGAGCACATGAACCGCCTGTTCGAAGAGCGCATGGGCCAGATGATGATCGTCGTGTCGATCGTCATGCAGACCATCGGGTTCTTCTGGATCAGGCAAGTCATCAAGATTGAGGTGTAGCCGTGTCCCTTTGGCTTCCACTGCTCGCCTTCGCGTTCGGCTCGCTGCTGGTCACCGCCATCACGTACGCCCTGACCGCGCGCCCGGCGAACATCGACGACCGGCTGCGCGACGTGCTCGGCGGACAGCCTCAGGCGATCGAGGACAACGCGTCTTCAGATCAGGTGTACGCGTTCCTCAAGCGCATGGGAGAGCGGCTGCCGAAATCGCCGAAGGACCTCGGAAAAATTTCGCTGCGCCTGGTGCAGGCCGGTCATCGCAACCCCGAAGCCGTGCCGGTGTTCCTCGCGATTCGCGTCGGCTTCGCGGCGGCCATGTTCGCCCTGTGCATGACGCCGATCCTCGTGAAGCCGAACATGGGGATGGCGCTCGCAGCGGCCGGGTTCGGATATGTGCTGCCGGGCATGCTGCTCGCGCGCAAAGCACGGCGCCGCCAGCATCGCATCCGCCTCTCGCTGGCCGATGCGCTCGACCTGCTCGTCGTCAGCGTCGAAGCGGGCCTTGGACTCGATCAGGCCATGGCACGCGTGGGCCAGGAGCTGGCGTTCGCCTATCCCGATCTGTCGGGAGAGCTGCGGCTCGTCAACCTCGAGCTGCTCGCCGGCAAGGGGCGATCGGAAGCGCTGCGGAATCTCGCCGACCGCACGGGCGTCGACGATTTGAGCTCGCTCGTCGCGATGCTCGTGCAGACCGACAAGTTCGGCACGAGTGTCGCCAACTCGCTGCGCGTGTTCTCGGAAACGCTCCGCACGAAACGCCGCCAGCGCGCTGAAGAAGCGGCGGCCAAGACGGGCGTCAAGATGGTCTTTCCGCTCGTCGTCTGTATTTTCCCGGCCATCTGGATCGTGACGATTGGCCCGGCGGTGATTCAGTTCATGAAGGTGCTCGGCCCGATGGGCAAATAACGGATATGACCATGTTGATTGCCGACAACGCCCGGACAGCGCAGGTGGTGGCGCCGCAGAAGCCTTCGAGCCTCGAGGCCACCGGGCTTGCGCCCGATACGCTGGCGTCGATCCTCATCAAGGTGCTCCATAGCGGCGAGGCCAGCGGCATGGGGCTCGCCGATCGCGCCTGCCTGCCGTACGGCATCCTCGAGCCGCTGCTCGAGAAGCTGCGCGTCGAGCAGCTCATCGAGGTGAAGAGCGCGCTCGGCACGGGCAGCGCCGGCTACCGCTACGCGCTGACCGACACCGGGCGATCCCGCGCCCTGCGGTACTTCGACGCGTGTGGGTACGTCGGACCGGCGCCCGTTCCCATCCTTCAGTACACGCTCCACATGAATCGCCTGCGCGCCCAGACGCACGACGTGCATCGCGACCTCGTCGCCGAGGGGTTTTCTCATCTGATCGTCGAGCCCGAGATGCTCGATCAGCTCGGCCCCGCGATCGCCTCCCGCAAGGCCCTCTTCCTGTATGGGCCGCCGGGAAACGGCAAGAGCGTGATGGGCGAAGGCATCGGGCGCGTGCTCGGGGGCGACATCTATATTCCATACGCGATCGACATCGACGGCCAGATCATCACAATGTTCGATCCGGTCACGCACGAGTCGCGCGTCGACGACGACGAGAGCTCGGTGATCAGATCTGACGATGCCCTCGATCGCCGCTGGGTGCGCGTGAGCCGACCGGTCATCACGGTCGGCGGCGAGCTGACGCTCGAGATGCTCGACCTGCGCTACGGCGAGCTGTCGAAGTTCTACGAGGCGCCCGTACACCTGAAGGCGAACGGCGGCGTGCTCGTCGTCGACGACTTCGGACGCCAGCGGGTGCCGGCGCGCGATCTGCTCAATCGCTGGATCGTCCCGCTCGAGTCGCGCGTCGATTATCTGAATCTCCACACGGGGCGGAAATTTCAAGTGCCCTTCGACGTGCTCGTGGTCTTCGCCACCAACCTCGAGCCGCGATCGCTCGCGGACGAGGCGTTCCTGCGCCGCATTCCCTACAAGATTCTGGCGAAGAACCCGACCCTCGAGCAGTTCGGACGCATCTGGGAGATGAACTGCCGGCGCCACGGCGTCCCCTACGACGCGTCGATCGTGCAGTACCTGAACGACAAGTACTACATCGGCCGCCAGCTGCCGATGCGGGCGTGCCATCCGCGCGATCTCACCGACCAGGTGGTGAGCCTGTGCCGCTATCACCGGCGGCCCGCGCACATCACGACGGATCTGCTGGATGCCGTCTGCCAGAGCTATTTCCTCGAGGACGCGCAGACGGGCATGACGGCGGCGAGGTGATGGCCATGATGAAGACACGGAGATTCCTGCGCGATTGCGGCGGCAACAATCTCCTCGAGGCGGCCATGGTGACGCCGCTGCTGCTCGTGCTCACGTTCGGCATTGTCGACTTCGCGACGTTGTTCTACGTGTACCTGTCGATGGAAAGCGGCGTGAGCCAGGCGACGCGATTTGCCGTGACGGGCGCGACGAAAGACGACCCGGACAACCCGGGCAATCCGCTGTCGCGCGAAGGCACGATCAAGGCGGCCATGAAGGACGCGATTTCGACGATCGACACCAGCGACATGACGTTCACCTTCACGCATATGAAACCGGGCACGGCCTCGTGGGCCGGCGGTGCGGGAGGCCCTGGCGACATCGGACGCGTCGCCGTCGAATACAGCTGGCGCCCGCTGACGCCGATCGTGCGGCCGCTGCTCACCGACGGCAAGCTGACGGTGCACGTCGAATCGGCGATGAAGAACGAAAGCAAGTGGGAGTAACCATGCGAACGCAGCCTCAACGTGGACAATCGCTCGTCGAGTTCAGCCTCGTGCTGCCGCTGCTCATTCTGATCGTGCTTGGCGTCGTGGAAGTCAGCTACGCCCTGCTCGACCAGCACGTCGTCACGAAACTGACGCGAGAGGGATCGAACCTCATCTCGCGCAACACGGCACTCGGGGACGCCGCCACGGCGATGAAAGCCATGGGGACGCGCCCGGTGGATCTCGACAATGGATCGAAGCTGATCTTTTCCGTCGTCCGCAACGTGCCGACAATCGGGGCGGCCAACTACAACAGAGCGATCCTCGCGCAGCGTTACGAGTACGGCACCCTGTCGAACACCAGCACGATCACAACGGCCGGCTCGGCGTCATTCGGACCCGCACCGGAATATTCGGCCGCGAACCAGGACAGCAACACCGGTCTGCAGGTGCTGAATCTGCCCATCACGCTGTCGCTCGGCGGCTCGCTCTACATCACCGAGCTCTACACGACGCATCCCACGATTACGCCTCTCGCGGGCTTCGGCGTCCAGGTACCAGGGACGTTGTATTCCATCGCGTACTTCTAAAGGACACATCATGAAGAGACATCACACGCGCACAACCAAAGAAGCCGGGTTCGTTCTGGTGTACATGGCGGTGGGGCTGACGACGCTGCTGCTCTTCTCGGGACTGGCGGTGGATTCCGGCCGCGGATATCTGGTGAAATCGCAGCTGAGCAAGGCGGTCGACGGGGCGGCCCTCGCCGCGGCGCGCAATCTCAACAGCGGCAATCCCAAAGCCGAGGCGACGCGCGTGTTCAAGGCGAATTTTCCGGCCGGGTACCTCGGCACGACCACGACGACCGATCCGACAACCGACCCGGGCTTCTTCAGCTCGACGGTGAACGCGCAAACCGGCGTCAACGTCGTCACAGTCAGCGCGAAAGCGACGCTGCCCACGACGTTCATGATGCTCGGCAACACCTCGGCGATGAACGTGGGCAGCGTGGGTGAAGCCACGCGGCGCATGGTCGATCTGTCGCTCGTGCTCGACGTCTCGAGCTCGATTGGATCTCGGTGGGGCGCCGTGAGAGATGCCGCGAAGACGTTCGTCAACTCGTTCGACCAGAACAACGATCGGATCTCGCTGGTCTTCTTTGGAAACGGCGCGAGGGTCGTCGATGCGATGCCGTCAACGCGCGGGTTCAACAAGACGAAAGTGATGAACGATATTCCCAACGCGCTCCCCGGCGGCAGCACGAACATGGTCGAGGGGCTGTATCGTGGTTGGGATGAAGTGCGCTCGGTGCCCGCCGGGCAGCAGTCGGGGCTGCGCATCATCGTGCTGTTCACCGACGGCGCTTCAAACAGCGTGCCGGCCGACTATCCTTCGGCCGCGGGTCTGCCCAGAGCGCTGCGAACGTGGGATTTCCCGGATAACGGCGCCGACCCGGACAATCAGACCCATGCGAATCCGCACATTGACGGTCTGTATCACACGGAAACGGGCGCCGCGAGCCCGTCCTACAGCCTGACCACGCCATGGAACTCGACGCAGACGGTTCCACAAGTCCCGTATCTCCCGATGACCAGTTGGCACGGCTTCCATCGCAGCTCCGGCATTCCGACGACGTTTCCGATGCAGACCAACGCCCTGAAAGTCGAGGGCCAGCCACAGAATGTTCGGCGAGCGCTGCGGAACTGGAATGCCGGAGCGGCGCGCTTTCCGGCGGACGTGTGGAATATCAACAACGCCGCGCGAAACCTGGTGGAGATCATCTCCAATGAGGTGCGCAACGACAACGGAGACTATCGCATCCGCATCTACACGATCGGCATGGGCGAGCTCGTCAGATACAACCTCGGAACGCGGCCGGAGAAGTCTGAGGACATTCTGAAGCGGATCGCCAACGACGCGTCGTCCCCCGACTTCAACAAGGATCAGCTCGAGGGGAAGTACTACTTCGCGCAGACGGAAGCGGATGTGGCGCCCGCGTTCCAGTCGCTGCAGAACCAGATCATCCGACTGAGCAAGTAGCGCACGCCGCAGTTTCGCTTCCTCCGCGGGGCGAGGTGTAATAGCCTTGCCCGGTTGGAGGAAGGAATGCCTGTCCTCGCACGTGCCCTCGTGGCGCTCTGCGTCCTCGTGCTGTTCGGCACCACGCCGCTCGGTGCGCAAGCCGATGAATGGACTGTGCATGCCAGCGTGGTCGATCGCACAGGCACGCCTGTCATGGCGCTCTCGCCCGCCGATTTTGCGGTGCGCGAGAATGGCGTCGCGCGCGAGATTCTTCGCGTCTCCCCCGCGACCGATTCGCTGCGCGTCGCGATGCTCGTCGATTACACCCGCGATCTGAAGCGCCTCGAAACCGGCATCAACCGGCTGTTGCCCAGACCGGGCACCGGCTCCTACCTGCTCTCGGCCATCATCGACACGTCGCGCGCGATGCGCAAACGGCGCGATCTGCGGCGCGTCATGGTCATCATCACCACACAAGGCCCCGAGTTCAGCGAGATCAGCTATCAAACGGTGCTCGAGTACGTGAAGGAGAGCGGCGCCCCCATGCACGCGTACGTGTTGCGGCGGGAAGGGATCTCCCCTACCGATCCTGCGGCGCAGGAAGTGGAACTGACCCTGGCCGTCGGAACACGGATGACCGGCGGACGCCGGGAAGAATTGCTCTCGGCCATGTCGATGACGGCGCAGCTCCAGTCGCTCGCGGCGGAGCTGAACCATCAATACGCGGTCGTCTACGCGCGGCCGAAAATGCTGATTCCGCCCACGACAATCGAAGTAGGCGTCAGAAGGCCCGACGTCATCGTCCTGGCCCCTCGCGTGTTCTGAGTGCTCCCTCAGGCATGCCGAACCCGAGCGGCCGGAACGCGAACTTCTCCTACGCCGAAATGCTGGCCGCATTTCGAAAGCTCCGACGTACAGTACGTAGTGCCCGCCTTTAGGCGGGCCTTAACGGAGGTTTCCACATGCGCGCGATTGTGTTGGTGATTCTGGCGCTGCTCCTGCCGGCGGGCCCGGTGTGGTCTCAGGCTACCGAGCGGACTATCTATGCAAGCGTCGTGGACAGGAACGACGCGCCCGTGTCGGGGCTCGGCGCGGGGGACTTCATCGTGCGCGAGGACGATCAGGCCCGCGAGGTGCTTCGCGTGGTGCCGGCGACCGAACCGATGCACATTGCGGTGCTGGTCGACACGAGCCAGGCGATGGAAGAGCACATGCTCGATGTGCGCACCGCGCTGCGTGCGTTCTTCAAGCAGATGGGCGGCAAGCATGACATCGCACTCATCGGACTCGGCGAGCGGCCCACGGTGCTCTCCGACTACACGCGCGATCCGGCGAGACTCGAGAAATCCGTCGGCTCCGTCTTCGCGCGGTCCGGCAGCGGCACCTACATCCTCGACGGGATTGTCGAAGCCGCGGAAGGGCTGCGGCGGCGGAAGGCCGCGCGCCCGCACATCATCGTCTACGCCGCGAGGGGGCCCGAGTTCAGCGAGCGCTACCACCAGTCGGTCATTGACGCGCTGCGCGAGTCTGGCGCGACGCTGCACACGTTGATGTTGACCAAGTCGGGCGCCAATATGGGCAGCCGTGAAGAGCAGGAGCTCGCGAAATCGGTGGCGGATGGGACCCGACTCACGGGCGGGCGCCGCGACGATCTCCTGACGCCGATGGCGTTGACCGATCGTCTGCAGTCGCTCGGCAACGAGATAGACAACCAATATCAGGTCGTGTACGCGCGTCCGTCGAGGCTCGTTCCACCGAAGAGCCTCGAAGTGACGGCAAAGCGCCCATCGGTCACGCTCCGCGCACGGCGGCTGCCGTAACGAACGCGAGCACGGCCACCACAGCGCCCACAATGGCGTCGGCCGCGTAGTGATAGCGGCCGACGACGCTGCCCGCGGCGATGCTGACCGCGAGGATCCCCAATACGACACCGGCGAGCGGCATCTCACGCCCGACGGCCAGCGCTGTCGCAAGCGATGCCGCGGTGTGACCGCTCGGGAACGTATTCCACTGTACGCTCGCCCGATTCAATACAGCCAGATTCATGTCTCTGATCCTCGAGCGCGCCGCATCGCGGGGCGGCTCGATGGCTCGGGGGGCGCGCGTCGGTATCCACGGCAGCAGTCCGTAGCAGAGGAATGCCGCGAGCAGCACCACGGACCAGAAGCGATCGATCGCGCCGGCGCCATGGCCGGCGAGCCGGAGGCACAGGTAACCTGCGGGCACGACGGCGTAGCACAGCAGGTACGCGACCTCGAGATATTCGACGACCGCTCGCGGCGCCCGCCGCTCGAACCGCGCGAGCCCGCCGGAGCCGAACAATCGGCGATCGACGTTGAGGAGACGCTGCTCGAATCGCAAGTTCGGCTTTCGCACGATGAGCGCGGGCAGCCAATAGCCCGCGAGCAAGTAGACGAGAGGCATGGCGCCGGGCATGCCGATGGTGAGAATGGAGACGAGCGTCGCGATTGCGAGCGCCGCGGGCCGCAGCTTCAGCCGCGCGATCGCCAGAATGGCCAGATAGACAAAATAGGCCGCCGCCACAATCGTCACAGTAGGATATGCGTGAAATGACGAAAGAACGGTTCACGGCCCTTGTGGAAGACGCGTTGCGCGGCATCCCCCGCCGGTTTCGCGACGCCATGAAGAACGTGGCTGTCATCGTCGAAGACGAGCCGTCGCAGGAGCTGCTCGACGATCTGGAAATGGAGCCCGACGACACTTTGTTCGGCCTCTATCACGGCACGCCGCTCACCCAGCGCGATTCGAATTACGGAAACACGCTGCCCGACAGAATCTCGATCTATCAACTGCCTATCGAAGAGGCGTGCGAGGACGAAGAGGACATCCGCCAGTGCGTGGCGGAGACGGTCATCCACGAGTTCGGCCACTACTTCGGATTGAGCGAGGAAGAAATCGAAGCGATCGAAGAGAAGTACTGGCGGGAACGGTAATGGCGCAGGGATTTGTGATCAGGGACTTGGGATTAGGTCTGATCGCGGAGAACGCGCACGAGGGCGATTACCTTCTCAGCGCTCCATCCCTTCGCGCGCAGGTCGCGCACGCCTGTGTCGCCGTCAGATTTGCTGAGCTTCTGCGTCGGGCTCTTCATCAACAGCTCGTGATGCAGAAACGCGGGCGGGCGCTCTCGCCCGAGCAGGCGCGCGAGCTGAATCTGGCGGCCGGTTGAATCGAGCAGGTCCTCGCCGCGAATGACGAGGTTCACGTGCTGCAGCCAGTCGTCGACGACGGCCGCGAACTGATACGTCCAGTTGCCGTGTCGATCGCGCACCAGCAGATCGCCGCATTGCTCAGAGGGGATCTGCTGCTGAGGTCCGAGGCGAAGATCGTCGAACCGCTCGACCGTCGAATCCAGCTTCACGCGGATTCCCATCCCTGTCGACTCCTGCAGTTGTTTGTCACGGCACGTTCCGGGATAGCGGCCAGATCCGATCTCGGTACGCGAGCATTCACATCCATACGTCACTCCACGCCCGCGTAAATCCTCCAGCGCCCGTTCGTACAGCGCGCCACGCTCGCTTTGCCTCGTCAGCTCTCCGTCGGGCGCAAACCCGAGCCACGCGAGATCTTCCAGCAGCGCCGCCTCGTACTCCGGGCGGCTCCGGGCACGGTCGTGATCCTCGATGCGCAACAGCACACGCGCATCGGTCCCGCCCGCGCGCGCGATATCCCAGACATAGATGGCGTTGAGGACGTGCCCGAGATGGAGATAGCCGGTAGGGGCTGGCGCAAATCTCGTGATTAGGGACTTGGGATTAGGGATTAGGTCTGTCAAGCCCCTAATCCCGGCTCTATGTCGGACTGCCCTGGAGCAGCGGCTCGATCGGACGGTTCTCAGCGCCATTGTCCGTGCAGATGGCGTAGAACGACTGCGGCCCCGAATACAGGGCGACGCCGGCGTGCGCTCCGTTGGCATTCAGCACGTAGAAGTTGACATTGAAATTCGGTTCCCCGCGCCCGTTCAGGAGCCGCCGCTCAATCGTGGCCGACGTGATTCGCCTGAGCGCATCGATCCCGGCATCTTTGGGCTGCATGCCGCGTCGCATGTTCTCGACGATCAGGAATGAGCACAGCCCATACAGGTTCACTTCACCCCGACCAGTCGAGCCAGCCGCTCCGACCTCTCCATCGACATACAGACCGGCGCCGAGAATCGGCGAGTCGCCCACGCGGCCCGGGATCTTCCACGCCAGCCCGCTCGTCGTTGTGACTCCCGCCAACTCTCCTCGAGGTGAAAGGGCGTTGCAGTTGATCGTCCCGTAGTAATGGTCGCGGTCGATGAGACCGTCCCTCACCATCTGTAAACCGGCGTCGAACCCCGCATCACCGCGCTTCTCCGGATCCAGATAATGCGACGGATCGATTCGGCGCTTCCATTCGAGCCACAGATGGCGTGAACGCGGAGTGTTCAGGTCGTCCTCGATGACGAACCCCATCTGACGAGCGAATACCTGTGCTCCAGGGCCAACGAGCAGGTGATGGTCGGTGTGTTCCATCACCGCCTTCGCAACCAGTGACGGCGTGCGAACACCTTCCAACGCCGCGACGCCACCGGCGCGCTTTTTCGGACCATGCATGCAGCAGGAATCGAGCTGGACGATACCATCAGCATTCGGCAGGCCGCCAAAGCCCACGCTCGTATCTTCCGGATCTCGCTCCACAATGTTGACGCCCGCGATGACGGCATCGAGGGGATCGGATCCGCCGACGAGAAGTCGAAAGGCTTCTTCGACACACGTTCGGTCGCCGCCGTTCTTGAACCGATTGCCGTTGCCTGACGCGACGACCACAGGCTTTGCGGAGCCAGTCCTTATAGCAGGACCCTGCGCAAGAACGCGCTCGGTGGGCACGCCCGCAGTAACCCCCGCCAGTACGCTGGCACAAACAAAGTCTCGTCGATTGATATCGGTCATCGAACTGGCTGGAGGGAACGGAAAGATCTTTTACAGGAGATCAAGAGATCACTCCTGACCTCCTGATCTCCTGTTCAAAAACCCTACGCCCGCGTGATCAGATTGCCGCTCTTGGCGGCCTTGATCAGATGCTCGGCCGCCCGGTACGCCAGCGCCTGAATCGTCATCGTCGGGTGGTTGCGGCCGCCCGTGACGAGGTTGCTGCCGTCGACGACGAACAGGTTCGGTACGTCGTGCGCGCGGTGAAACTTGTCGACCACCGACGTCTTCGGGTCGTTCCCCATGCGGCAGCTGCCGCGATTGTGCGCGCCGCCGCGGCTGTCGCCGGGCGGATTCGACCAAACCTGAGTCGCGCCCGCGGCCTTCAGGATCTCGATCGACTTCTGCCGGAAGAACTCCGCGCACTTCATGTCGTCGGGATGGCTCGTCGACGTAATACGCATCGCCGGCAGGCCCCACTCGTCCTTCACGTCGGGATCGAGATCGACGCGATTGGTTTCGAGCGGCATCTGCGTCGTGAAGCAGTTGATCGCCATCTTGTGGTTGGCTTCGTCCCGCAGCGCTTTCTTGTAGCCCGCACCCCAGCGTGGGGCGTCTGGCGACAGCCCGTTGAGTCCCATGCCGAGCGGCGTCTCGTAGCCGCGCGCCGTGAGGCGTCCGCCGCCGTAGAAGCCGCGCTTCGAATCGGACGGAACGAAGTCGACGATGCCGGCGCCCGAAATGACGCCCTTGTACTCATTCAGCGGCTGCTCGAACAGCCCGCTCGCGCCGGCGCCGTTGCCGAGCATGAGGTACTTGCCGACGACGCCGTTCGTGTTCGCGAGGCCGTCCGCGAATTTCGGCGACTTCGAGAGCAGGAGCAGACGTGCCGACTCGGTTCCGTTTGCGGAGAGCACGACAGCTTTCGCCCGCTGCTGTATCTCGCGCTTCTGACCGTCGAAATAAATGACGCCGGTCACCCGCCCGTTGTTGTCGACCGAGATCTCACGCACGTAGCTGTTCGGCCGGATCTCGCACTTGCCGGTTTTCTGCGCGAGCGGCAGCACGGTGACCGCCGAGCTCGACCGCGCACGCACGTGGCAGCCATATCCCGAGCAGATGCCGCAGTTCACGCACGCGGCACGCCCTTGATACGGACGCGTGATGATGGCGAGCGGTCCGGGAACCACCGTCAGCCCCATCTTCTTGGCGGCGATGTTGAACAGCGCTCCGGAGGCCTTCAGAGGCACAGGCGGCACCGGATAATCCTTCGACATCGGCGCCACGAACGGTGAATTCACGCGAAGACCCGACATCCCCATTTCCCACTCGGCCTGCACGTAGTACGGCTCGATCTCTTCATACGTGATCGGCCAGTCAACCATGCCGGTGCCGGAGGGAATCGTCGGATCCGACGTCAGTTCGTTGAACTCGTACGGGAGGTGGCGCCAGCTGCTGCCGCCGTAGGTGACCGTGCCGCCGCCGACGACGCAGCCGTAGCTGTGTGTGCCGGGCGTGGCTTTCTCCTTGTCGGTGCGGCGGAACGTGTTGCGCTGCCGCGTGGGATCGCTCATCAGCCGATCGGCCTGAGCCTGATTGCGATTCAACCATTCATCTTTGTGGTACTCGTGGTCGCGGCCGTATTTGCCCCATCCGCCCTGCTCGAGCACGACGACGGAGAAGCCGGCCTGTGAGAGCTGCTTGGCCATGATGCCGCCAGCGGCGCCGGAACCGATGACGACGAAATCGACCTCAGTCGTGGGTGTGTACTGTCTCATTGTCGTCTCCTTCAGCGCCTGCCGGCGGGGTCCTGCGCATCGTAATAGCCAAAGGGCGGGCGGAAGTTCAGCGCATCGTCATAGCCGATCAGCTTCCAGCCAATCTTGTCCTGGTTCCCGCCGTGCACCGGGCTCGCGAAAAATCCGATGACCGTGTGCGTGCGCACGGTGTTGAAGAACGGCGTCTTCTCCATCGCGGTCAGCACCTGAATCTGCTGCGGGCCGGTGAGCGCCGAGAACTTCGCCGCCGTCGGAAACATCTGCCTCGTCTGCGCCTGCAGATCGTCGATGCCCTTCGTGTAGGCCGCCTGCGTGTTCTTCGCGAACGTCGTGAGGGCGCGGTCGATGAAGTTGATGACGCGCGCTTCGCGCGCGCCCGGCGTGTCGTCGGTCGGGATAATCTGCGCGGCCATCGCTTCGACTTCGATGGCCTGGTCGGGGGTGAAGAACCCGAATTTCATCGGCCCGCCCGCCTGGGCGGCCTTCAGCACGTAGTTTTCCGCGGCGAGGATGCCCGAATAGTTCGCCGCAACCCAGGCCCCGCCGAGCCCCGCCACGGAGTCAATGAGAAATGTTCGTCGTGATCTATTTCGGGTACTCATGCGATCTCCCTTCACTGTTTGGCGTACTTCGTCACGCCGCGCAGGGTGTTCTCTGCCGCGTATAAGTTGCCGGCCGGATCCGACACGATCCCCTCGCCCGCCGCGCCGTCGGGATTGTCCGTCTGATGGCCCGGCACAAAGCTGACGACTGTGCCGTCCCGCGCGCTTCCGATGCGAATCCCTTTCTTCCAGCCGGGATTGGTCGCCGCGGTCGAATCCGCGTCGATGACATAGAGCTTGTCGTCTTTGTCGATGTACAAGCCGCTCGGCCGGCCGAACTGTTTCCATTCGGCGACGAACGCGCCGTTGGCGTCAAAAATCTGCACGCGCGCGTTGCCGCGGTCGCCGACGAAGACGCGACCGCGCGAGTCGATCGCGAGCGCATGCGCGTTCCTGAACTCGCCGGGGCCCAATCCGAGCTTGCCCCACTCCTTAATGAACTTGCCGTCTTTCGAAAACTTCAGGATGCGCGTGATGTAATCCGGCGGCACCTTCGGGTTCTGTCCCGAATGTCCGTCCGCGACATAGATATCGCCGTTGGGCGCCGTCACGACATCCGACGGCTCGTTGAAGTGCATCGCGCCGCCGCCGGCCATCCCCGCCATGCCGAGCCTCAACAGTACTTTGCCATCGGGAGAGAGCTTGATGACCTGGTGTCCTTTTTTTCCGTCCTTGCTGCCCTGCGCGTCGGTCACCCAGACGTTGCCGTCGCGATCGACGTGCAGTCCATGGGGAAACACGAACAGCCCCGCGCCTATGCTCTTCGTCGGTTTTCCGGTTGCCAGATCCATCAGATGGATCGGCGGAAGGTCCGAGCCGTCGCAGGTATTCGCGCCGCAGCGATCGATCGCCCAGATCTCATTGCGAGGCCCGATCTCGACGCCGGCCGTCGAGCCCCACGTCCGGTTGTCGGGAAGGACGCCCCAGTTGCGCACGGCAGGTTGATACGGATTCGGAAGATCGTGTCCCGGCGAGACCGGCGCCTGCGTGAAGGCACGTGCGCTGGACAATCCGAACAGGATTAGGGCCGTAAAGAGGCTGAATCTCATATTATAGGGCTGATTTCCTTCGCTGTTTCTACTCCGCTGCATGCGCGAAGTCAAGGCGGATCGATTCGACCGCTTCTGGTGTCAAAGTATACAGAACGATGACGATCGTGCGATGGGCTTTCGTGGTGCTCATGCAGACGAAAACCCCTCCCGACCCCTTTTCAGTTGAGCGCCGACGTGCAGAACGCGCAGCGGCGCGCGGCGATCGGCACTTCGCTGATGCACTCGGGGCACTTCTTCGTGGTCGGATCGGCCGGCGCCTCTCCGCGCAGCCGGCGCTCGATCCAGGCATTCATCGGCACCACGACGAAAAAATACACCGCCGCGGCCATCAGCACGAAGGCGATGACGGCGTTCAGAAAATCGCCGATGAGAAACGGCGAGCCGTTCACCGTCACGACCAACGCGGAGAAGTCGGGTTTCCCGACGAGGGCGCCGATGAGCGGCGTGATCAGGTCCTTGACCATCGCCGTGACGACACTGCTGAACGCCGCGCCGATGACGACGGCGATCGCGAGATCGAGGACGTTTCCCCGCAGCACGAACTCCTTGAAGCCCTTCAGCATCAGATGCCTCCCTTGCGGATTCCGTACATCAACACATGCTCGCCGCTCGAGGGACAGATGGCCTCGCCCTCGAAACGCAGCCCAATCTTGGTCGCGACCCGGATCGACGCGGGGTTGTCTTTTCCGATCAGGCTCATGACGTAATCGATCCTGCCGGTGCGCCACGCCCAGTCGATCACGGCACGCGCGGCTTCCGTGGCGAAGCCGTTGCCCCATCGCGACCGCCGGACAATCCAGCCGAGCTCGACGTCGGCGTTCTCAGGATGCAGAAAGCCGACGCATCCGATGACCCGCGCGGTCGCGCGCTCGACGACCGCCCATTGCCCGTATCCGCGGGTGTCCCAATGCCGCAGCATCCGATCGACGTTGCGCGCCCCCACCTCGATCCCGCCGGGGGGCGACGTCAGCGTCACCTGCTTGTGCGCGATGACTTCCGGATCCTGATGGATTTCAAGGAACGGCTCGGCGTCGTCGGCGACGGGCAGGCGCAGCAACAGGCGCTCGGTCTCGATTGACTGAA
This sequence comes from uncultured Bifidobacteriaceae bacterium, assembly GCA_964356125.1. Classification (GTDB taxonomy): domain Bacteria; phylum Acidobacteriota; class Vicinamibacteria; order Vicinamibacterales; family JAMQPK01; genus JAMQPK01. The sequence continues at coordinate 12,620 of CAYHHH010000011.1, read as the reverse complement.
GAGGCACATAAACCTTAGGGAGATGCCGGTGGAAGGAGGTTCCTGATCACGACGTACGCTTCGTCGGCTGCCAGCGCGGTCTGCCCTTCGAGCGCGCTGAACGCCGCGAGATCCAGGAGCGGCGCGTACGAGTCGAGACGCAGGTTGAGCGACGTCTTGTCGAGCGCGAGCTTCACGAAGTCGAACTCGGCGTTGAATTCGGCAACCCGCAACAGAAACGCCTGGCTGAGCGCCAGCTTGTCGCGCGGGAACAACGGCACGATGAAGAACACCCCGTCCTGCGCCGCGGCGATGCGCACGCGGATCACGGGCATGTTCTTCCCTTTATAGGTGGTCTCCCACACACCAAGGGCGATCTGCTTGTACGTGCCCGTCGATTTGGCAATCAGCTCGGCGACGCGCTGGACAGGGTCGGCTTTGCCCGGCGGCACCAATGAAGGCCCCTCAACGTTGCTGGGCGCAGGCGTCTGCGCCCGCGCCGGCGCTGCCGTGAGCAACAGGGCACCAATGACACACCACCAACCACGAACCACCAACCACCAGCCTTCTTAGGTAATGTGCGCGCCCTGCGCCGCGGTGTAGAGCGTGTAGACCGACTGGCTGCTCGTCATGAACAGCCGGTTGCGGTGCTTGCCGACGAAGCAGAGATTCGCGGTGCCTTCGGGCATCACGATCTGGCCGATCTTCGCGCCGTCGGGCGCGTAGACGTGCACGCCGTCGATGCCCTCGCCGCCGAATCCGGTTGCGCACCAGACGTTGCCGTCGACGTCGGCGCGAATGCCGTCATGAAAGCCTGCGGTCTCGATCACCGCGAACTCGCGGCGGTTCGTGAGACGACGCCCGTTGTCCTGCACGTCCCACCGGTAGAGCTTGGCTTTTTCTTTCGGATGATGCGTCGGCGCGGTATCGGCGACGTAGAGGAACTTGTAGTCCGGCGAGAAGCACAAGCCGTTCGGCTTCAGGATCTCGTCGGTCAGCCGCGTGACGCGCGCGTTCTGCGGATCGATGTGGTAGACGCTCGTCGGCAGCTCGAGCTCGCGGAGGTTCCCTTCATAGTAAAAGTGGCTGCCGTAGCCGGGATCGGTAAAAAGGATGCCGCCGCCGTTCGGGTGCACGATCGCATCGTTCGGCGCGTTCAGCCGCTTGCCGTCGAACGTGGACGCGAGCACGGTCGGCTCGCCCTGATATTCGTACCGCACGACGCGCGCCGTCTGGTGCTCGCACGAGATCTGGCGCCCCTGGTAGTCGAAGGTGTTGCCGTTGGAAAAATTGGCGGGCGCGCGCATCTGCGTCACTTTCCCGGTGACCTCGTCCCAGCGCATCTGCACGTTGTTCGGGATGTCGCTGAACACCACGTATCGCCCGACGCCGTTCCAGGCCGGCCCTTCGGGCCACATCGCGCCCGTCCACTCGCGCACGAGCGGCGTGTTGCCGATCATGTACTTCCTGAATCGCTCGTCGATCACCTTCCAGACGCCGGACGGATATCTGATGGGCTCGGGACCCACCGCGAATCCCTGGGTCTGCGCGAATGCCGATCGCCCGAGCGCGGCCACTGCCGCCGCCGATGCTCCCGTTGTCAGAAAGTTGCGTCGATTCATAAGGACTGATTATGGCCCACTCCCGTGCGGCGTGGTAGGCTTCGCCGAAATGGGTGCCCCGATCGGCATTCTGGTCGTGCACGGCATCGGCGCGCAGCACACCGGCGAGAGCGCGTGCAAGCTGCTCGCGGGGCTCGCCCGCGTCGATCGCAGCATCGACGCGTCGTCTCACGATGGAGTGGTGACCGTCTGCGGACAACCCGTCCGCAGTATTCCTTTCTGACGCTCGCGTGGTGGTGGATCGCGCTTCCCATTTTCAATTTCTTCGCGTTGTTCGCGTACTACGGCGCGGCCCTCTTTATGAGAATCGCGGCGGGCGACCGGGCCGACACGAAAGAGAAATCGGGGGGCCTGTCCCGAGCGGAGTCGAGGGACTCCGTGTGGGACGAGGCCAGACAAGCCGCGGCGCGCACGTCGGGGCCGGGCCCGATCGACGCGCTGCTCGATGAGTACGTCGGCGACGTCTTCAGCTACGTCAACTCGGCAGGGAGCGCGTTCTACCGCGACGCCGGCGAGGCGCCGATACCGGCTGCGG
>CAYHHH010000011.1:0-10384 GCA_964356125.1 uncultured Bifidobacteriaceae bacterium | reverse complement strand
CCCGTTCGTGCGGACTGCCAGGGAGGTGTGGCGCGATCGCCCTCGTGCTGCTGGTCGGCATGAGCTTATTCGTCCTGACGGCTCTGATACTGCCCTTTCTGATCTCACTCGTCCTGCGCCAGTTTCTACCGGAGCCAACGTGGGTGTACATTCAGAATGTCATGTCACTGGTGTTCGTCGGGATGATCGTGCTCGTATTTCTGATTGCGCCGAAGGTGCGTGCCGGCAAAGTGCATCGGCTGCACTGGACTGCGGCGGGCTCACCTGGGCGTGACCGAGGGGCCTGAGGCTTATATGTTACAGTCGCCCCATGACGGTATCCCAGGCATCGCTTCCCGTCCTGAACGCAGATACCGTCCTCGCGCGGTTCAAGGAACTGCGCTCGCGCCAGCCGGTCAGCTACACCGCGTTCTATTCGAGCCAACTCGGCGGCGTCGTCACGGACCCCGCGCTCATGGTGCTGCCGTTCGACGATCACATGGTGCATCGCGGCCACGGCATCTTCGACACGGCCGGGCTGATCAACGGGAAAATCTACGACCTCGACGCGCACCTCGATCGCTTTCTCCTCTCCGCCGAACGATCGAAGCTCAAGCTCCCGGGCTCGCGCGCCGAGATGCGCGACATCATCATCAAAACCGTGGCGGTGAGCGGCCGGCGCGACGGCGCGATCCGGTACTGGCTGTCGTCGGGACCTGGCAGCCTCGAGCTCAGCCCGGCAGCCGGCGCCGAGCCCGGCTTTTTCGTGATGGTGTTCGCGGGACTGGCGTACCCGGAACGCTGGCTGACGCAGGGCGCGAAGGTGATGACGACGACGTATCCGATCAAGGCGCCGATCTACGCCATCACCAAGGCCACGAACTATCTGCCGAACGTGCTGATGCAGATGGAGGCGAAAGAGGCCGGGTTCGACAACGGCGTGTTCGTCGACGCCAACGGTCACGTCGGCGAGAGCTCGAACATGAACGTCGCGTTCGTGACGAGTCACGGTTCGCTCGCGCACCCGAAGTTCGATCACGTCCTGGCCGGCTGCACGTCGCTGCGATTGCTGGAGCTCGCGACGGTGTTGCGCGATCGAGGCCTGCTGAAATCGATCGACGTGCGCGACATCCCAGTGGCCGAAGCCCGCGCGTCCCGCGAGATGATGCTGCTCGGCAGCTCGGTGAAAGTAGCGTCCATCGTCCAATGGGACGACCGCGTGATTGGCGACGGAAAGCCCGGGCCGATCGCCAAAGCGCTGCTCGAGCTGCTCGACGAGGACATGCGCGGCGGCGATCGATTGATCGACGTGCCGTACTGACCTGCTACCCTATTACGCGTGCTACACGTGAAGCCAGGGTCGCTTCGCGCCACGCTGCTGCTGGCGGTCGCATTGCTCGCGGTTCTCCTCCGCCTCGCGTACATCACGCAGGTTTCAGGTGCCCCATTTTCCCATCTGCGAATCGGCGACGCCGAGGCATACCATCACTGGGCGCTCCGGATTGCCGACGGCCGGTGGCTCGGCGACGGCATCTTCTATCAGGCGCCGCTGTATCCGTATTTCCTCGCTCTGGTGTACAAGGTGTTCGGTGACGGCGCGGCGCTGGTTCGCTTCATCCAGGCGATCATCGGCGCGGGATCGTGCGTGTTGCTCGCAGCCGCGGGGATGGCGCTCTTCGGCGCGCGCGGAGCGATCGCCGGCGCACTGCTGGCGATCTATCCATCTGCAATTTTTCTCGATGGCCTGCTCGAGAAATCGGTGCTCGTCACGTTCTTCACGGCTGCGCTGCTCTATCTCCTGGCCGATCGCCAGCTGCGCCTCCGGCCGTTTCTCGCGGGCATCGCGCTTGGGCTGCTCTCGCTCACGCGCGAAAACGCGCTTCTGCTCGCCGTCCCCGTGCTGGCGTGGTTTCTGTTCGAGCATCGCCTTGCGGCGGCGACGTTCCTTGCCGGCTGCGCGCTCGTGCTGCTGCCGGTCGGCGCGCGCAACTACGCGGTCGGCGGAGAGTTCCTGCTGACCACGTCGCAGTTCGGACCGAACTTCTACATCGGCAACCATCCAGGCGCGCGAGGTCTCTACGAGCCCCTGGTCCCTGGACGTGGCAATGCGGCTGCGGAGCGGGAAGATGCGAAGCAACTGGCTGAGGAGGCGTCCGGCCGCGCGCTGAGCCCGGACGAAGTGTCCTCCTTCTGGACCGCGCGCGCGTTGGAGTTCATTCGGACGCAGCCGATCGCGTGGGCACGCCAGATGGCGAGAAAGCTTGCGTTGACATACAACGCCGTCGAGATCGCCGACACCGAATCGCAAGAGGTGTATGCGGAGTCGTCTTCGGTGCTGCGGGCGCTCGCGCCATTCAGCTTCGGCGTCGTGTTCTGCCTCGCGGCCTTCGGCGCGTGCTTGACGGCGGGCGCGTGGCGGCGGTTGTGGTTCCTCCACGCGATCGCCCTCACCTACACGCTCAGCATCATCAGCTTTTACGTATTCGCGCGGTACCGATTTCCCCTGGTGCCGGTCCTTCTCCTCTTGGCCGCCGGCGGGTTTGCAGTCTGGCGGGAGAAATCTGCGCGACCGATGCGTCGCTGGGCGTTCGGTGCGCTCGTTCTCGCGGCAGGGCTGGCGTATCTGCCGCTCCAGAACACCCGAATGGATCGCGCGTCTCACTATCTCAATATCGCCAACATTTTTTTCCTGAATCCTGAAACCTGGGACGATGCAGACACGTATTACGACAAGGCGCTGGAGGCGTCGCCGCAGTCGGCCGAGCCCCACTTCGGCAAGGGAATGTTGCTGGCGCGGAGAAATCGGCCGCGTGAGGCGGTCGTGCACTACCGGGCAGCGGTCGAACGATGGCCAGACAACGCGGACATTCGACTGAATCTCGGGTTGGCGCTGGCCGCTCTCGGGGAGGTCGAGCCTGCCCTCGAAGAGTTTGATACGGCCTCGCGGCTTCGCATCGGAGATCCAACGGGATACCTCATGGCTGGTAAGCTGCTGCTCACGCAGTCGCGCGCCAGCGACGCCTGGAAGGTGTACGAGTGGGCGCTGATGATCCAGCCCGGCAACCTCGACGCCCTGATGGGGTCGGCCCTGGCGCTCACGCAATTGCAGCGCACCGATGAGGCCATCGAGAAATACCGGCAGGCGCTGAAGGTGAATCCGCAAAGCGCCGACGCGCACACGGCTCTGGGGTTGACGCTGGCATCGATTGGGAAACTGTCCGAGGCGATCGACGAGTTCACGCTGTCCCTCGCGATCGATCCGAACGATCAGGACGCCCGCAGCGGCCTGGAAAAGACGCAGGCGTTGCTGGACGGAAAGCGCAAGTGAAGTGATGCAGAAACCACTACGTCTCTGGCCGGGCGTGACTCTCGTCGCGCTGCAGTGGCTCGTCATGTTCGTCGTGCCGATCGTCGCGCCCGAGCACGGCGGCACCGCCATAATTGTCGGCGTCGGCGCCGGCTTGCTCGTGCTTCTCTGGTGGCTGTTGTTCAGCCGCGCGGCCTGGGCCGAGCGCCTCGGCGCGATCGCGCTGATCGTCCTCGCCGTGGCGCTCACCAAGCGTCTCGTCCATCCCTCCGTCGCCAACGGGATGATGGGGTTCATGATCTACCTCTACTCAGTACCGGTGATAGGCCTGGCGCTCGTGGTGTGGGCGGTGACGAGCCGCGGCGTGCCGATTGAGCGCCGGCACGTATCGCTGGCCGCAGCCATTCTGCTCGCGTGCGGAGCGCTCATGCTCGTCCGCACCAACGGCGTCACGGGGGATGCCGTTTCGGATCTCGAATGGCGCTGGACGCCGACAGCCGAAGAACGACTGCTTGCGGCCGCGGGCGATGAGGTTGTGGTGAAAACAGCTGTGCCGGCGCCCGAAGCGACGGCCGTGGAGAAACCCACAACAGAGAAAGCGCCTGAAGTTTCAGTCGACACGCCTGCCCTGAGCGAGCCGGGAATCGGGCGAGTCGAACGGCCTGCCGAATGGAATGGCTTCCGTGGACCTGCGCGCGACAGCGTCATTCGCGGCGTGCGCATCGATGCGAACTGGTCGCGCACACCGCCTGTCGAACTGTGGCGCCAGCCGATCGGACCGGGATGGTCATCGTTTGCGGTCGCCGGCGATCGCGTGTTCACACAGGAGCAGCGCGGCGAAGATGAGATCGTGTCGGCCTACGATCTGAAGACCGGCACGCCGGTGTGGAAGCACCGAGATGCCGCGCGGTTCTGGGAATCCAATGCGGGCGCCGGCCCCCGCGCAACGCCGGCCTTTCACAACGGCCGCGTCTACACGTTAGGTGGAACAGGGATCGTGAACGCGCTCGATGCGCGTGACGGATCCGCCGTCTGGTCGCGCAACGCGGTTGCCGACACCGGCGCAACGATTCCAGACTGGGGCATCGCGGGTTCACCGCTCGTGGCCGGCGACGTGGTGATTGTGGCCGCGGCAGGAAACCTCGCGGCCTACGATCTCGCCACCGGCACACCGCGCTGGTACGGGCCCAAAGAGGGGCGCGGCTACAGCTCGCCTCAACTGATGACGATCGACGGCGTCGCGCAGGTCGTGTTGCTGAACGGCCCCGGCGTGATCGGCGTTGCGCCGTCGGACGGAACGGTGCTCTGGACACACGAGTGGCCCGGCGACAGCATCGTCCAGCCTGCGATCGTCGACGGCGGCGATTTGCTGATCGGCAGCGGCTCCGGGCTCGCGTCCAGGACGGGCATGGTCCGCATCAACGTCGCGCACGCAGACGGCGGATGGATGGTGAAGGAACGCTGGATGACGACCGCCTTGAAGCCGTACTTCAACGACTTCGTCGTCCATCAGGGGCACGCTTACGGCTTCGACGGCGGCATTCTCGCGTCGATTGACGTCGCCGACGGCGCACGCACGTGGAAGGGCGGGCGCTACGGCCACGGACAGCTCATGCTGCTGCCGGAGCAGAACCTGCTGCTCGTGCTCTCTGAAGACGGCGAGCTGGCGCTCGTCTCTGCCACGCCCGACAAGTTCACTGAGGTCGCGCGGGCCCCCGCCATCGAGGGGAAAACGTGGAACCACCCGGTGCTCGCCGGTGACGTGCTCCTGGTTCGCAACGGCGAAGAAATGGCCGCGTTCCGGCTCTCGCTCGCGCGCCGCTGATGTCGCGAACAATGGCGGTCGTTCTCTCCGTTGCCCTGCTGACGGCGACGCCGCATACGCAGTCGCGCCGCGAGATCACATTCGACGAGATCGCGCGGCCGAAGCGCGGCGAGTGGCCGAGCTACAACGGCCTGCTCAGCGCGAACCGCCACAGCCCTCTGGATCAAATCCACACCGGCAACGTGTCGACGCTCGTCCCCGCCTGGACGCACGAGATGGGCGGCACGCGCGCGCTCCAGATGACACCGCTCGTCGTCGAGGGCGTCATGTACGTGGCCGCCGTGAACGAAGTGCGAGCGCTGGACGCGCGTACGGGCAATCAACTCTGGCAGTTCATCCGCCCGCAGACGCCGGGACTCGTCCCGACGGGCGATCCGGCATCCGGCATCAACCGCGCAATCGCCGTGCTCGGCAATCGCGTGTTCCTGCAGACGGATCACGCGCACCTGCTCGCGCTCGATCGAGCGAACGGACGTCTGGTCTGGGATGCGGAGATGGCAGACTACCGCCAGAACTACGGCGCCACGGGCGCACTGCTCATCGTCAACGATCTGGTCATTGCCGGCATCTCGGCAGGCGACGAAGGGGTGCGCGGATTCCTCGATGCGTACCGGGCGTCAACAGGTGAGCGCGTCTGGCGATTCTGGACGGTGCCGGCACGCGGCGAGCCAGGATCCGAAACATGGATCGGCAAGGCGCTCGAGCACGGATGTGCGACCACATGGCTGACGGGTTCGTACGATCCAGAAGCACAATTGCTGTACTGGCCGACCGGCAATCCCTGCCCCGACTACAACGGCGAGGAGCGCACAGGCGACAACCTCTACTCGTCGTCTATCATCGCGCTCGATCCGGCGAGCGGAACGCTGCGATGGCACTTTCAATTCACGCCGCACGATCTGCACGACTGGGATGCGAATCAGCCGCCGCTGCTCGTCGACGCCCGATTCGGCGGGCGCGCGCGTAAACTGCTCGTCGTGGCGAATCGAAACGGTTTCTTCTACGTGCTCGATCGGTTGACCGGGCAGATGCTGATGGCGCAGCCGTTCGTGAAGAACATCACGTGGGCATCCGGCATCGATGCCAGCGGCCGGCCGCGGCTGTTGCCGGGCAACGAGAATTCCGTCGACGGCACGCAGACGTGCCCGTCGGTCTCCGGCGCGGCCAACTGGCCGTCATCGGCCTACAGCCCCGCAACAGGATTGTTCTACGTGATGGCGTCTGAAGCGTGCTCGGTGTACCGGAAGAATTCTGACTGGTTCGAGTACGGCAAATCGTTCTATGGCGGCACCACGAAGGCGGCGACGATAGAGGGCGGTGGGAAGTTCTTGCGCGCGCTGGATCTGCAGACGGGCAAGCTCGTGTGGGAAACGCCGAAGATCGGGGGCAGCGTCACCGCATCCGGGCTCCTGAGCACGGCCGGCGGCCTCGTGTTCTACGGCGACAACACCGGCGGCGCCCTCGTCTGCGTGGATGCGAAGACCGGAAAGCCACTGTGGAAGTTCGACACGCAGGAAACCTGGAAGTCGAGCCCGATGACCTATGCCATCGGCGGCAGGCAGTTCATCGGCGCCGTCGCAGGCTCGACCGTGAGAGTGTTCGGGTTGCCAAACTAATGGCTATCGTCGTGCAGAAATACGGCGGGAGCAGCGTCGCCGATGTGAAACGGCTGCGGCAGGTGGCGGAACGCATCATGCGGACGCGCCAGCAGGGTCACGATGTCGTGGTCGTCGTATCGGCGATGGGCGACACGACGGACGACCTGCTCGAGATGGCCAAGAAGGTGTCTCCGAACCCTGAACGGCGCGAGCTCGACATGCTGCTTACCGCCGGTGAGCGCATATCGACGGCGCTGCTATCCATCGCGATCCGCGACCTGGGCGGCGACGCGATCAGCTTCACCGGCAGCCAGTCCGGCATCATCACCAACGACCGGCACATCGATGCGCGCATCATCGAAGTGAGGCCGTTCCGCGTCGAGGACGAGCTCGCTCGCGGAAAGATCGTCGTCATCGCCGGCTTCCAGGGCGTGTCGTACCGCCGGGAGGTGACGACGCTCGGGCGCGGGGGCAGCGATACCACGGCAGTGGCTATGGCGGCCGCGCTGAACGCGGAGTACTGCGAAATCTGCTCGGACGTGGATGGCATCTACTCCGCCGATCCGCGCGTGGTGCCGGATGCGCGGCGCATCGGCACGTTGTCGTACGAGGAAACGCAGGAGATGGCCGAGTCTGGCGCGAAGGTGCTGAATGCGCAGGCCGTCGAGTTCGCGAAGGAGCGAGGCATCGCTATTTACGCGCGCGCCACGAGCGGTCCCCTGCCCGGCGCCGATCCCTCTGTGGACGGCACCGTCGTCCGGCGAAATCCGCCGCGACTGCCTGGCATGGTCGTCGGCGTCGCGAGCGAGCGCGACGTGCTCATTCTCGAGTCAGACGCACCGCCGCACGACCTGCTCTCCGCGCTCGACGAGCATCACGTCGCGGGAAAGCAGCTCCACACCTCTGCCGGCCGGACGACGCTCGTCATCTCACGTGAGAACCTGCACGGCGAACACACGGTGCGCGCCGCGCTCGCGGCACAGTTTGGCGATCGCGTTGTTGTGACAGACGGACTTGGTGCGGTCAGCGTCATCGGTGCGGGTATCAACGCCAGCTATGCAAATGTCAGGGCCGGCATCAGCGCGCTCGGCGAGGCCGGCATCGAGCCGCGAGGCATGTCGACCTCATCGTTCCGCATTACGTGGATGGTGCCGAACGACGAGGTGGAAAGAGCCGTGCGCGCGCTGCACGCGCACTTCATCACCGCGCCGGGGCCGCTGCTGCCATAGCTAGCCGGTAGCTGGTAGCCGATCGCCGGTAGTGCTCAACTTAAGTTGAGCCCTACACTTGTTAAGTTGAGCCCTACACCTGCCGCCGCACGCGCGGGATGACGACCACGTCGCCGAACGTATCGCGACCCATTTCAAGCATGTATGGCGGCGCTACGGCCCGCGGCATTATCATTACCTCGCCATGCCCCGAACAACCCTGCTGTTCCTCATCATCGTTGCGGCCAGCGGGTCCGTACTCGCGGGTCAGGACTACAAGACGTGGAAGGATTACGGCGGCGGGCCGGACTCCTCGCACTTCGTCGATCTCAAGCAGATCGACAAGTCCAACGTAAGCCAGCTCGAAGTCGCGTGGGTCTATCCGACGGGAGACAACCGCTCGTATGTCTTCAATCCGATCGTCATAGACAACGTCATGTACGTGCAGGCGCGAAACAGCTCGCTCGTGGCGCTCGACGCCGCAACGGGCAAGGAGATCTGGGTCCACGAAAATCTGCCGGGCCTGGCCACGCGCGGCATTGCGTACTGGGAGAGCAAGGACCGCAAAGATCGGCGGCTGATCTTCGCGCTCAACCACTTTCTTCAGCAAATCGACGCGCGCACCGGAAAGTCCGTCTCGACGTTCGGCAGAAACGGGCTCGTCGATTTGCGGCAGGGGCTCGGACGGGATCCGAAGACAATTACCCGCATTCAACCCGAATCTCCAGGACGCGTCTTCGAGAATCTGATCATGGTGGGATCGTCAACGGGCGAAGCGTATCTGTCGGCGCCTGGTGACATTCGCGCCTTCGATGTCAGAACCGGAAAGCTGGTGTGGACCTTCCACACGATTCCGCATCCGGGTGAAGAGGGATACGACACGTGGCCGAAAGATGCGTGGAAGTACGCTGGCGGCACGAACACGTGGGGCGAAATAACCGTCGACGAGAAGCGCGGCATTGCGTACTTCCCCACCGGCTCCCCCACCTACGACTATTACGGCGCCGATCGCATCGGCAGCAATCTGTTCGGCAACTGTCTGCTCGCGCTGGATGCACGCACCGGAAAGAAGCTGTGGCATTTTCAAATGGTTCACCACGATTTGTGGGACTACGACAACAATGCGGCCCCGCAGCTCATCACGGTCCGTCATGACGGCAAGCTGATCGACGCCGTGGCGCAATCCACCAAGCAGGGTTTCCTGTTTGCGTTCGATCGCGTCACCGGAAAACCGCTGTGGCCCATCGAGGAGCGGCCGGTGCCGGCGAGCCGCATGCCAGGCGAGCAGGCGTGGCCGACGCAGCCGTACCCGACGGTCCCTCCTCCGTACGCGCGGCAAGCGATGACGCCGGACGATGTGAACCCGTACATCCTGACCGACGGCGAGCGCGCCGCGTGGCGCGAGCGGCTCTCGAAGATGCGCAACGAAGGGCTGTTCACTCCGCCGGGCCTCGAAGAGACGATCTCGTTACCCGGCGCGCGCGGTGGATCGAACTGGGGAACCAATGCGGCCAATCCCGCCAAAGGGATGGTGTATCTCACGACGCAGGACTGGCCGACCATCTACAAGCTCGGCCTCGACGATCCGCTGGCCGCGCGCCGAACGGCATCGGGCGCAGACCAGGGAAGGACGATCTACGAAAGACGATGCCAGTCGTGTCATGGACCGAATGGCGGGGGCTCCGCAGGCGGACCGCCCGCAGTGGCCGGCACGAACCGTCTCGAGCTGGAGGCCTTCCGTCAGGTCGTTACCGGCGGCAGAGGCGAGATGCCCGCGTTCGGCGATCTCGACGCGGCGTCGATCGCCGCGATTCATGCGTTTTTGACTCCCCCGTCGCGTCCGCCTTCGCGCGGCAACTCAGATCGCTTCGGCGCGACAGGCTCTGACCCAGTGGTGGCCTCCGGTGGCGCGCCGGGCGGGTTGGAAATGCCCGTCCTCGAGCCGCGGCCGAGTCCGCTCGGCGGCCCTCCGTATCCAACTGGAGTCGATGCGCCACCGAATCGCTACTACACCGACTGGGGTCTCTATCCGAACCAGCCGTACATCATCGGTCCGCCGTGGTCGGCGATCGTCGCGTACGACTTGAACACGGGAACGATCAAGTGGAGAGTGCCGCTCGGAGAAGACGCGAGAGCGGCCGCGGAAGGCGCGAAGAATGCCGGTGTCTTCATGGCCGAGCGCCACGGCATCATCGTGACGTCGACCGGATTGCTCTTCGTGGCGACGACCGACGGCAAGGTGCGCGCGCACGACGAAGAGACCGGCAAGATTCTGTGGACGGGAACGCTGCCTGCGGGATCGGAAGGGGTGCCCGCGATGTACGAGGTGAACGGGCGCCAGTATCTGGTGGTGCCCGCGTCGTCGCGAATCAACTCCGGAGGCGGCCACGTGCGCCCAGGCGACGTGCCGGCCGATCCTGTCGTCGGCACGCCGAGCTATGTTGCTTTCGCGCTGCCGCGGAAATAG